>MHAK01000080.1 GCA_001802945.1 Ignavibacteria bacterium RIFCSPLOWO2_12_FULL_56_21 | reverse complement strand
GACTCGAGACCTATGTGATCAAAGGACCGAGAGGAGCTGGTGCAATTGAAATGAACGGCGCTGCCGCACACCTTATCCGTTCAGGGGACGAGATCATTATCATGGCATTCGCAGTTTCCGAACGGCCCAAGAAGCCAAAGAACGTTCTTGTCGACGAAAGGAACAGATTTGTCCGTTACCTGAGCGAGGAGAGCTCTACAACCGTCGACGGATGCTGAAGGACGAAAAATTCAAAAGGCGGTCCGGTGACCGCCTCATTCACGTGTTTCCAATATATGCCGGTAACGCGCCGCTGTTCCGGGAATTCCCGAACTACCCAAGCAATCCCCTCGCGATAACAATCCTCTGAATCTCGGACGTGCCCTCATAGATCTCCGTGATCTTGGCATCCCTCAAGAATCTCTCAACTTTGTACTCGCGCACGTACCCGTATCCTCCATGGATCTGGATCGCTTCCAGGGCAGACTGAACTGCAACTTTGGAAGCATACAGTTTCGCCATTGCAGCCACCTGTCCGTACCGCTCGTTCTTGTCCTTGCGAACCGCCGCATCCAGCGTCAACCAGCGTGCGGCGGCGATGTTCGTGGCCATGTCGGCGATCTTGAACTGGATCGCCTGGAGGTGCCCGATCGGTTGGTCGAACGCTTTCCGTTCCTTGCTGTACGCGATCGATGCCTCGAGACATGCCTGGGCGATACCCAAGGCTTGCGCTGCGATCCCGATACGTCCGCCATCGAGGGTCTTTAGCGCGAACTTGATACCGCTTCCCTCTTCACCGATGCGGTTCGCAACTGGGACCCGAACATCCTGAAACATCAGCGAAACAGTGTCCGAGCTGCGTATTCCGAGCTTTCGCTCTTTCTTGCCGACCGTGAATCCGGGCATCCCTTTCTCAAGAATGAATGCGGAGACACCCTTGGGGCCTTTCGTCCGGTCCGTGGCCGCCATGACAAGCACCACATCCGACGATAGTCCGTTCGTGATCCAATTCTTTGTACCGTTCAAGATATAGTCGGCGCCGTCGCGAACGGCCGTCGTGCGCTGATTTGTGGCATCGCTCCCCGCCTCGGGCTCCGAAAGGGCAAATGCACCCAACTTCTTTCCCGACGCCAGGTCTTTTAGATACTTTTGTCTCTGCTCTTCTGATCCATAGCTCTCGATCCCCCAACAGACCAGGGAATTGTTGACCGACATGATAACGCCTGCAGATGCGTCGACTTTCGAGATTTCTTCCATCGCTGTGACATAGGAGATCGTATCGAGTCCGGCCCCGCCATACTGCTCCGACACCATCATTCCCATAAATCCCAGCTCCCCCATTTGTCGCACAGCTTCCCGTGGAAATTCCTCCTTCTCATCTCGTTCGTCCGCGCTCGGGGCAAGAACTTCCTCGGCGAATTTCCGGGCGGTCTCTCTAATCATCAAATGAGTTTCGTTGAATGCGAAGTCCATGGGGAATATCTATGAATAGGCGTAGAAACCGCGTCCGCTTTTCTTCCCGAGATGGCCTGCGGCGACCATCTTTTTCAGCAATGGGCACGGACGGTATTTCGTGTCGCCCAACCCCGTATGCAGCACTTCCATGATCGACAAGCACACATCCAACCCGATGAAGTCGGCAAGCTGCAGAGGACCCATCGGGTGATTCATGCCAAGCTTCATGACGGTATCGATCGCTTCCGGCGTTGCGACGCCTTCCATGACGCAATACATTGCTTCGTTCAACATGGGTAACAACACCCGATTGGACACAAAGCCGGGATAGTCGTTCACTTCAACGGGCGTCTTGTCCAGTTTTTCCGTCAGACCTTTGACGATCGCAAACGTATCGTTTGATGTTGCAAGACCCCGAATGACTTCCACGAGCTTCATGACTGGGACGGGGTTCATGAAATGCATGCCGATCACCATGTCGGGACGTCCGGTGACGGCCCCGAGTTCGGTGATGGAAATGGAGGAAGTGTTAGAGGCCAGGACCGTGTGCGGTTGGGTCAGGCTGTCGAGCCTCCGATACAGCTCTTTTTTCACGGCCACATTCTCCGTGACCGCTTCGATAACGATGTGCGCAGTTGATACAGCAGCACTGAGGTCAGTGGTTGCCGTTATCCCTGCCAGGGTCTTCTTCTTGATGTCTTCGGTAATCGTTCCCTTCTTCACTTGCCTGTCGAGATTGCCGGCGATCGTTGCGAGAGCGCGGTCAAGAAATCCCTGTTGCACGTCGCACAGCGCAACGGAAAAGTCGTGTTGGGCGAATACGTGTGCGATGCCGTTGCCCATCGTGCCCGAGCCGATGACAGCGACGTTCGTTATGTTGGCCATGGTGAGGTGTGAGTTGGAAGATCTGGTCAGAACGAGCGCTCAACAATCATTCCGGAAGCTTCACCGCCGCCGATGCAAATCGCAGCCATACCCCTTCGTGCATTTCGCTGTTTGAGTGCGTTGAGGAGTGTCACAAGAATGCGTGCGCCGCTTGCGCCGATCGGATGGCCGATCGCAACGGCTCCTCCGTTCACGTTCACCTTCGCGTTGTCGAGGCCGAGTTTCTTGTTAACGGCAAGTGTAACGACTGCGAAAGCCTCGTTGATCTCAAACAAGTCGATCTGATCCTGCGTCAGTCCCGCTCGTGCCAGTACTTTCGTGATCACGTCGGCAGGGGCGGTCGTAAACCACTCCGGCTTTTGCGCATGCGAACCGTAGGCGACGATCCTCGCGAGCGGGGACCAGCCCTTTCTTTCGGCGACGGCACGCGTCGTGACAACGAGTGCGGCTGCGCCGTCGTTGATCTTTGAGGAATTGGCCGCTGTGACCGTCCCCTCCTTCACGAATGCCGGCTTCAGAGCAGGTATTTTGTCAAAATTCGTCTTGAATGGTTCTTCGTCCTGTGCAACTGTTTCGGTCCCCTTCCTGCCTTCGATCGACACCGGGACAACCTCGTCCGTGAAGCGCCCTTCCTTCCAGGCGGATTGCGCGCGCCTGTACGACTCGATGGAAAACGCATCCTGGGCTTCCCGCGGAACTTCACATTCCTTTGCGCACAATTCTGCGGCGTTACCCATGTGGTAGTCGTTGTAGACGTCCCACAAACCGTCCTTGATCATGGCATCGACGATTTGTCCATGACCCAGGCGATAGCCCGAACGAGCCTTGTCCAGGATATACGGCACGTTGGACATGCTTTCCATGCCGCCGGCGACGATGACATTCGCGTGACCGAGTTGAATTGCCTGCGCAGCGAGCATCACGGCCTTCAGCCCGGACCCGCACACTTTATTGATCGTCATACATTCAACCGACTGAGGAAGTCCGGCGAACAATGCGGCCTGTCGTGCCGGTGCCTGACCTTCTCCGGCCGTCAGTACATTGCCCATGATTACCTCGTCCACGTCGGCTGCCTGAGCTCCAGCACGCCGGAGGGCCTCCTTAATCACGATCGCGCCGAGCTTCGGGGCCGTAAGTGCGCTCAGTGATCCCTGGAACGAACCAACGGGCGTCCGACATGCCCCGACGATGACCACTTCCGCAGTAGTGCTCATATGTTTGTCATCAGCTGTTCATGACCTTGAGGAATTCCTTGTTCGATTTCGTGCCCCGCATCTTGTCCAGCAGGAGCTCCATCGATTCGATCGGACTGAGGTCACTGAGGAACTTGCGCAGGATCCATACTCGGCTCAAATCGTCGGCGTCCATCAGGAGCTCTTCTTTGCGCGTTCCGGACCGGTTGACATTGATGGCCGGGAAGACGCGCTTGTCGCTCAGACCCCGATCGAGCACGATCTCCATGTTGCCCGTTCCTTTGAATTCCTCGAAGATCACTTCATCCATTCGGCTGCCCGTTTCCACAAGAGCCGTTGCAATGATCGTCAGGCTTCCGCCTTCTTCAATGTTGCGGGCCGCGCCGAAGAATCGTTTTGGACGATGGAGCGCATTCGCGTCCACACCGCCGGACAGGATCTTTCCGGAATGCGGAACAACCGTGTTGTGGGCCCGGGCCAGACGCGTGATGCTGTCCAGAAGCACCACGACATCCTTCTTGGCCTCCACAAGCCGTTTCGCTTTTTCGAGGACCATGTCGGACACCTGCACGTGGCGCTCAGGCGGTTCGTCGAACGTCGAACTGACCACCTCAGCACTGACTGATCGTTCCATGTCAGTCACCTCTTCGGGACGTTCGTCGATCAGGAGGACGATCAGCTTGACTTCGGGATGGTTGCGGGCGATGCTGTTGGCGATCTTCTGCAGAAGGATGGTCTTTCCGGCTTTTGGCGGGGAGACGATCATGCCCCGCTGTCCCTTGCCTATGGGCGACAACAGATCAAGCACGCGCATGGCGTATTCACCGGGAACCGTTTCGAGCTTGATGCGGCTTGCGGCGTATAACGGCGTGAGGTTATCGAACAGTACGCGTTCCCTGATCTGATCCGGATGGTCCTCATTGACCGCTTCTACGCGGAGCAGGGCAAAGAACCGCTCCCCTTCCTTCGGGGGCCGTACCTGTCCGGTGACAGTGTCCCCCGTGCGAAGTCCGAATTTCTTGATCTGCGAAGGCGAGACGTAAATGTCGTCGGGAGAGGGAAGGTAGTTGTAGCTCACCGAGCGGAGGAATCCATACCCGTCGGGGAGTACTTCCAACACTCCTTTGCTGAAGCCAAGACCGTCCTTCTGGCTTTGCGCCTCAAGGATCTTGAAGATCAGTTCCTGCTTTCGGAGATCGCTGTAGCCGGGAATATTCTGCTCTTTTGCGATCTCATTGAGCTCGGCGATCTTTTTCGACTTGAGTTCAGTTATGTCCATCGGCATGCGAAGGTACCCCTACATAAAGTGACAAACAGAAGTGCGCGCGAAGCGCGGGTAAGATGGTCCGCAACGGTACACTCGAAGAAAAAAACGAGGTCAGATAGGGAGATTAAGTGACGTCGGAGAAATGAGACGGATGGAAAGAAACAGAACGGATGGGGCGGACGCCCCACACGAGTATAGTCCATTATTGACTGATTGTCAAGTACTCGCGGCCTTCCAGAAATGCAACTGCCTCGCCTGCGACGAAATGCGAACCGGTGACCAGAATTGTCGACGTTGGGTCCGACCCGTCGCGGAGTGTTCGCACCGCGTCTTCCACCGATCGGGCGACCGTCGCATCGATTCCCATAGAATGGAAGATCGCGAGCAACTCTTCTGCTGGGACCGATCTGGGCGTGCGCGCTGCGACAATCATCACATCGACGACGCACGGCTTCAACGCTCGAGCCATCGATCGAACATCCTTGTCCCGGGCGACGCCGAATACCACGTGCAAGCGCTTCAGGTCCATTGCACGCAGAGCCGCGGCAAGTTCCCGCATTGCGTCCGGATTATGCGCAACATCGACAAGAATCCTGGGCTGCCGATGAACTACAGACATTCTGCCCCGAATTCCCGACAGCTCTTTCACCCGGCGAAGCCCAGTGCGTACTGCGGATTCGGGGATGCTCAATGCCTTCCGCGCATTCAAGACATGCACCGCTAAAAGCGCCAGGCGAACGTTCTTTATCTGGTATTTCCCCCCCAATCCAACCTCCAGGTTCTTCCATCGACCATACGGACCATCGACATCGAGATGCACATGTTCAATGTCTTGTCTGCGGAGAACGACCCGACCTGCCGTCGACCATCGGATCGGCGCCCGAAGCGACTTGGCCGTCGACCTGATAACATCGGCCGCAGCTCGTCGCTCGACACCGCAGATGCACGGTATGGAGTGCTTAAGAATGCCCGCCTTTTCCCGTGCGATGGCGGTGAACGTGCGACCGAGGATTGCGGTGTGTTCTTTTCCGATCGATGTGAGGACCGTCAGCTCCGGGTGAACGACGTTCGTCGCATCGAGACGTCCCCCCAACCCCGTTTCCACGACTGCCCAGTCCACCCTCTCTTCGGCAAACCAGGCGAAGGCCATGGCCGTCACGGTCTCGAAAAAAGTCGCAGATATGCGTTGAACATCTGCCTCCAGCACGTGCGTCCATTGGACAACCGATTCTTTCGAAACGGCTCTTCCGTCTACCCTCATGCGCTCTGTAAAATCCACGAGATGCGGCGACGTGTACAGCGCAGTTTTCCGGCCCGCGGCGGTGAGGATCGCTGCGATCATGGAGGCCGTGGAGCCCTTGCCGTTTGTGCCGGCAACGTGAATCACACGGAACCGACGATGAGGGTCCCCCAACTTCTTCAGAAGGAATCTGATGTTGTGAAGTCCGAGTTTTATGCCGAACGACTGCAGTCCATAGAGAAAACCGATCGCCTCTTCATACGACGAAACGCCGGTCGGCAGCGTAGAGATGCGCGATTCGGGCGCTCTATGACTATCACGTTTCAGGTCTGATCTCAGCGGCGTCCCCGCACTCATGTGCTCAGAGCCAGGTTTGCAGAACCGATGCCTTCACGTCTGCTTTCAACGACCCCACAAGTTTTCCCACGTCGTCGATACCATTTGATGAAGCGTAGCCCGCGATACCTTCTGCAATTCGAACGGATGCCCCGGGGTCGACGAAATTCGTCGTTCCGACCTGCACCGCACATGCACCGACAAGCAGGAACTCGATCGCATCATCAGCCGTGGTGATACCTCCGATACCGAAAATGGGGATGTCCACCGACTTCGCCACTTCGAACACCTTCGCCAATGCGATCGGTTTTATGGCGGGTCCCGAAAGACCTCCCGTCACCGTGGAAAGCCTTGGTGTGCGCGTGCGAACGTCTACAGCCATTCCGACGAGCGTATTGATGCACGAGACAGCGTCCGCACCCGCGTCTTTAACGGCGCGGGCAAATTCCGACATGTGTGTGACGTTCGGCGTCAGCTTGATGATGAGCGGCTTTTCCGTCAGCGGACGCAATCGTTCCGTGATCTCCCGGGTCCGGTCGACGTTCGTTCCGAAACTCAATCCTCCTTCCTTCACATTCGGACAGGACACATTGATCTCATAGCCGTGGATTCCATCGTGTCGTTCCAAGAGGGCAAGAACGTCGCAGTACTCTTGCACGGACGACGCCGCAATGTTCACGATGATCCTTGTCTTCAACGTCCGAAGGAACGGGAGTTTCTTCTCGATAAACGTGTGGACGCCGATATTCGCGAGTCCGATGGAATTGAGCATGCCCGAGGGAGTCTCAGCGATCCTCCGCGGAGGATTTCCGTCGCGCGGCTTCCACGAAAGTGATTTCGTGACGATTCCGCCGAGCTTGTTCGGATCGACAAGATCGTTGATCTCATCGCCATACCCGAAGGTGCCCGACGCGACAAACACGCGGTTCTGAAACTCGACATGACGCAGCATGAATGAGGTCTTGACTGTCATATCACCACGTCCCTGCTGTTAAAGGTGGGCCCATCCGTGCACACAAGCGCGTATTTACGGCCTTCTCTGCTCCGCTCTACCGGGCATCCCTGACAGATCCCTATCCCGCACGCCATTTCCCCTTCGAGTGAAAGTTCGCAGTCCATTCCGATCGTGCGCGCTGCAGCCGCGACGACTGAAAGCATACGATTCGGCCCGCACGCAAAGATCTTGGGCCGAAGAATGGCATTTCGTGCAACTGTCGCATGGAAGAGGTCGACGACCGATCCATGAAATCCGCGGCTGCCGTCGTCGGTCGCCACGTACGCATTGTTCAGACGCCGATCGGCGATCTGAACGCCCGAACGAGCCCCAAGCAGCGTGATGACTTTCTTGCCGGCTCTTTCCAGCGCCGCACGAAGCATCGGAAACGGGGCAACGCCGACCCCGCCCGCCAGGAGAAGCGCAGTTTCAAACGTGTCGTCGATGTGGAAGGGAACACCAAGCGGGCCAAGCAGGTCGACCGCGTCTCCGGGCCTGCGTGTCGACAGAAATCGCGTTCCGGTCCCGATGACATTGAACAGCAGCTCCAATCGGTCACCCTCGACAAAGGAAACGCTGAACGGACGCCGAAGCAATGGTTCCGAATGAGCGTCGTGCATGCGCACGTTCACGAATTGTCCGGGTTCTGTAAGTTTCGCGATCTCCGGACATTCCAGCGTCAATACATAAATGCCTTCTGCGATTTCCTCCAGGGATATGACAACGGACATCGTCTGGAAACGTTTCACTCAATCTTCCCTTTGTTTTGGGAACTCGGGACTTCTTCCACCGTCTCTCCAGGCTTCTTTGCACCTGGCGGTTGTGCGGGCCGTTCGTCGTTTCTCATCCTTGAGGGAACAGTCAGAGTGTCGGAAGGGGGCGTTATCGAAACCAGCTTTTTTTGGGCCTCCAATGCGTACGGAGTCCGCGGATATTTGGCGACCACCTCTCTGTATCGGACCAACGCGCTGTCCAATCGCGTCAAATGGTATTCATAGACCCATCCGGCGGCGTATGTGCTTTTTCCGGAAAGCGTCGAAGCCGGATAGATTTTCGAGACATTTTCGAATGATCGGGCTGCACTGTCATACTCGCCCCGCAAGAGCACTTCTTCGGCATGGACATACAATTGCAGAGCGGGATCCGTCGAGTCGGCTTCGGTGAGTCCGAGTCGGCTGCGCGCCGCTCCCGCATACGCGGTTGTCGGGAACGAATCGACGATCCTGCGCAAATATAGGTCGGGCCGTTCCAATATGCCGCTCGAGTCGACTTGTGCAAGGTCGGCGAGGATGAACAAGCACCGCGCCGTTCCCGCGTGCGATTTCCCCACCGCAATGCTGCGGAGCAGCCACACGATGGACGAATCGCGACGTTGAAGGTCGAGGTAGAACCATTCTCCGATATCCTGAACGATCGATGAGTACGCCGCGTCAAGCGAATCTTTCCGTTGCTGAAGACTTTCCGATCTCAGTGAATCGGAAGCAAGCGAGTGCGCCGCTGTACGCATGCTATCCGCGAGCCGCAACCGTTCCTGTAGGACAAAGTACCTGCTCATTGCCTGATGTCGTTTCCGAGCGTCGGCCGCGAATGGTGTACCGACAACTGCAGCCGCCCGTTCGTACGAGAGCTTCGCTGCCGCATAGTTGACGTTGCTGGTTTCGTACAGATGACCCAGGGAAAATGCCGCTCTCGCACCGATCTCCTGACGTGCGTAGGTGGTGTCGACTAAACGGTATTCCTCGATCGCCGCGGGGATATCTGCGGAATCCTCCAGAACCCGGGCGCGTTCCAGGCGGATCCAGCCTTGCCTGTCACGATAACGAAAGTCGTTGAGGAGCAAGTCCAACCGGCTGATCGATGCGGCATAACGGCCGCTAGTGGAGAGCGCAGCGGAGGACAGGAGGCCGGCCTGATACAGGAAGTACGGGTCATCCGTAACGTTGTGAATACCGTCGACGAGCTCGAGGGCCTCTTCAGGTTTCCCTTCGTCCAGAAGCACCCCGGCCTCTTCGATGAGCGCCGTCGCAGCGATTTCTTCCCGGCCCGTCACTGCCCGCAGACGGGCATAGAATGCGATCGACTGTTGAAGTTGACCCAGATCTCGGCTGATGCGGGCCAATCGTGCCAACGCGATCGCCTGCATCTCATCGTTGCCGGTGTCAGCCGCCTTTTTCATAGCTGGTTCCAGGACCAGTTGGGCGTCTTCCCCGCGCCCCTGGTCGGAGATCGCCACGCCGAGACGGATTTCCGCTTCCAGCGCCAGTTCACTCGTCGGAAATTGTACGAGGAGCTCGGAGAATTTTCGTTCCGCCTTGACGTGTTCGCCGAGGTACGAGTAGGACCGGCCAATGAGCAGAAGGGCATCATCGACGAGGCTGCTGCGTGAATGAAAAGCAAGAATATTCGAGCACTTGTCGATGACGGCCGTTAATTTCGCGCGGGCAGTGGTCGGGATAGCGACGGATTGCGTCGTCGCTGTGCGGACGCCGCGAACCCGCAGCCTTTCGGCTTCGAGGATCTCGACCTCCGCGGCACTGAACTGCCGCTCGGCGTTGTAATAGGCGTTGAAATACGATACGGTGTTGCGGTAGCCTTGGGCAAAGAATGTTCCCACGGGCTCAAACACTCCGCAACCGGCCAACGCAAGGAGGGTCAGAGGGGCGAGAAAAGCGATCGAACGGCGGGAGGTGAACATCATTCTGAATACGCCTGTAATATACCAAACGCTCCGGTGGTCGGCAACCACAAGCGTCCTGGTTCTGTCTTTACGTGCGACTCACGGGACGCACACTCGTGTTCACTCACAAGCGAAGGTCTCCCACACGAGGACGCACGACAATCTCTTCTGCCACCACCGTCCCCTGCTTCAACGACGCTCGCACGATTTCGTCAGCAAGTTCGTCCGCCGCCATCATGACGTCCGCCTGAGAGCGACGCACGGTCTTCGGCCACATGGCTGTATTCACCGCGCCCGGAATTACATTCACAACTCGAATCCCCTTCCCCCGCAATTCTTCACGGAGGACCCGCAATAATGCCTCGGCCCCCGACTTCGAAGCTGTATATGCCGAAGAACTCGTATAGGTGGTCTTGATGGCATATGAAAGAATGGTCACGATCGTCCCTTTTCGGCGACGGACCATCGACGGCAACACTTCCCTCGTCGCTCGGTACACTCCGCCGAGGTTGGTGTCGACGATTTCAGTGAATTCGCGTTCGTTTGTGCTTAGCAACTTCTTGAAGACCGTTACTCCAGCGTTGTTGACGAGGATGTCCACGGGTCCCAGGCTACGCACGATGCGCACATGCGCCCGTCGCACGGACGAGCTGTTCCGAACATCGCATGCGCACCGAACAATGCGAGCGGACGATGCGGCGACCCGCGTGATGCGGGCGGCGGAGCGCGACGTTACGCCCACGGCGCATCCTGCGCTGGCAAACGCTTCGGCCAGCGCGCGGCCAATGCCGCTGCCGGCACCGGTCACCCAGACCACAGGAGGACGGGCCATTAGAATCGGGATGGATGCTGGACGAGGGTGAGAAATTCGGTCCGCGTTTTTACGTCCTTGCGGAAAGTGCCGAACATGGCGCTCGTTGTCGCAGTTGAATTCTGTTTTTCGACTCCCCTCATGACCATGCACAGGTGCCGCGCCTCCATGACGACAGCGACGCCCTGCGGTTTCAGGACCTTGAAGAGCGTTTGAGCGATCTGATTCGTCATCCGTTCCTGAACCTGCAGCCGTCGCGCAAACATCTCCACGATACGGGGCAACTTGCTGAGGCCGATGATCCTACCGTTCGGGATGTAGGCGATGTGACACTTTCCAAAGAACGGGATGAGATGGTGCTCACACAGCGAAAAGAAATCGATGTCCTTGACAATGACCATTTCGCTGTATTCTTCCTTGAAGACGGCGCCATTGAGCACCTTGGTCAGATCTTCGTTGTATCCTTTTGTGAGGAATTTGTACATCCGGGCGACTCGGGCAGGCGTTGAACGGAGTCCTTCCCGATTCGGATTCTCCTCCAATTCCTCCAACAATTGCCCGACGATGCGCTCTATCCTCGTGTGATTCACCGGTCACCCCGATATTCGACGACGTTGTTTTCCGTTTCGCGCAGACGGACTGCATACAAGCGGCCTTCCGTGATCCGCGTCTCCAAGACGTTCCATATGGCCCGGGCGATATTCTCCGCGGTCGGTATCTGGCCGCGCAAGAAGTCGACGTCATGGTTGAGGTGCTTATGGTCGAGTTTGTCGACGACCTCACGCCGGATGATCGACTTCAGCTTTTTCAGGTCGACGACGTAACCGGTCGCCTCCTGCACGGGACCTGCAACAACGACCTCCAATTCATAATTGTGCCCGTGACCGTTTGGATTGGCGCACTTGTCGTAGATCGCGGCGTTTTGCGCGTCGGAAAGTGTTGGATTGTACAGGCGATGGGAGGCGCTAAACGTTTCGCGGCGGGAGACCAGGACCATGGAGTTCGTAGAGGAGTTCAACAGGTCAAAGGGCTTCGAGGACTTCCTGTATGTGGCCATCAACTTTCACGCGTTCAAAAACCCGTGCGATCTTCCCCCGCTCGTCAATGACAAACGTCGTGCGAACGATGCCATGGAATATCCGACCGTACATCGTCTTTTTCTGCCATACACCGTATCCTTTGATCACGGACTTCTCGGGATCGCTGAGCAGCGGGAAGGTAAGCCCGAATTTGTCCGCGAATGCGGCGTGTGAGTCGACGCCGTCGGCGCTGATCCCCAGAACAACCGCTCCTTTCTTATCCAAGATCCCGATATGATCCTGGAAAGAACATGCTTCTTTCGTGCAACCAGGCGTGTCGTCCTTTGGGTAGAAGAACAGGACCACTTTCTTTCCGCGGAAATCCCTGAGAGACACTGTGGTTCCGGCGCCGGTGGTCAGAGTGAAATCTGGAGCTACGTCTCCTGGAGAAAGCATGTTCATATTTGGGGATTCATAATGAATATTGGCAGGTTCCCGTCTGCAAACCTGCACTGCGTATCACCGGCAGGGAATGCCAGTCCTACTTGAACGAGCCGACCGCTTTCGTGACTTCCTCGTAATTCGGCTCGACCCCCGGATTATCTGTGATCCACGCATACTGTACGACCCCGTTCATGTCCAGCACAAACACCGAGCGCTTTGCCGTACGATATCCTGCGAGGCCTGCAAAGTTCTCCTGAATGATGCCGTACTTCGTTATTACTTCCCGATGAAGATCGCTCAGGATTGGAAATTGAAGATTGTTCTGGGCTGCGAACGCCTTGTTGGCAAATGGCGAATCAACGCTGATCCCGATGACATGGGCGTTGAGTTCATTCAACCGCGTCATAGAATCGCGAATTGCGCACATTTCCTTGGTGCACACGCCGGTGAAAGCGCCGGGGAAGAACACAAGTACGGTCTTCAATCCCAGAAATTCCTTCAGCGTCCGGGGCTTCTTGTCGGTGTCGACCAGGGAAAAATCGGGCGCGTGGTGACCTACCTGAACTGACATATCTACTCCTCAGGAAGTGGTGTTGGGCGGAAACACATCGTGGGGACCGCTGGATTCGGCGGCAACAAAGGACCGTGAAGCGTGGCGTGGGGCAGCCCGTCAGATTTTGCTAGAACATTTGGTACACGTGCCGAAGAAATCGAGTCTGTGAGACCGAATCCGTTCAGGGACGATCTCCTGGACGCGTGCATTGACGTCCTGAAGTCTTGGAACTTCCAGATCCTGCACAGTCCCGCACATTTCGCACACGAAATGGTAGTGTTCCCCGAGAAATGCATCGTACCGCTTGATCCCCTCGCCGAAGTCCAGTTCCTGAATCTTTCCCTGTTCCTTCAGGACGTGGAGATTACGGTACACAGTACCGAGCGAGATCTTCGGCATCTCCTCGCGGACCTGGTCAAATACCCATTCAGCCGTCGGATGTGAACGCGTTCGCTTGAGAACGTGAAAAATGCGGTCTCTTTGCTTACTGCGTTTTGTGATGTGTGTGTGCATGGTGTCGTCAAAGATAGTCAGTTTTGCTCCATTTGTCAACGCAACGGGTTGTGACTCGCCGTACGCGCTACAAGATCACGCGTATCGACGTGTGTGCAGAAACATCGAGCACAAACGACCCGGGGAGAAAGCTCAATTCCTGCCGCGTTAGGTCCACCTGGATGCCTGCCAGCACCTTCCGTGTGATCTCGAATTGAATGCCCGACCCTCCAGTCTGCGATTGGAGATAGAAGATCTGCTTTCCCGGAAAGCCCGTGTTCGATTGGATCGAACGTTCGTCCGGTGCGAATCCCGCACCAATCCGGACCGATACATATTCCTCTGCTTCGCCAAAATAATACCGGCCTGACGCCACAAACGACCACGCACTTTCCGGAACATTCACGGTCACATAGGGACGCGCGGAAATCAAGAAATTGCCGCTGTACAACGACGCCGATCCGGTAAGAAGTGTAATCGTCCGACGATCGTCAAATGCAAAGAGTCGAACGCCCATCGATCCTTCAATGGACCACTCGAAAGCCTGGTACGCTTCGATTCCCACCCTATGACGGGGAAACAGCGGACTTCCGGAATACGCATAGGCAGCATATCCATACGATCCCCGACTGAATATTGGATATGCTTCCGCTTCCGCCTGGGCTCCTGTCTGCCTAAAACGGGATGCGACGTGGAACTTACCGTAGAACGTGCCGGCGGGACCTCGCGTTCCACCGTACGCCGTAGCGAGATGCATTGGTCCGTAGATCCGGTCAAAAGCGTCGATTCCGTATTCCGCACCGGCGACGGAGTGAACCGGTTTTGCCGGCAACGGCCACTCACCTTCCTGCGCGTGCAACCCGTTCACGGTCAGTTGCGCGATCGTCATCAGCACTGCAAATCTCATGATGCGTCCGGAAATTCCGACATTCGGTCTTCGTTGGAAATCCATCGATTCTTCAGTATATTTGTCTGTGAAGCCACCCCGGAAGGGTGCGAGAGTGGTTGAATCGGCCGGTCTCGAAAACCGGAATGCCCGCAAGGGTATCGAGGGTTCGAATCCCTCCCCTTCCGCCGCTACATGGTCCCGGCGGCGGGCCGGGCAAAACCGGTCCGCTGCATGCTTCCCCACCCCTTTTTCCCCCTCGCATAATCCCAGAATGCTTTGATCCGCCACAGCATCGTCAGCTGGCGGTATCCGAAATTCTCCAGAACTCCAACCGACAACAATAGGGCAAGGTGTTTGGGGTTGGGATATCTTCGGAAGGAGATCTCTTCCAAAAGTACGGCTCCGACAGAGAACATGACGCCGTAGAATAGCGCAACGATGAAGAATAGAATGGTCATCGGAACGTTCACGGCCCCCATCCACCAAAGCATGGCAAGCGTGACGTACCCAAAGAATTCAAACACCGGCCCGAGGAGTTCCACAAAAAGAAAGTAGGGCATAGCTGCCGAGCCGATGACGCCGAACTTCTCGTTGAAAAGCATCGTCCGATGCATCCACAGCACATCCAGCAGACCGCGATGCCAACGATTCCTTTGCCGGGAGAGTATGCTTACAGATTCTGGCGCCTCCGTCCAGCATACCGGGTCCGGCACGAATACAACTCTGTACGGAATCCTCCGTTCTCGCATTGTGCGGTGGAGCCGGACAACCAGCTCCATGTCCTCGCCCACCGTATCGTGCCGGTATCCTCCGACGTCGATGACAGCGGCCCGTTTAAACATGCCAAATGCCCCCGAAATGATCAACAAACCGTTCACGGCTTGCCAACCCATCCTTCCGGAAAGAAAAGCACGGAAATATTCCACAACCTGGAAGATCGGCAGGAGCTTCTTTGACAGGCCGACATGAACCACCCTGCCGTTAACGATCTCGCAACCGTTAGCGATCCGCACGATCCCCCCCGCAGCGACCACCGTATCATCTTCAAGAAACGGCTTCATGACTTTTTGGAGCGCATCGTCCTCGAGGATCGAATCGGCGTCAATGCTCAGCACATGTGCGAACTGCGCTGCATTGATGCCAACGTTGAGTGCGTCAGCCTTTCCCCCATTCTCTTTGTCGACGACAATGAGGTTCTGATACGCAATTTGACGCGACCTGTAAATCCCCCGGACCGCCTGAGTTGGTATGTGCTCAACATACACACGCTTCGAGGGGAACAGGTCGAATTGACCGATCATGCGTGCCAGTGTGCCATCTTTTGAACCGTCGTTGATGACGATGACCTCATACTCGCCGTAGGCGAGCTTGAGGAGGCTCTTCACAGATTCAACAATGGTCTGTTCTTCATTATACGCCGGCGCAAGGATAGAGACTGGCGGTGTTATTTCAGACTGCACGACCGATCGGAAATCGGTGAACAGATTCCGGTGCATATAATTGACGATCTCCCGGAACGACAGCCACAACAGAATGAAATATGTGATATTGACGATCAGAAAATACAACACGACAAACACGAAATACGTGTCGAACAGGAACTGAAGAACGGTAACGGCGGTCATGCAGAACCTCCGATCGACAATTCTTCGAGGACCTGAACCGCTGCTGCTGCCGCCAGTGTTCCTTCTTCTTTCCGCATCCGTTCCAAAACCGTCCACCCTTCGAGGCCCGTGCGCGCCATGGCTCGCGCGGCGGCGATCTTTTCTTCAAGGGGCCCTTCACGAAGTCGTTCTTCGAGCACCGGCAACGCGGCCGGCGATCCGACCTTGCGCAAGGCTTGAAGTGCCCGCAATCGCATGACCGGATATGGATTCGACGCGTTCTTCAACAAGAGAGGCTCTGCGCGTTCATCTCCCAGCCTGCCAAGCGCCTCGATAGCCTTGGCCCGGACGACCACGTTGGGATAATCCGTCGCTATTCTGCGCAATGGCTCCACGGCCGACACAAACCCGATCTCTGCGAGCATTTCTATGCAAAAGAGGACGAACGACTGGTCGGCCGCATACAGTCCTTCGATAAGATGCGGAACAACATCTTCCTTGAACCGGAGCACGATTACTGAGAGACCCATCATATTCCAGGTCGATAACCGACCACCGACCCTGAAGATCGTGCGGAGCGCATCAGCTCCGACGAGCACAATCAGCGCCTGGATGGCCTGAAATCGCACATCGGGATGGTCGTCTTCGAGCGCCGCCGTCAGGCCTCCGATGGCCCGCTTTGCTCCGATGACGCCAAGGTCTCGCGCAGCTTGGGCTCTTGAATACCACTGCCGGCTCTTCAACTCGGCAATGAGCTCTTGCACATAGTCGAGGCTATACGCTGCATAGACGACGCGGTCGGCCGCCTCCCCCGTAAGGTCCTGCGCGTAGTCGAGCATGACTTCCAAAAGTGCCGTCCGGTGAATTCGCCGCCGACGGCGGGAAAGGGATTGGAGCTGTTTCTTGATCGGCTCGAGCAAGGATTCGTATTGCCGGAAGCGCGCGCTGGACGGGGCCGTAGCGGGTAATGACGGGAGTTCCGTCATCAACATTTCGGTCAGTGCAACAGCATACTCCTCCGTAAGGCGTCGTTGAATGCGCTGACGTCGGGCTACCGCATTCTTGTGGATGACGAGAGAGACTGCGGCCATGACCACCAGGAACGTGATGGCTGCGGTCAGCGCGAGGATAATGAGAAAGGTGAGGCTCATCCCGGCGGGAAAGTGAGGGCCGAGACCAGAGTTATGTCGCGGTGTGCTTTAGGAGCACTTTTTTGACGCGGGCAGCGAGTTCATTCGGGCTGAATGGCTTGGTGATATAGTCTTCAGCACCGAGTTCAAGGCCGCGCAGCACTTCATGTTCTTTGCTCTGAGCAGTTACCAGGAGGACCGGAATGGCTTTCGTATGCGGGTCATTCTTGAGCGAAGCGAGCACTTCAAAGCCGGTCATGAGCGGCATCATGATGTCGAGCATGATCAAAGCCGGCGACAATTCCCGCGCTTTCTCAAGCGCGGCAGCGCCATCCTCGACTGCGACGACATCATAGCCGCTGTTCTTCAATTTGTATTCGATGAGGTTGCGGATGTGTTGTTGATCCTCCGCAACAAGTATCAATTGACCCATGGATGTCCGTGCGATGATGCAAAGAACGCAATTGTCCCCTGAAAATCAACGGATTGCTTCTTCTGTCATCTTTGTGTATTCTTCAACTTGCTCCGGAGAGATGCAGGAGTGGTTTATCTGGCACGCCTGGAGAGCGTGTATACCTGAAAGGGTATCGTGGGTTCGAATCCCACTCTCTCCGCCACTTCCCTCGCGCAGCCCGTCGACACCATGAAGCGGTCCTTTCTCGTATTCTGTTGCACCCTCTTCCTTGCAGGATCATCGGCCGCGCAACGGGTCAGCGCACTTACGATCGACGGTCCTATTACACCGGCCACGGCAGAATACGTCAAACGGGGACTTGACGACGCTCGTCGCACGGCTGCACAAGCTGTCCTTCTCCGCCTCAATACGCCCGGAGGACTCCTGGAGTCCACGCGTTCCATCGTGCGCGATCTCCTTGACTCCCCTGTCCCCGTCATTGTGTATGTTTCTCCCTCCGGCTCACGTGCCGGTTCCGCCGGCGTCTTCATCACCATTGCAGGCCATATTGCAGCAATGTCTCCCGGAACGAATATTGGCGCCGCGCATCCGGTAAACCTGCAGGGGGGCATCGATTCGGTCATGAACGAAAAGGCCACGAACGATGCGGCGGCCTTTATCAGGTCCATTGCCGGACGCCGGAATCGCAACGTTCAGTGGGCCGAGGAAGCGGTCCGCAAAAGCACGGCCCTGACGGAATCAGAGGCCCTCGACCGCAATGTCATCGACATCGTCGCTCCCGACGACAGTACCTTGCTCCGGAAGATCGACGGCCGGTCCGTATCGGTAACCGGCGGCGAGGTCAAGCTGGCAACAGCGGGGGCAACGATCGAAGAGAATGAACCGTCGTTCGCAGAGTCACTCCTGGGAATCATCAGCGACCCGAATATCGCCTACATTTTGTTCTTGCTTGGATTGTACGGATTGCTGTTCGAGCTCTATAATCCCGGTTCCATTCTGCCGGGTGTCGTCGGCGGCATCAGCATCATTCTTGCATTCTACTCGATGCAAACGCTGCCGGTCAACTATGCCGGCGTTGCCCTCATTGTTTTTGCGGTCATTCTCTTCATTCTCGAGATCAAGATCGCGAGCCATGGATTGCTGGGCATAGGAGGCACGATCGCGCTGTTGCTCGGGTCCGCCATGTTGTTCCGTCCGTCGTCCGAACTGGAGTTCGTGGAGATTTCCTGGTCCGTGATTCTGCTTGTCGCAGCAATGACCGTCGGCTTCTTTGTGTTTGTCATTGGCATCGGTCTCACGGCCCAACGAAGAAGGCCGACCACCGGCGCGGACGCCCTTATTGGCGCCTCGGGTACCGCCCGGACTCAGCTCTCTCCCACAGGCACGATCATGGTGCGCGGAGAATTGTGGAACGCGCACGCGATCGGCAGCGCCATACCAGAAGGAGCATCTGTGCGCATCGTGCGCATCGATAACATGACGCTAATCGTCGAATCCGTACCGGAGAAACCGTTATGACAAACCCCGTCCTGCTTTTTGCGCTCCTGCTGTTCGTTCTTCTCGCATCGAACTCGGTCAAGATCCTCCGCGAATACGAACGCGGAGTGGTCTTCCGCTTGGGTCGACTTATTGCAACCAAAGGGCCGGGTATCATCTGGTTGTGGCCCTTCATCGACCGGATGGTCAAAGTCAGCCTGCGCACAGTGGTCATGGATGTTCCGCCCCAGGACATCATCACGAAGGATAATGTGTCGCTGAAGGTCAATGCTGTCGTGTATTTCCGGGTAATGATGCCCGAAAAAGCCATCGTCGAGGTGGAGAATTTCCTCTTCGCAACATCCCAGTTGTCGCAAACAACCCTGCGGAGCGTGCTCGGACAGTCGGAGCTCGACGAGCTTTTGGCAGAGCGGGACAAGATCAATCTCCAACTCCAAAAGATCATCGATCATCAGACGGAGCCGTGGGGCATCAAAGTGTCCAACGTCGAGGTCAAACATATCGACCTTCCCCAGGAAATGCAGCGCGCAATGGCCAAGCAGGCGGAAGCTGAACGTGAACGCCGCTCAAAAATCATCGCGTCCGAAGGTGAATTCCAGGCCGCGCAGAAGCTTTCCGAAGCAGCGGCAATTCTCTCCCTGCAGCCGAGCGCCATTACACTCCGCTATCTCCAAACGCTTCGGGAGATCGCCACCGAGAACAATTCTACGACAATCTTCCCGGTGCCCATCGATCTGTTCAAGGCCTTCACACGGTCTGAGGACGTCAAGCGTCCCTAATCTGCGATGTCTTCCGACGGAACACCGGTCGTTCCGAACGGCATAGTCGGCATCCACGTTTTGGACGACCGCACGGTACGAGTCTACGCACGCTCGTCCGAAGGCGTCCAGTCTTTCGACCATCCACTTCGCCCGTGGCTCGTGCTGGATGAACAGGAATCAACGGAACTTCTCCCTTCTCCTCACGAATCATTTCTGCTCGAAGGGTCGGTCGGTTTGCGCAGGGTCGTCCGGTTTCAGCGTTGGCCAGATGTCTGGGAGAGCGTCCATACGCTCATTCGCCACACATCGGAGCGGCGTCATGAGCGCGTTCACTCTTACCTGGACCTCGACCGGCTTTTCCTCCTTGCCGACCCCGCCGACCATTGGTTGTTTGACGCCCGCTCCTCTTTCTTTGCCGGATGTCCGATAGATCGAGTTCTCCGCGCGCAGATCAGCATCCGCACTCATTCCCGCGAAGGATTCCGCAGCCGGGCCGACCGTACCGAGGACCGGATCACTGCGATAGCTGCACATTCCTCGTCAGGCGACCGCGCCTCGTTTCGCATTCACAAGAACGATGAGCGGGCTCTCATATCATCATTCTTCGATTGGATTCAGACCGTCAACCCTGACATCCTCGAAGCCTTCCACGTGCACGATGTTCTCCTGCCGTATCTTGCCGTCCGCTGCGAAATGCTCGGGATTGAATGCGCCCTCGGACGCGATGGATTCGCACTTCGCCTATCAACTCCTCCGGGGCTCCCGTCTGTATATTCGGTACCCGGTCGAACGCTTCTCGATCCGTTGGATTTCGAGCAAGGACTAGACGGATCGACCCGTGCATTGTTGAGGATGGTTGCGCAGAGCTCCCCGCGGAAAACGTCCCGCCATTCGAAAGACTGGTCATCACCCGGCACGCGCCGTGTGCCTCCCACCGATGAGTGCCGGTCCGTTCGAGCGGCGAGCGATGTCGTGGTTCCCTTCCTGGTTTCCCTTTCGTCGCAGCTCCGTGTTCGGCCTGACCTGGTGATCAGAGCTTCACCCGCGTTCCGTTTTGAACTGCTTGCCGCAGCCGGCCTGCTCGACGCCCATCGGACGATCCCTGCGGCCCCGCTGATTTTCGTCTCTGCGAATCCGTCCGAATCAGAGTACCGAACAGGCCTGTTCTCACCTGTCGCCGACGTTGCCATCGTTCCCCTGGTAGCCAGATCAGCATGGATTGGCTGGCAAGGCTCAGACAGCGACATCGCCAGACTTCTCCGGGACCGCTTGACTCGGTTCAACGAGTCTCTCATCGAGCACGCCCCTCCCGCGCAATCTTCCGAGCAGCACGCAGATCGCAGCACCGATCCGAACAGACTTTCCGCAACGGAGCGGGCGGCCTCAGCGGCGCTGCTGTATGGAGCCTGGGCCGCGATCTCGTCGAGAACCTCGAGGTTTCACGATGATCAGATGTATAGGACGGCAGACCAGTGGCGATCAGGTGCTTTGCGCGACTCCGTCGCCGTCCTGGAACTTCACAATGTAACGCCAGTCCAATTCTCCGGCGATGTAGTGACGTCTCAAATACCGGACAATCTCGAAAGTGAGGAAGCGCGCACAAGATTCTGGCAGAACGTTTCCTCGCGGCTTCCGTTTGGACTTTTGGCGTATCCCATCGCTCACTATGCGACCGCCGCTTCCCTAGGTCCGCGGATTCTGGCGGCCCTGTCCAACGACCAGCCGGTGACGCTTCTGCGGTCTCATCCGCCCCGATCGTTCGAACCATTTCTTCGGGATTTCTATCTTCACTCTATCGAACTCATCCTCCGTAAGGACTGGCATACCCTCCACCGCTTTTATGTTGCGGAGGTTCAGCGAATACTTCACAGGACTTGGCGGCCATCGGATTTTGGAAGACGCGAAACGATTGGAGACTCGTGGGCTGTGTATGCGGCCGAAGTCGAGCGCGGCATACGGCATGCGAGTGCGCCGTATGAAGCTCTTCGAAAAGGTGAACGTTCACCCGACGCCGGGACGGTCGTTGCGTACTACATCACAGGGTCGAAGAGGGACGTTGTCCTATCGGACAACAGCAAGCTGGCCGAATTGTGGGACCCTACCCAGCCCGATGAGAATACCGAATACTACCTCGACCGCCTTCGACAATGCGGGGATCGATTTCGCATACTGCTCCCTTCTGCGGATTTTGAGCGGATATTCAGCACTGAAGACCTCTTTGGATTCGATCCGTCACAGATCCGCACGTTGGAACGATATTCGGGCCGAACTGGGGCTGAAGAGCCGGCGCCTGAACGGTCAATCTGGCTGGACACCGGGCAGGATTGACCGGTTGTTCTACACGCCGGTTCCCGGCCTTGCTTTTTGATGTGGGGACACCTAAGTTTCGCGTGCAATTCACTACACCGGTTTTGCTTCATCGCCAGTTGATTTGGCTTCCGCTGCGTCAGGTCATTACGGCACGTGGAAGGGAGCATGAGCGGGTTTGGGGCCGCAGTAGCCGGCAACGTGCCGAGCTGAGCACTGTTGCGTTCTGGAGACAAACGCCTGGTGTGCATGTTCCACAGTTGATGGAAGGTACCGTATGGAACAAGGTACGGTCAAGTGGTTCAATAATGCCAAAGGCTACGGCTTCATCAAACGATCGTCCGGTGAGGACGTCTTTGTGCATTACAAATCCATCAGCGGAGACGGGTACAAGACGCTCAACGAGGGAGACAAAGTGGAGTTCGAAGTTGAGCAGGGCCCGAAAGGACTCCAGGCGGTGAAAGTCAGCAAAGTCTGACCTCACTCCTCCGCAGGTACACAAAAATCCCGTCCGGGTAAGCCCGCGACGGGATTTTTCTTGGTCGCATCAGCCGCGCACTGGTTAGGCCGCCGATTCCCTCCGATGAGTCCCAAACCATGAATTGATATATTTGACAATATCGATCGTCGACGCTCCGGGTGTGAACAGCTCGCCGACCCCCATCTGTTTCAGTTTGCGAATATCTTCCTGCGGAATGATCCCTCCGCCGAACAAGAGAACATCATTCAACCCCTTTTCTTTCATCAACGACAGCACCTTCGGGAAAATGGTCATGTGGGCTCCACTCAGCAAACTGACGCCAATGACGTCGACATCCTCCTGGAGCGCTGCCTGCACGATCACCTCTGGTGTCTTGCGGAGGCCCGTATAGATCACCTCCATGCCGGCATCACGGAGAGCCGCAGCAACGACCTTTGCACCGCGGTCATGCCCGTCAAGCCCGGCTTTCGCAACCAAAACTCTGATCTTTCGTGCCATACCTATTCCGGATTCGGTTCGAATCGTTGTCGCCGCGTGAGCGGCGGCGGGTTCAGCCCCTTTTGCCCTTTCGCACCGCCCTCTGCGACCTTGTCTTTGTCATTCCAAGAAATCGACGAAGCACAAGATGAAACCGTGAGAGCGGGAAACCGACCACAGTATAGAAACATCCCACAACTTTTTCAACAAACACTGCACCGTAATCGTCCTGTATCCCATATGCCCCGGCTTTGTCCATCGGCGCACCCGAAGCCACATACGCCCTGATCTCATCTTCTTCGAGCATCCGAAAGGTCACGCGCGTCCGCTCTGCAAATGTCGTCGACCTTCCGGTCTCCGCATCAACAATTGCCACCCCCGAATACACATTATGCGTACGGCCGCTGAGACGTCGTAACATGGACCGGGCATCGGAAGGCGACAATGGTTTGCCGAGGAACTTGCCGCTCAGTACGACGATTGTATCGGCGCCGACAACGACGCCTGAGCGAACCCGCGTCGCAACGTCCATTGCTTTGTCCAGCGCGATCCGCCGCGCATTCCACTCAGGGGAGTGAGCTGTATCGATCGGTTCATCGATGCCGCTGGGCCGAACAATGAACCGATACCCGGCTTGTCGCAAGAGCACGCGGCGGCGCGGAGACTGCGAAGCAAGGATCAACCTCCACGGACGGCGGGCGTTCGTTTGACGAGGGGACACGGAGTGATCGGGAAAACGACGGGGAAAAATGGAAAGGATCTCAGCGGAACATCGCCTTGATGCTCCCCCAGGTTCTGCGGGCGGCGGAGCTCGTGTGCGACACGGAGAACTGCACTTCCTCTACCGGCGTTCGCCCTTTCACTGCACGGACGCGATACACAAACACGCCTCCAGACCCTTTGAACACCGATTGATCGAGGAATTCATACGTGGAGTTGTTGCCTTTGGGAGAGATGGGACTCGATACGACGACGAACTCAGCATCGTTCGCATTCTTCCGCAGAACAACGAATGACTCGATTCCCGTTTCGTCCTCGGTGATCCATCGAATGAGAATGCCCGATCCAATGCTGTAGCCTTCCGGCGTTCCCTTAATGACTGACGCATAGGCAACGCTCAGCACGGTTAACACCAACGAAGCAAGGATCAGATTTCGCGGTCGCATGCACAACCAATATAGATGCCGCTTCTCAAATGGTCAAGTCCCCCCCCGAGAGATTCCTTCAGGCCCTTCCGCCGAAAAGAGAATCCGACAACTCCGAAATGAGGAGCCCAAGGATAATAACCCCGCCTCCGGCCACGCCCGCTATGCCTATCCGTTCTCCCGCAAGAACATACGCAAAGAGGGCTGCAATCACGGGTTCCATCGAAAAAATGACCGCACTTCGCGTCGGCGTCGTGTCCTTCTGATACGCGGTCTGCACATAAAGCGCGATAACTGTCGCAAAAATGGCAAGGTATAAAAGCTGTGAAACGGACCACAGGGAAACCTCCAGGAACGGCTTCTCCAAAAGCAGTGCGCCCATCAGCCCCCCCACCGCGGATACCTGGAACTGCATCATGGTCAGTTTCGCCGCATCATACCCCTTTCCCCACATGTCCAACGAAACGATATACAACCCAAACAATGCCGCACAGATCATCGTCATAGCGTCGCCAGTAGAAAATTCCGAACCAGCCGGCGATGTCAGCAGGTAGAGCCCTATCGTCACCAGGATCACACCGAGGATATTCCCGGCCTTCGGGGCTCGTCGTTCAAGCACTACCTGCCACACCGGCGTGAACACAACCAGCATACCCGTGATGAAGGCTGATTTCGAGGCGGACGTATACTGCAGACCCACCGTCTGAAGGGCAAAACCCGCGAAGAGCATCAATCCAAGCGCGCCGCCACGAAGAACTGTGGCACTGGACCATCCCGATCGCAGTGAGGGGAACACGGCCAGCAGGAGCAATGATGCGACCGTGAATCGTACGCAGATGTAAAGAAACGGGGACGCCGCGTGAAGCAGATCCTTTGTGACGACGAATGTGCTTCCCCAAATAAACGTAATAATGAAGAAGAAAATCTCGGCTTGCGCTCGAGGAGTTCGTCCGATCATGATTCTTCAGGACACGGGATGACGGCAAACGAAAGATCGGCCGGGGCTCACACCCTGTCGCCGTATGCTGCAAACAACTTCCCCCATGGGGAACGCTTGAGCCAGTCTTTGAAGGTCCGGCGATCCTTCAGCGGCCACCGGTAGTAGTCGTGATACGCTTCGGACCCGAAGATGAAGAAATGCACGAGCGGCGTCCGGAAGAAGAGGTTTTGAAACCGTTTCAGTGGACTGAACCACAGAATATCTCCGACCAGACTGGCGCCGTTGTCCCCGACAGAGAAGTTCCAGTTGACGGAAGAGATGTCCTCGCCGACAACGGTGATCTCGCGCGGATCACCGCAACCCAGACCCCGCTGGTGGGCGAGGTTGATGTACTTGATCCCCATTGGGTCGAAGCCCATCATTTTTGCGGCGACGGCATCGATGGCAACCTGATCCCCACTGGCAAGGATCACATCTTTCTGTTCTGGATACATCGTCCGTGGTCCCGGCCCGTTCCCCGCTGTCGTACCGTCCATGACCGCGAATATCCCGCTGTGGATCTCTTTCTGCACGGCCAGGAGGTCGACGAGGGTTTCATGAATCCATGAATGGGTGTAGTGCCGATGCGTGTTCAGAAGACCGCCAAAGGCGTTTTTCATCGCACCAGTCGTCGTCGTGTAGATGTGACACTTGACCGTGGGCAGGTGAACAATGTTCTTCCCTGCGAAGAAATCGGGGATCTTCATCCCTTCGGGGAATATCTGATCGAGCACGAGCATCGATGACCGAGGACGAAAATCAACCCACTTCATGTCGCTGTCGCGAAAATTGAAACGGACAGGAATATCGTACTTTTTGAAGATAGGCACGTACTTGTTCAGGTCTTCGCCTTTGAAAGCATCCGTCACCACCGTCTTGTTTTGCACGCACACTAGGTCGTTCAAGCCGTTCTTTCGCAATCCCAGTACCGTTCCTTCCAGCTGCCACGGCGTCGAATTCGCCCCCGGAAACGGAAAGTGCCACGAGATGTTGTCCTTGAGGATCGTTGTTGCTCCGGGTTTCAATGCATTCCGGACCCCCGCAAGAGCCATCGCACGCTGCACATCTTCGAGAACGGATTCGGGACGCGTGCGGACGACTGCAACGACCGGACTGGCATGCGGAAGTCCCGTGATGCGCGACGGAGACTTTGGTTCAGGAAGCTTCATAGGATATCCGACAATGTATGGGAAGCTTCGGCATAGATGATGAACACGCACGCGAAGAACCAGGCGAGGACATTCAGCATCATTGGAAGGTCGGACAGCAAAAGATGGGTCGGATTGTCGTCGGTTTTGTGGGCCCGGATGAGGAACAGATAGCGGAAGATCCCGAACAGAACAAAGACCGTCGTAAAGATCAGGTTCTCCGTCCCGAACACTTCGACGGTTCTTTGTGCGACCGTATAGAGCGCGTACGATATCGCCATCCCGGATGCCGAAACGGTCATCATTTGGTCGATGAAGTGGAGATCATAACTTTTCAACACCGGCCTGGCCACTTCGGATTCCTGCTCTATGCTCAGCAGTATTTCCGCCCGCCGCTTTGAGACCGCTAGGAATACCGAGACGAACAGTGTACACAGGATCAGCCATGGGGAGGCCGGTACGCCAATGGCAAATGTGCCTGCCAGTACCCTGAGCATGAATCCGGCCGCGATGATGAAGACATCCAACAACATTACCTGCTTCAACCCGAACGAATACGCGAGGTTCAGTACGAAGTACACGCCCAGCGAGAGCGCATACCGATTCCCCAGCCAGAACGCTCCGTACGCGCCGAGAGCCAGGAGGCATGCTCCGATTCCCATTGCAACCGTTGGTGCGATCGCTCCCGAGGCAATCGGGCGAGATCGTTTGACGGGGTGGAGACGGTCAGACTCGCGATCGGCAATGTCGTTGACAATATAGACGACGCTCGAGATGAGACAAAACACGCCGACCGCAATGAGTTCCCGTTCGAAAAACGCAGTGTCGAACAGATGCTTCGAAAACACCAGCGGGGCAAACAGAAAGGCATTCTTCACCCATTGTTGAGGACGGAGAAGCCGAAGGACCGATGGCATGGGCGCCCTATTGTCGCTGTCTAGTTGTGCTGGAAGCGAAACGGATCAGAATACGGCCGGTTCTTCATACACGCCAAACACTTCGGCCAGAGCGTTGCATTGTTCACCCAATGTGGCGTATGCCCGCACAGATGCAAGCAACGGCGGCATGATATTCGACCCTTCCGAGGCGGCCCTGCGTAATGCGTCGAGAGCTTCGTTCACTTTCGCCTGATCCCTGCTTTGACGCACGTCCGCTAGTCGCTGCCGCTGCTTCTTCTCGACTTCCGGTGAGATCTGCAGAATCGGGATCTGAATACTCTCTCCCTCCTCGACAAAATCGTTGACACCAACGATGATCTTCTCTTTTCGATCCAGTTCCCGCTGATACCGGTAGGCCGCTTCGGCGATCTCCTTCTGGAAGAACCCTGCCTCGATCGCCGGGATAACTCCGCCGATTGCGTCGATTTTCTCGAAATACTGTTCAGCTTCTTCCTCCATCCGTGTCGTTAACGCTTCGATAAAATAGCTGCCGGCCAACGGATCGATCGTGTTTGCCACGCCCGTTTCGTAGGCCAGAATCTGCTGCGTTCGCAATGCAATCTTCGCGGCCTTCTCGGACGGCAGGGCGAGTGTCTCGTCCATCGAATTTGTATGGAGCGACTGGGTCCCACCCAGAACTCCCGCAAGAGCCTCCACGGCGGTTCTGACGATGTTGTTCTCGGGCTGCTGTGCCGTTAGCGAACATCCAGCTGTCTGGGTATGGAAGCGCAGCATCCAAGACTTCGAAGATTTTGCTCCATACTTGTCCCTCATCCGCCTTGACCATATGCGCCGCGCGGCGCGGAATTTCGCTATTTCCTCGAAGAAATCGACATGAGAGTTGAAAAAGAACGAAATGCGGGGGACGAATTCATCGACGTTCAAACCACGGGCGATTCCAGCTTCCACGTAAGCGAATCCATCTGCCAAAGTGAACGCCAGTTCCTGAACAGAGGTCGAACCCGCTTCCCGGATATGGTACCCGCTGACGGAAATCGGGTTCCATTGCGGGACTTCCCTGTTCATGTATTCGAACATGTCGATGATCAAACGCATCGAGGGCTCGGGCGGATAGATCCACTCCTTTTGCGCAATGTATTCCTTCAATATATCTGCCTGGATCGTGCCCCGAAGCTTCGCAAATGCGACCTTCTGTTCCTGGGCGACGGCCAGATACATGGCCATCAGGTTCACTGCGGGAGCGTTGATCGTCATCGAAGTCGAAATGTCCCCGACGTTGATTCCCTGAAACAGGACCTCCATATCGGCCAGGGAGCTCACAGACACCCCGCATATACCGACTTCGCCGATCGACAGGACATCGTCCGCATCCCGTCCCATCAATGTGGGAAGATCGAAGGCAACGGAAAGTCCGGTCTGACCATGATTCAACAAATACTTGTACCGGGCATTTGTGTCTTCCGGCGTGCCAAAGCCGGCAAATTGCCGCATCGTCCACAGTCTTCCCCGATAGCCGGTCGGGTGGATGCCACGGGTATAGGGATATTCTCCCGGATATCCGATGTCCGAAAGAAAATTCATCTTTTCGACATCGAGGGGCGTATACAGCGCCTCGATTGGCGCGCCGCTGACCGTGGTAAACACAGCCTCCCGCACTTTCCCTTGCGAGGACGTCTTTGCAAGCCACTGCTCATGATGTCGTCTCAGGTCATTCTTGCCGTCCTGCATGCAGCACCTTTGCGTAAATGGTTATGACTTCGAGGTGAAGTGGTTTACGTCCGACCAAACCGACGGTCTAATTCTTCGACGGGAATACGGATCACGACAGGCCGGCCGTGTGGACAGACATACGGCATGTTCGTCAGGAATAATTGCTCGATTAAGACCGTCATTTCCTGCGCATTCAGCGGATCTCCAGCTTTGATCGCTGCTTTGCATGCGAACGACTTCGCAAGCCTGTCCCGCACATCGATGACGGAAGCATGTTCGTTCGCCTTGAAATCCTCGAGCACATCCGTCAGGATCTTTTGTTCGCTCCCCGGCTTGACATCCGCAGGTATGCCTTCGATGACCACAGTATTCCTGCCAAACACCTTCAGATCGAACCCCAATTGCCGTAAGTGAGGTTCCAGGTCTTTCACCAGCGCATAATCTCCGGCCGGGAGTTCCAGCGTTTGCGGGAACAGGAGCTGTTGAATGACAGGAAGGCTGTTCTCAAAATTTGCCAGCACGCGTTCATACAGGATGCGCTCATGAGCAACGTGCTGGTCGACAATAACGAGTCCGGACCTCACCTGCGAGATGATATACTTGTTCTGGATCTGCCATATTGCGCGAGCCTCGGTCTCTCCCGGCCTCGCAGCCCTCCGATGCTCGAACTCCTCGGGCACGTCGGGCGCCGACCCGGAATTCCGGCCCGTCTGCGGCCGGCTCAGAGGCAGTATGGTCGACTTCCCCTCCGACGGTAATACTGCCGGCATCGCGTCGGGCCGGAACGCGAAGATCGGCGCTCCGGCGTCGGTGGACGATGTTTGTGCCGGACGAAGAGCGAATCTGTCGACATCCGGGTCGACCGCCATACCGTCTCGGAATTCCACTCGGGGAGCAAGGTCGTTCATTGCGAGCGTCTTCCTGACGACCGAAAGGACCATGCGATAGATTGTCGATTCATTTTCGAACTTCACTTCCAGCTTCGACGGATGCACATTCACGTCGACCCGTTGGGGGTCGATGTTCACGTGGAGCACATACAGAGGAAATCCACCGCTGATCAGCAGATGTTCGTATCCCTGGAATACTGCGTGCCCGATCATTTTGCTGACAATCGGACGACGATTGAGAAACAGATATTGGTCCGTTCGGGTCTTCCGTGCATACTCGGGCCGAGCAAGATAACCTTCCACGGATACGTACTCGGTCGCCTCCGAGCAGGCCATCAGCGACGCACCCACGCGCTCTCCGAGCACCGCTGTTGCGCGGATCCGGGCCTCCTGGGGCGGCACATCCAGAAGCGTTTCGTCGTCGCTCACCAGCAGCCAAGCCACTTCCGGATATGCGAGAGCGCCTCGTATAACAGTGTCGGTTATGTTCTTCAGTTCCGTGTGCCGCGTCTTGAGGAAATTCCGACGGGCTGGAGTGTTGTAAAAGAGATTCTTGACAGTGACGGTAGTACCCCGCGCACCAGAGTCCTTTGACATCTCCTTGACTATATCGCCGTCAATGCGTAATACCGTCGCGACATCGTCAGAACTTGAGCGGGACTTGAGTTCGACCTGTGCAACGGCAGCGATTGAGGCCAGCGCTTCACCGCGGAAACCAAGTGTTGTGATGCGCTCCAGGTCTTCCACGGAACCGATCTTGCTCGTCGCATGACGCCGGAACGACATCAGTGCGTCCGCTTCGTTCATGCCAGTGCCGTCATCGATCACCTGGATCAACGTCTTCCCCGCATCCCGGACATAAATCTCGATCCGATGGGCTCCCGCATCGAGGGCGTTCTCAATAAGCTCCTTCACAGCCGACGCCGGTCGCTGCACTACTTCGCCGGCGGCGATTCTGTTGGCCAATTCGGGGGGCAAGATGTGGATCGATTCAGACATGTGCATGCGTGCTAGGCGCGCGGCACCACGCCGATCCCCGGACGATCGGTCAACACGAGCCTTCCGTTCTCAACTCGGACGCCGTCGTAGGGGTCGTTGGTAATGAGTATATTGCCGTCGAGGTCCGCATAATCCAGGAGAGGCGAAAGATGGGCCCCAGCAGTGATCGCAATGGACGACTCGATCATGCAGCCCATCATCGTCTTCAGTCCGCACGCGCGAGCGGTACGGATCATGGAGAAAGCCTCGCGAAGGCCAGTGCATTTCATGAGCTTGATGTTGATGCCGTCGAACACCCCCTGAAGCTTTGGAATGTCCGTGAGCCGGACGCAGTTTTCATCCGCGATCAGGGGCAACGGTGATCGCTCCCGAAGCCATGCCGTACCGGCAAGGTCCTTTGCCGGCATCGGCTGCTCCACAAATTCGACCCCCTCCTGCTCCAGCCATTTCACGCGTTCCAACGCCGTTTCCTTCGCCGTCCATCCTTCGTTGGCATCCACACGGATCTTTTTCTTCGTCGCCCTTCTGATGGCCTTCATGATTTCCCGATCGTTTTCCCCGCCCAGCTTTATCTTCAGCAGCGGGTACGCCTCCGCTTCACGCACTTTTTTTTCGACCATTTCCGGTGTATCGATGCCGATCGTGAATGACGTGACAGGGGTGGCCGAAGGGTCGAGCCCCCAGTATTTGTAAAGCGGAACACCAAGTCGTTTTCCGATCCAGTCGTGCAGCGCCAAATCGATTGCCGCCTTCGCCGACGGATTTCCCTCTGCATGTCCGTCCACAGCCGCAAGTATGGATTCCAGCTGAAACGGGTCTGTGAACATTGAGAGATCGAAAGAGCGCAGAAACTTCTCGACGGTATCGACCGACTCGCCATACCGACCGGATGGAGCCGACTCGCCGAGCCCGACAATACCGTCATGCTCTACTTCGATCACGATCACGGGGTCGATGTCGGAAGAACCACGGGCGATGGTGAACGTGTGGCGTAAACGAAGGTCGTATCTGCGAAAGGTGAGTTTCATTGTAGGTCGATCAGGAATGCCCGTAGGTTCGCGTTGATACTGATCAATGTTCCTCTGCCGGCATTCCAAGCAATGCACGCGCAAATGTGTGCGGCTCAAACGGTTGAAGATCGTCGATCCCTTCACCAAAACCGACAAACCGGACCGGAAGCTTTCGCTCGGCGGCAATGGCCAATACCACGCCCCCTTTTGCAGTCCCATCAAGCTTCGTCAAGACAAGTCCGGTCACGTCCGCTGCTTCCCCAAACTTCATCGCTTGTTGCAGCCCATTCTGTCCGGTCGTGGCATCGAGTACCAACAGTACCTCATGCGGCGATCCCTCGAGACGTTTTCCCGCTGCGCGACGGATCTTGCGCAGCTCTTCCATGAGATGAGCTTTCGTGTGTAAACGTCCGGCGGTATCGAGCAGCACGACGTCCGTCCCCCGTGCCGCAGCCGCGCTGACTGTATCAAACACCACGGATGCCGGGTCCGCTCCCGAAGACTGTCGTATGATGTCCGCACCCGCACGATTGGCCCACACATCGAGCTGTTCGTTCGCGGCGGCCCGGAATGTGTCTGCCGCGCCGACGAGGACAGACAACCCGGAACGATGGAACACATGAGCGAGCTTTCCGACAGTCGTTGTTTTGCCGGCGCCGTTGACCCCTACAACCATGATCACATACGGCCTCGGCTGATCCGGAAGAATGCCTGGCTCCCCAGGAGAAGCCGATCCGCTCAAAACGCGCTCGATTTCTTCGCGCAGCAACCGGACAGTATCCTCGGGCCTCACGACACCATGTTCTTTTACCTCCCGCCTTAGCCGGTCGATGATCGCAGCCGTCGTCGTCACGCCAACATCGGCTGTAAGAAGTGTCTCCTCAATGCGGGTCACCGTGGCTTCGTCCAACGTTGTCCGCGTCGCCAGGATCTCCTGCACCCGAACGACGAGGGATTCATTTGTACGGGCAAGGCCCTCGCGCAATCTCGAAAAGAAGTCTCCCAGTCCCATGGCTGTCAAGACGCTGACCGGCGGCCGACGAACAGTCTCTGCACGTAGATCGCAAACGACACCGTCATCATCGCCAGACTGAACCACAACGTTAGCGACCGAAACCACTCCATCGATTCCACACGCACGAGCGACAGGAGGACAAGAACGGCCAACGCGCTGACGGCGACTTTGCCCGGCCAATTCGATTGAACGACGATCTTTTTACGCCGGCGTATGTAGACTCCCCCGATGACGATAAGAAGGTCGCGAAGGATGACGGCCGCAACGAACCACCACGAAATGTCACCGGTCCATGCAAGGAGGCCGATGGACACCCCAATGCCCACTTTGTCGGCGATCGGGTCGACGATCTTTCCAAGATCTGTCACCTCATGCCGTCGCCGCGCCAAATATCCGTCGAGAAAATCGGTCACAACGCCGGCCGCAATAACCGCCGCCGCCCACAGTCTGTGATTCGGAAAATCGACAAGGAGACAAACGGCGAATGGAACGACGAGGGCGATCCTGCTGAGGCTGAGGAGTGTTGAAACTGTCCAAATCCGTTCGAGCATCAGACGTCGTTTGCGTCTTTGGATGCATCGTCGTCTATCGGCGCCGGATACACGCCGCTGAAACACGCCGTGCAATAACTTCGGCCATTTTCCTGAGGTGCCGCTTCAAGGAGTTTTTCGAGCGAAAGATAGGCCAGACTATCGACATCGAGGTATTCCCGTATCTGCTCGACATCGCCGCCGCATCGATTGGCAACCAGCTCCTGCTTGCTTGGGAAATCCATTCCAAAGTGACATGGATACTTGATGGGAGGAGAAGTGATCCTGACATGCACCTCTTTTGGGCCGGCCTCTTTGATCAATTTTACCAGTTGCCGGGAAGTTGTACCCCGAACGATTGAGTCGTCGACGATGACCACCTTCTTGCCCTGGAGCACGCCTTTGACCGTATTGAACTTGGTCTTGACCTTCATTTCCCTGTTATTCTGGTCGGGAGCAATGAATGTCCGGCCGACATAATGGCTCCTGATCAATCCCAGTTCCATTTTGACTTCATGACCCGCCAGCTGGCTTTCAGTGACGAAGCCCAGGGTGGCCGTGTTGCTCGAATCGGGAACGCTGATGACGACAACCTTTTCCCCCTCTTCCCCCTTGTTTACCGGCGATTCTTGGGCAAGCAGTTTACCCAATTTGCGACGCACTTTGTCGACGTTTTCGCCGTAGATCTTGCTGTCGGGACGGGAAAAATAGACGTATTCAAAGATACAGTGATGTGGAGAGGGGCTCTTCTTCGCGAGATGGTAGGACTTCACAGCGCCGGATTCGACCGCCTCATCGTCAATCACCAGGATCTCACCCGGTTCGACGTCGCAGACGTATTCCGCACCGATGATGTCGAACGCACAGGTCTCGGAAGCAACGACGAACGAAGTTCCCAGCTTGCCCAGTGCGAGTGGACGGAATCCATGAGGATCTCGCGCTGCGATCAAGGCATTGTCTGTGAGCATCACAATCGAAAACGCCCCTTCGACAGCCTCCAGTGCTTCCCGGATCTGGTAGATCTGCTGTTCCTGCCTGCTGTGAGCGACCAGATGGAGAAGGACTTCCGTGTCAGACGTTGACTGGAAGATCGTCCCCTTGTCCTGGAGGGATTGGCGGAGGGTCCGAAAATTCGTCAGATTTCCGTTGTGAGCGACGGCTAGGTTGCCGTCCCTGTAATTAACGACAAGGGGTTGGATGTTCGCGTTGTTGTCTGAAGCGCCGGTCGTTGAGTACCGATTGTGACCTATCGCTCCATTCCCCTGGAGCACGTCACGGAGTATGCGTTCATCCCGGTACACTTCCGTGACAAGCCCGGCCCCTTTGTGGACGTTAAAGCGCCATCGTTTCTTGTCTTCGACATACTCCCGGGTAACGATTCCGCTCGCCTCTTGCCCCCTATGCTGAAGGGCATGCAGTCCGTAGTAGGTTTGCACCGCAGCTTTGGGATGGCCAAAGATCCCAAAAATGCCGCAATTGCAGCGGGGCTTGCCTTCGGCGTGTGCGAATTCTCTCACGAGGACAACGTACGAAATTATTGACCGTTGGACAAGACGGTGGACTCAGTCAGGATAAGGAGAAAAAAAAAGAGAGAACCGAAGTTCTCTCCTTGTGTCCTATCCAAACGAATTCCTACAGATACCAGGTCAGGCCTGTGCCGTAGGATGTTGAAATCAACGATGAAGAAATTTTCGGCGGTCCATCGGACGAAAGGCTGCTGTAGCCCAATCCGACATGGCCGTACCATGAAAACTTCGACGAAAACCAGTACTCGGCCCCATACATCGCGCCAATTTGGAATCCCGACGCGCTGTATTTGGTCGTTACGCCACCCGGAGGCATGTTTTCCACTGACACGGATTCAAACCCAACGGCTCCACCGACGTACGTGGACAGGTTCTCTGCTGTTGCCATATAGAACTTTGCGCTCAGACCGACACCGAGGTCTGACTGAGTATCCTTGTCGTCGCCTGCCGTAAGCGTTGTCGTTGTTGAAGCGGAACTGAACACTAGGTCAATGCCCAGCCGCATATTCTCGCTCATCGCATACGCGACTCCCAGGGTGTTGGATGATCCAACGCCCCCGGTGACGCCCATGGCACCCTTCCGCAGCTGGCCGACCATAACGGAAGAGGCCAACGCGAGGCAAAGGACCACTAGGGAGAGTTTTTTCATAAAGCAACCTCCTATGTGTGGATGTTTGTGAAAATGGTGGACTGGAACAGCGGCAACCAAGACTTCATGAACCGCATTTTCCGGGACAAATATATCCTGACGAGATTTCAATGTCAAGTGGCTTTGGGGTAAAGTCTAATGTCAAGACTGGATTCTAACCCACTTAAAACCCATGGGTTAAAAAGAGCCAGTCCGTAGAAACAGGCCCCTGCTTGTCATTTTATGGCGAGAGTATACTCTCCATAGTTTTCCAGAATTCTATCAACATAAGAGATAGTTTCCCGGGAATTCCCAAAGTAACCGCTTTTCGGCTTGCCTTGGGGCCAAACTTCCTGGTGGAGAGTATAGTATCTTCGGGAAAGGAGGGGAAGGGCCGACCTCACAGATTCCCATGATTTTGGGTCATCTCCAAGATATCGAACGATGTCTTGGGCATCTTTGAGGCGCGTGAGTCCAGCGTTATATGCGGCTAGCGTCAGCTTTATTCTGTTTTCGGGCGTCGACTCTCGAAAGACGTAAGAGAGCCTCCTCAAGTGATAGATACCGGCTCTAATGTTGTTCTTCGGACTGAGGGACTCACGGACACCCAGGCGATCTTCAAGTTCGGACCTCGTATGGGGCATGATCTGCATGAGCCCATACGCCCCCTTGCGACTGACAGCGGCATGGTTAAAACTCGACTCCTGCTTCATTACAGCGAGAACCAGAACCCAATCTACTCCATACTTTTCAGCGTATTTCTTAACAATTGGAGTAAACCGGGAGCTGCGGGCAGACAATCCAAATTCTACGTTCGGCTGCGATTCCGTAACGGCAATTCCTGCCATTTCGTCATCTGGAGTTCTTTCCTTTGAAAGAAACTCAGATGTCGATGGCGTCTGAAAACATCCATAAAGAACGAACGAGCATAGCACTGACAACCCCAACTTCAAGACGCTTCTCATTCGCTTCCTCTCAGTGATGGAACTGTCGTTACTTATAGTTCAAACCTACGCAATCGGCGGGTCAAATTCAACTGAGAACCCCTCTCATATGCCCATGTCCTCGAAATTCGACGAAAATCGCCATCGACATCTGAAATGTGTGTCGCATAAATCAAAGCTAATGAACGCAGGAAGAACTAATCGCCAACGAAAGGAGGAATCGAACCTACTGGAGGAGATTGTTAGGAATTTCAACAATCTTGTGGTGGGACTTGAAACCTGAGATGATCTCGACTTCCCGAGCCCGACATCCAAAATGATCGGCGAGGACCTCTCGGATCGCGTCATTTGCCTTCCCATCAGCCGCCCTTACCCGCACTCGAACGACCCAGACCCCGTCACCATTCTCCTCTACCCCATTTTTTTTTGATCCCGGTTTAGCCAGAACGCTGATCTTCATACAATTCGGAAGTATGCTCATCCCCTCAAAGGAATCTGTGTTCGATGTCAGTGATCTTTTTCAGACGTTGCGCGTGACGTCCGCCACCGAACCAAGTCGTTAGCCAAGCCAGAGTGATAGCTTTGGCCAACTCGCCGCCCATCACCCGTCCGCCCAAAGCTAGAACGTTTGCATCGTTGTGTTCCCTGCTGCTTCGTGCCGCCATCTCATTCCCGCAACATGCCGCCCGAATGCCGGGAACTTTGTTCGCAGCTATGGCCGAAGCGTTTCCAATCGCATCGATCACGATCCCCCGGTCCGCTTTCCCATCAATAATGAGTTTTGCCACTGCGTACGCAATATCCGGATAGTCACAGGGCGCGTCAGAATGAGTGCCGACATCGATCACCGTATGGCCGCCGGCAAGGAGATACGGCCGCAATTCCTCTTTCAGGCGGAATCCGCCATGGTCGGCCCCGAGAGCGACGACCATGCCGCTTCCTTTGGGAACTGAAGAGGTCGGTGCGTGGACGACTGGGTCGACAGATCCTGGAGACGCCTCCTTTGAGGCTTTTGCCTCTGCCGTTAATGCAATCCCAAGTGCCCCTGCCGCATCGCGCGCAGACGGCGTGACAACTGCGCCCGCAGCGAGCGGAATGGCTCGGAGACCTTTTCGGGCGGCCTGGCGAACATCTTCCTCCGTGATGAGCTGTTTCGGCACGTTCTCACTTCTTGTGGTATAACGTTCCGTCGCCCCACTGCAGAACTTCCAGTCGAACTTTCGTCGTACCTGTTTGAATGAGATCGATCTTTCGTGCGGCCCCACGCGACAGATCAATGATGCGGCCTTCTTTGAATGGACCTCTGTCATTCACCCGCACGACAACGACTTTGCCGTTCGCAAGATTCGTCACCCTCACCCGTGTTCCAAACGGGAACGTTCTGTGCGCTGCCGTGAGATCGTTCATGTCGAACGTTTCGCCGTTCGCAGCCTGCTTCCCGTGAAAGTCGTCTGCATAATAGGACGCGACCCCCTCCAGCGTCAGCAACGACTTTGATGACGTCCTCCGCGCAGAAGTGGATGAATGCTCCCCCGATACGCTCGTTGCGGTTTGTTCTCCCCCCTTCGTAAACCTGGGCGACGTCGAACAGTCCAGAGTCGCGAATATACCGATCATCATCAAGGCAATGCCTGCCTGCTTAGATATGTTCATTCATCTGCTTTCGACGCAGGTAATCGACGATCTCCTTCACTTCCTGCGAACGGCCCTTTTTGCAGACCAGGACGGCTGAATCTGTCGCAATGATGATCAGATCCTCGACTCCGATTGCCGCGACGACCTTTGATCCAGCATCTACGTACGAACCGGAAACATCCCGGAGAATGACCGTTCCTTTTGAGGCATTGCCGTCGGGGGACCCGTTGGACAGACGGGCGACCTCGTCCCACGAGCCGACGTCGCTCCAGCCGAAATCGCCGCGGACAACGAACACGTTCGATGCCCGCTCCATAACGCCGTAATCGATCGAGATCCCCTTGATCTTTCCGAACGCCTGTTCGAGGGTCGCGCGGTATGCCGGAGTTGTCAGGGTCAGTTTGACCTCCTCCAGATTCGCATACAATTCCGGAAGATGAATGCCGATCTCTTTCAGGATCACGTCCGCACGCCAAACGAACATGCCGCTGTTCCAGAGAAAATCCCCGCTTGCGAGGAACCGTTCGGCCGTTTCAATGATGGGCTTTTCGGCGAACGTCTTAACCCGGAAAACGCCTTTGTCCGTGTAGGGGTTGTGTTCCGCTGATTCGTCGAATTGGATGTAGCCGTACCCCGTCTCCGGGTGAGTCGGGGCGATGCCGATCGTTAGCAAGCCCCGCGATTGTTCGGCAACGTCCACGGCCGTCGTAATCTTCCTGAGGAATTCCGCTTCATCGCGAATCATGTGGTCTGACGGCAACACCACCATGACGCCGTTAGGATCCATACGATGCACCCACAGCGCCGCCAGTCCAATACAGGGGGCTGTGTTTCTGCCCACCGGCTCCACGAGCAGATTCTCAGACGGCAGGAACGGCAGTTCCCGACGCAGCAAATCTTGATGGAAGATGTTCGTCACCACGAGTGTATTCATCGGCGGAATCAGGGATTCCAGCCTACGCACCGTCTGTTGTATCATCGACCCGCCGCCAAGAATGTCGAGGAATTGTTTCGGCGTACGTTCCCGGCTTTTGGGCCAGAATCGGGAGCCGACGCCCCCGGCCATTATGACGGCATACACGTGTGACATGCGGGTATCCGGTTATTCGAACATTGTGCGAAAATCACGCAAAAGCTCTGTTGCCTGGTCCAGTATCCCGATCCTCTCGCCTTCCGCGGCCAGCATCCACTGGGCGAAAGGATCCTGAATGTTTGTCACGAGATTCATGACCCGCACATCGTCGAGCAACTGATTTTCCGAGATATACGCCAGGAACTCTTTGAGATTTTCGATGTAGTGGCGAACATCATCCGGCGTCCCCGTGTCCGCGCTGAGAACCTCACAACTCGACGTGATCTGTTCGAGCATCGGGGCCCGGTCGTCCGTTCCACCCTGGATGGCTTCCATGAACTGTTCCAGTTGCTTACCGAAGGATGATGTATCGACAGCTCCCGAACCTCCCGTTGCGGTCGAGTCGGTCATCATGGGTTCAGGGGACTGTTCTTCCTGAGCCACAGGAGGCTCAAATCCACCGGACAACGACGGCTCTTCGGAAACCGCAGGAGCGCTCGCGAACTCTGTCGTCTGCTCCGGCGCACTGGCGACGGTCGGCGGACTTTCCCACGACGGCAATTCCGATTGCACCAACCCCAGACTCTTTCGCAGCGCAGGAAAAAGAACCTCCTCTTCTGCTTCTGTCGGTTCCGATTTCGTGGGATCGGCTTCGACCAGCTGTGTCACCCAGAGAAGACCAAGAGCCAGGTCGTCACACTTGTCGACGCGATATAACCGCTGGAGTTCCCCGGACAGGTTGTCCGTCCCGGCACAGTGACTACGCAGACGCTCAAATGTATCGCGCGCATCCCCGCCACCCAATTCTCCGACAGGAAATCGCTCGAAAATTATGTCCAGGTACTGTTGCACGCGCGTCATGACATATAGACCCTCGGGACCCGTGCGGAAACGGCGCAGGTGATCTCATACGGGATCGTCCCTGCCTGTCGCGCCACGTCCCATGCTGTGATTGTGGAAGTGCGTTGACGCCCGATCACCACCACGTCATCGCCTGTGCTGATATCCAGAGTCCCGCAATCCGCCATACATTGATCCATACAGATTGTGCCGACGATCGGGCGGTGAACGCCATGAAGAAGCACGGATGCTTTTGACGTCAAGGAACGAAACAATCCATCGCCATATCCGATCGGCAGTGTTGCGATCGTTGTCCCGCTCCGGGACCTGAAGCGTCGTCCGTAACTTACCGATTCGCCGGCTTTGATGCGCTTGACCTGCACAACGGAAGTCCGCAGTGACATGGCCGGACGAACGCGGAGAGAAAGATTCTCCCGGAATGACGGGGAATATCCGTATGTCAGAATGCCCGCCCGAACCATCGAGAATTCGGCGTCGGCCCGAAACAGGATCGCGCCCGAATTGGCGGCATGCACCAGTTCGGGCTCAATGCCCGCCTGCCGGACCTTTTCGAGAAACTCATGAAATCGTTTCAACTGGATGCCAACGAAAGCCGATCCGGGAACATCCGCGGTCGCAAAATGCGTATACACGCCTTTGACACGAAGCCTTCGGGATTTTCCCAGCGCGCGCAGAAACGGTGTAAGTTCTTCGGGCCGAACGCCTATGCGATTCATTCCCGTTTCCACTTTGATGTGCACATCGACGGTGCGTCGCGACCGTTCCGCAGCCCTGCGGATCGCTTCAACAGAATCGAGCGACGCAAGTGTGGGTTCTAGTCGGTGCCGGACACACAATGCGGCCTGTTCGCCGACCGAGATTGCGAACACGTGGATCGGCAACCGCACTCCTGCCGCTCGAAGCGTCGCTCCTTCCTCGGCGAACGCGACGCCGAAATACTTTGCTCCGTGCTTTTCCAGATACGAGGCTACGGGCAACATGCCATGGCCGTATGCATTGGCCTTCACCACGGCCATCACGATGGTTCCGGGTGACACGTGATGCTGTATGGCCTGCAGATTGGAGGCGAGGGCCGGAAGGTGGATCTCTGCGAAGGTAGGCCTGGAAGGGCGATGCATCAGATCCTGTAGAAAGCCATGAGAATCAGGGCAAATATACCCCGCGGACCCGCGAATGTCAACGAGAAGTCCTCGAAAAGCGAAACCCCCGATGTCCGGACAGTCGGGGGTTTCTGCACGTCATTGCACTTCCGAGATCCGGAGCCGATTGAGTGCCCGGGCTAGGGCCGCACGTGCCCGTTCCACATCGACATCACTCTCTCCTTTCGACAACCGTTTTGCAGCCCGATCGTGAGCCGCCTGGGCGCGCGCCACGTCTATTTCGTCCGACCTTTCAGCGGTCTCCGCAAGCAGCGTCACACGATTGTCGCGTACTTCAACAAATCCACCGCTGGTTGCATAGTGGATCTCCTTCCCATCCTGCTCAATGACCTTGACATCCCCCACCCGGAGGGAAGAAACCAACGGTGCGTGATTGTAGAGTACCTGAAATCCACCGATTGTTCCAGGGGCGCTGAAGCTGACCGCGGGCGCATTGTAGACGATCCGACGGGGTGTGACAATCTCCAAATGGAAGCTCTTCTCTGCCATGTCTCACGCCGCCTGCATCTGTTTTGCCCGTTCGAACGCCTCCTCGATCCCGCCCACATAGAGGAATGCATTCTCCGGCAATTGGTCGCATTCGCCGTCGAGAATCATTTTGAAACCGCGAATCGTGTCTTCCAGTTTTACGTACTTGCCGGTGTAGCCCGTAAATTGCTCAGCAACAAAGAAGGGTTGCGAGAGGAACTTCTGGATCCTTCGCGCCCGGGCGACCGTCTGCTTGTCGTCATCCGACAACTCGTCCATCCCGAGAATATTGATGATGTCCTGGAGGTCCTTGTACGCCTGCAGCGTTTCCTTCACCCGCTTCGCAACGCCGTAATGCTCATCACCGACGACTCCGGGCTCAAGGATCCTCGACGTTGAATCGAGAGGATCCACCGCAGGATAGATGCCCATGTCCGATATTGCCCTGCTCAAAACGGTCGTTGCGTCCAGATGGCTGAACGTCGTCGCGGGAGCCGGGTCCGTAAGGTCGTCGGCAGGTACATAGATAGCCTGCACGGACGTGATCGACCCTTTTTTCGTCGAGGTGATGCGCTCCTGCAGCTCGCCCATTTCCGTCCCGAGGGTTGGCTGGTATCCGACAGCCGACGGCATGCGGCCTAGCAAAGCAGAAACTTCCGACCCAGCTTGAACAAAACGGAAGATGTTGTCGATGAACAGGAGAACGTCTTTCCCTTCCTCATCGCGGAAATATTCCGCCATCGTTAATGCCGTCAGAGCGACACGCTGACGGGCTCCCGGCGGCTCATTCATTTGTCCGAACACCAGGGCAGTCTTGCTGAGGACGCCGGATTCTTTCATCTCCAACCAGAGGTCGTTGCCCTCGCGCGTGCGTTCTCCGACGCCGCCGAACACAGAATACCCTCCGTGATGCACGGCAATGTTGTGGATCAATTCCTGAATAATGACGGTCTTCCCGACGCCGGCACCACCGAAAAGCCCGGTCTTTCCTCCCTTCGTATACGGTTCCAGCAGGTCGACAACCTTGATCCCGGTCTCGAAAAGTTCTTTCTTTGTGGTTAGCTGTTGAAACTCCGGAGCAGGACGATGGATCGGGTACATGATCTTGGCATCGATCTTGCCAAGACTGTCTATACCTACGCCGGTCACGTTGATCAGGCGGCCCAAAACCCCGGGTCCAACGGGGACTCTGATCGGTGCGCCCGTGTCAATCGCTTTCATCCCTCGTGTCAAACCGTCTGTCGAATCCATTGCGACGCACCTAACCCGGTCTTGACCCAAATGCTGTTGCACCTCGACGATCAGCTCCTCCTGCACACCTTCAACGTTTGTGCGAGGAATCTTCACGGCATTGAGAACCGCGGGGAGCGCCCCGCCGCTGAAATCGATGTCAACAACGGCACCAATGATCTGTACAATTGCGCCTTCTTTCATGCGAATCCTTTCAACTCTGGTCGGTGTGACGGCGGATGGAAAGACTTCCAATCGTTAAAAATAGCCAAAAACAGCCTGATTTCCAACGGCAGGAACAAAAAATCCGCCGAAGCGGATTCTTTGGGTTGAGCTGGCGGGCGGATTTGTCCGTCCCCGCTATGCGGGGACGAGATCTCGACCCGTCGCTTCGCGACGGGTCGGAAACCGTCGACCTTGCACTCTTGTGCGACGATGAGCTGGCGGGCGGATTTGAACCGTCGACCTGCTGATTACGAATCAGCTGCTCTACCAGCTGAGCTACGCCAGCGAGAATGAACCAAGATAGCCACAAATACCCGAATGTTCAAGGACTTTGCATTACGCTCGATGAACGACGACGACCGTGAGGTCGTCACGAAGGTCAGCTCCCTTCCGAAACTGAAGCACATCCGCCAGGATTCTCTCCTTCCACTCCTCCGCAGTCGAGGCTGGAAATGCTTTCAAGAGTCCAGAGAGGCGCGGTTCACCGTATTCTCCCCCTTCCATGTTCGTCGCTTCAAGCAGACCGTCGGACAGCAACACAAGCGCGTCCCGGTGTCCCATGACAACGACCTCTTCCATCAGGGTTGAACGGACGGTCTTTTCTGCAGAAGCATCCCCCGGAACGATAAGGCCAATGGCAGCCCCCTGCGGTCTGATCGGCTGGACGGTCTTGTCCGACGACCGATACCAGAGGGCTCCTGGATGGCCGGCCCTGCACACCGTCACAGTGCCATCCGCATCCACGCGTGCGATCACGATCGTGAGAAAATATGCCTTCCGCAATTGGCCCCGCAAATACGCATCCAGCCGGACCAACAGCTCACGCGGCTGGTCGATTTCGGCCGCAAACAGTCGCAAGGCCGTTTGCACTGTAGCCGTGTACAATGCTGCCGGGATTCCCTTTCCCGATACATCCGCCAAAATGTACAGAACGGAACCGTTGCGAACCTGGATCGCATCGTAGTAGTCGCCGCCGACGGAATTCGCCACTTCGGAATATGCTGCAATGTCACAACCGGCCGGGCATGCAGGCGACTGCGGCAGCAGGCTGAGCTGTATCTCACGGGCCACGACAAGCTCGTTCTTTGTCACCAGCTTGTCAGCCACCTCCATGGCCAACAGAAGATTCAGCAAGACAAACGCATAGAATGAGTACGACGTCGGACCGTCAGTCCACCAGAGAATGAACAGAACAATTGCGGCCCCATACAGCACTCGGCGAACCGGCGTGAGCTTTTCCAGGAACGCCAGGAAGATATACCACGTCACCCGCATTGCGCTTCGGATGCGGCCGACGGGCTGCTCGTTCTGCCGCATCGCTCGACGGTAAAAGCTGTATGCGCCCGGGATCTCCTGGCGTACAAATCTCTCAAACTGAATTGTAGAGATGCCTTTCGAAAACAGGTCCACCAATTGTCGCATTGCAGTGCCCATTGCAGAATTTGGAATACCGTGAGGATGGTGGGAAGAAGGGAGCTCCCACAGCATACGTGAACGCCCCGGAAAGGTTATCGGCGGACCAACCTAAAAAACCAACGGTCACGTGTGCAGCGACAGTTGGCGTATCGTAGGTTCAGGTAGTCGTCACATTAGCGGACCGCCGGTTCCTTTAGACTCTCCAGATTTATTGCAGACGATGCTTCAACCTCCGCATGCAAACTCTTTCCGTGGGCGTCCATCGTCACAATTGCCGGGAAGTCCTTAATATGTATGTGCCACATTGCCTCGGGAATGCCGAACTCGAGGAAATCGACGCCGTCGACATTCGACACGCATTCCGCGTAGAATTGCGCTGCTCCGCCGATCGCATTCAGGTACACCGCGCCCACTTCCTGAAGCGCCGCAAGAGTCTTTGCTCCCATGCCTCCCTTCCCGATGACCGCACGAACACCGAATTTCCTGAGGATGTCTGCCTGATACGGCTCTTCACGGATGCTTGTCGTCGGTCCCGCCGCGGTCATTTTCCATCCATTCCCTTCTTTCAAAACGACCGGTCCGCAGTGATAGATCACTCCGTCCTTCAATGGCACCGGAGCTTCGTGCGTAAGCAGGTGGTGATGAAGCGAATCTCTGCCGGTATGTACCTTGCCGTTCAGCAAGACAACGTCCCCCACACGGAGACTCCGCACTTGTGATTCAGATATCGGAGTGGTAAGGCGCACCTCCCGGCCTGTCGCCGGAAGTCCTTTGGCCTTTGCCATCCGTACGACGGAGCCGTCATCTTTATACAGCCATCGGTGGACCTTTCCCGTCGTCGCATCGAGAACTACGCCGAGCCGCCGAAAAGCCCAGCAGTCATAAGCAACGGATACAAAGAAGCTTGCCGGCAGTCGATTGTATGCGCCGATTTTGCAACCGATCAGACTCACACGACCGCCGAATCCCATGGTTCCGATGCCAAGGGAATTTGCGTCGCGTACAATGCGTTCCTCGAGCGCGGCGAGCTCGGGGTTCGGATTGACATCGTCCAATGACCGGAAGAGCTGTTGCTTAGCAGACGCGTAACCGGACGCACGGTCGCCGCCGATGGCCACTCCCAATGCTCCTACGCTGCACCCGTGTCCCTGGGCTTGCCAAACGGCATGCATGATGCATTTGCGCACTCCTTCAAGCGTCCGATCAGCCCGGCCCAGATGAGGAAGTTCGATCGGCACAGAATATTGAATGTTCTTATTCTCGCACCCTCCCCCCTTCAGGATCAACCGCACATCGATCTCGTCTTTTTCGTGTTGTTCGAAATGGATGACGGGAGTACCCGGGCCGAGATTGTCGCCGCTATTCTTGCCTGTGATGGAATCGACTGAATTCGGCCGGAGCTTTCCCAGTTTTGTCGCCTGTGCGACCGCCTCTCTGATCTGCGCGCGCATGACGATCTGATTCGCTCCGACCGGAGTGTGAACCTCGAATGTCAACATTCCCGTGTCCTGGCAAATCGGTCCGCTGTGATCGCACGCCATATCGACATTCACGGCGATCATTTGAAGAGCCATCCCCGACTGAGAAGCCGGGTCCTCAACTTCCGTGGCGCGAACCAACGCGCGGCGGACGTCGGGGGGCAAATTCGTCGATGTCTCGGTGATCAACTGAAGTATGCTTTCTTTGAAAAGTTTCACGGTGTGCTCCTTTTGTCTGACTGTTCCTGTGCAGCACTTGACGGGGCCGGCTCCTCATAGAATTCCGTGCGAATCAGGCTCCGGAACCGTTCGGGCATGCGCTCGAAGGCATGGTTCCAGCACAGGTTGTTCGTCACAAACCAGCTCGACAGCGTGTCGCCGTCGTCATTCCGCCACCGGTCCCAGTAGCCGTCACCGGGTCGTTCTATCTTCCAAATGTATGCTCTTCCGCAAACCGAACACGTGCGCGACTTCAACAATGCCATCGAAAGCTCCGAAGAGAAAGTGTCAGTTTCGCGGAAACAAGAAGGTGAAAGGCCGCCACAAGCGGGCAGACCATGCCGGCTCATTGTGCTCAGCCCGAGGGTCATAATACATCGCAAATTCTTCGCCTTCGCGGAATCCTTTTTGTCCAAGCAGATCTGCCATTTCATCCATTCCCGGCTTCAGTGTTTCATCGCCGCCTGATCCGCCGCAGTCGATGTACAGTTTCATCGTCCGCGACCCAGGTTCCATCCGGCTTACCGAATCGAGCACCGACGAATGCCTTCGGTGAAACACACTCGAAAGACAGCCCGCTTTGCCAAACACGTCTGGATGCCACCAGATGAACAGGAACGATATCAAGCCTCCCATGGACGACCCCATGACCGCCGTATCGTGAGGACCCCTTTTGGTGCGGTAGAGGGAATCGATCATCGGTTTGACTGTGTGCACCACAAAACCGGCATACGCTCTCCCTTGAACTGTCTCGGAGTATTCGACCATCCTGTCCGCGGAATTGTTGATGGCAACGATGATCATTTCTTCCACTGAGCCTGCATGGATAAGACTGTCGGCGACTTCGTCTGCGCGCCAATCGCGCCCGATGGTCGCAGTGGATGGGTCGAAGACATTCTGCCCGTCGTGCATATACAGCACGGGATACCTTCGGCGGGGGTTCTTTGCGTACGAAGGGGGAAGCCAGACGATGACGTCGCGACGATACTTCAAGCCAGATCCGCTGAGCTGTCGGTGATACCGAGCCATTCCGTGAATTCCTCCGGGCGGGCGGGGCATCTGGTCCCTCCACGTTACCGGTGTCAACGTGACAGTTGTATCATGCACCGGCATCATCCGCGTATTTCCCGGAATCTGGCCGGCTTCATAGATCGCTTCCGTCTCCCATGTGCCCCGGGTAATCTTGAATTCCACGGGCATGGATGAAGGAAAAGCGCGGGTGACCGACCAAACTCCGTCCGCGCCCGGATTCAGCGCGAGTCCGTTTGGACTCCACATTCCAAGTTCAACCACCGACCCGGCCACATAAAGCGTGTCCCCCGGCGGAGTCGACTTCGGCGGAACAACGCGTAATGTGATCCGGACCTTATCGGCTCTACCGTGGCAACCGAGAGATGACGCGATAAGAAGGAGAACTGCGAAACAAAGAAATCGAGTATGTAAGGGGGCGTGTTTGATCGATGTCTTACCCCTTTAACATAGCCAAAAAAGAGATTCGTTCCATGAAAAGGACATCCTGAACCTCATCGCGATCGAGTGCCCGGCTTTAGAATGAGACCGTTGTTCTTCCTTCCATTCATGATCATGCGGAGTGGTTTGGAAGTCCGGATGTGACGAAGATATGTCGACGCAGAAGCATTCGATTGTTCCTTCAACCATTCCCAATCCAGGAATCCTTCTCTCAGTCTTGAATGGACAGTGAAGTAGCCGACCATGAACGATGTCAGATTTTGGAAAAAGTGCGATCCTTGCGATGGCAGGACGTCGACATCGGTCAACCCTGTTTCGACAATAGCCCTCGCCCCGGAGATCTGGTCCCACCTCACCGGGATCCCCAGCCAGGGATCGAGCGTTCCCCAACGCCCCATGCCGATGAGCACATACGGCCGACGGTCGGCGATCAGGCTTTCATTCATTGACATCACCTCCCGGGCGACATCAACGGTTTTGGAGCGGTCGAATTTGTCCGGGTCGACGAAAACGATATCGTGAATATCGTCGACGATTCCGTTTCCCAGAACCTGATGACTGGAACACAGGATTTCTTCCTGGGGAACTCCCTCGATCTGCATTTCTTCCACCTCCCGGGAGAGTACCAACGGCCGCATTTGCAGGATCCCAAATTCTTTTCGTGAGTCGGGAGGCACAGACATCGTGACGGCGAATTCAATCTCCACAGGTGCTCCCATGCCCTTGCTTGCCATGTCCAGGAGTTGGTCAATGATCTTCGGCAGCGGGAACACCTTATTCCTTAGCACCGGCGCAAAACTGACAACCCTCACTCCGTCGCGGGCAATGCCATCGCTGACCGTGTCATTCTGCACAGAATACGTCGATCCGACGTACGACAGAGTACGGTCCTCTTCTGCGACATCCAGCGGATACGTCTTCAAGAGCGCATCGTACGTTTCTGCGTGTTCCAGCGGGTGTCCGGTCAATTCCAACGCGTAGAATCTCGTTTGCCAGGACCCCGCAGAATCGTCTGCTCCGGAGTTCTGGAGAAGGTGCGCGGGATGCTTTGGGCAGAACCTTACCGTCACGCCCCCGTCCACGACCCATTTTCCCAACCCAAGTGCGGCCGAAACGATGCCATCTTCTGCGCGCTGAGGCCCCAGGGGATAGAAATTGAACGACTTGGCAACTCCGGATATATCGGGATAGAATCTGATTCCATGCGGCGCACCGACCATTTTCTGAAGTATGACCGCCATCTTCTCTTCTTCCAGCCGATACGACGTGACGCGAAAATAGTCCTTCGCGCTCTGAAAGTACATCGATGCGTACACCCGTTTGATCGTATTCACCAGTTCCCCAAGCCGTTTGCGCGCATCTTTGTGGTTGTTTGGGATCATGTACGTGGCGTAGACCCCGGCAAATGGATGGTATTGTGAGTCTTCGAGCAGACTTGAAGACCGTACGGCCAGTGGTTCCCGGACCAAATCGAGAAAATCCGACAATTGATCGAGGGTCTCTCCGGGAAATTTCCTGGCCTGCAGAAATCGATGGGCGATCTCCTCGTCGTCCGTCGCGTTGAGGGCAAAGTTTCGCAGGTTATTCGCGTCAAGGAATTTGTCGAACACCTCTGTTCCGCAGACGATGGCCGGTGGAACACTGATACGGGCATCCTCGAACCGTTCGCGCATGTCGAAATTGTTGAGGAGGACATTCACAAACCCCAGGCCGCGCGCCTTTCCACCCAGAGAGCCGCCGCCGATACGGGCAAAGCTCGATCCCGGAAGAAACGTCTCTTTCGAGAAATCCGTGATGATGCCTCGTTGACGGAGTTGTCGGTACTCGCGCAGCGAGGAGATGAGGTCTTGACGGAGCGCTTCAACCGACGGATAATCCGACACTTTCCGCGGTCGGAGCTTGTGTGCAAGCCAGAACTCCGTCCGTGCCTTCAACCAATTCGAAAAATGGTTGTGTTCCGCGTGATACTGAATGCTCGCCTCCGGAACATGCTGCAATTGATCCTCGAGCTCCTGAAGATCGCTTGCCCGTGCCACTTCGGCGCCCCCCTTGACGCGGAAGACGAAATCTCCGAAGCTGAAGTATTCGGTGATGAAGTGGCGTACATCGTTGAGGAGGGTCGGAGAATCCTTCAACACATACGAACATTCCAAGGCCAGAGCATCTTCCCTGTGCTCCGGTGTCGTCGATTGAAGGAGAATGGGTATATCCTGATGTCGGTCCTTGACCATTCGTGCGAACGTCATGCCTGCCCGCGGATCGGCCACTCCATTCCTCTGAAAATCGACGTCCGATATGATCCCGAGAACGAATTCCTCGTATTTGGTGAAACACGCCCATGCTTCTTCGAAGTTCGTACAGAGAAGGATCTTCGGCCGTGCCCTCAGGCGAAGATACTTGTCGCTAAGACTAACCCCCTCGGAGACCAGACGCTGCGACTGGTTCAGTATCTCCGTGTAAATAAGGGGAAGGAACGAAGAATAGTAGGCAACGTTGTCCTCAATGAGAATGATGGATTGAACACCGACCTGAGCGGTATCTTCTTCAACATTCATCTGATCTTCGAGGTTCTTGCTGATGGCAACGATGAGACGGAAATCTCCCTGCCATAAGTACACGCGCGCGAACTCGGACGTGTTCTCATGGGTGATGAGCTCTTTCAACTGACGGCTGTCGTAGGCAAGCAGGACGATGGGAATGTTCAACCCCTCTTCCTTGACCATATCCGCGAATTGGATCGCAGAGACATCCTCAATGTGCAACGTCGTTATGATCAGGTCGAAGCGGCGCCGCTGTCTGGCAAGTGCGATCGCTTCCCGCGCGCTCGATACGCGTGTGAGCTCAGGAGAGTGGGAGAGACGGAGTCCCTGATACTCATGAAGAATGAGCTCATAGAGACGTCCATCTTCCTCGAAAAGATAGAGGTCGTACAGGCTGGAAACCAGGAGGACCTCCTGGATCCGCTTTCGCATCAGGTTTTGAAACCCTTGAAAGCGGCCGCCAAATTGGCTGTCCACCCCTGTCGGTTCGGGCATGTCAGTCGACATAGTCATGGGCGGACGAAGGTCCCTCGTCCTTCGCCCGCCAGTACGAAGTTGATCCCGGGCGTTGCGTCCTGCCCGACGCTGAGGAAGCAGCGGATCACACGAGTCCTTGGTCGATCATCGCATCGGCGACTTTCAGGAAACCCGAGATGTTCGCGCCGTTCACGTAATTTCCCGGCGTGCCAAAACGCTCAGCGGTGGTCACGCAAGCGCTGTGGATCGCTTTCATGATTCCGCGCAGTCGCGCATCGACCTCCTCGCGGGGCCACGGAAGACGCATGCTGTTCTGCGACATCTCCAATCCGGAGGTTGCAACACCTCCCGCATTCGCAGCTTTGCCGGGACCATACAATATCTTGGCATCAAGAAACACCTTGACGCCGTCGAGCGTGGTCGGCATGTTGGCTCCCTCGGCAACACAATATACGCCGTTCCTGATAAGGTTGGCGGCATCTTTTCCGTTAATCTCGTTCTGCGTGGCGCTCGGGAATGCGCACGAAGCTTTTCGATCCCACAACGGATTGTGATCCATTTTCGGGTCGACTGCCGTGTACGTTGCCGCTGGAAAATGGTCGGTGTATTCCTTGATCCTGCCGCGACGCAAATTCTTCAGCTCCATGACGAAGTTCAGCTTTTCCGCGGAGATTCCTGCCGGATCGTAAATAAATCCATTGGAATCGGACATTGTAACCGCTTTCCCGCCGAGCTCATTGATCTTCTGAACAGTATACTGGGCGACGTTCCCGCTGCCCGATACTAGGCACATTTTGCCTTCCAGCGTCTCCCGGCGCGTCGATAGCATCTCCGCGGCAAAATATACCGAACCATATCCCGTCGCTTCGGGCCGAATCAACGACCCTCCCCAATGCAATCCTTTCCCAGTCAGCACGCCTGTAAACTCATTCCGGAGCTTCTTGTAATGTCCGAACAAGAAACCTATCTCTCTGCCCCCTACTCCAATATCTCCTGCTGGAACATCGGTATTCGGGCCGATGTGTCGGTACAGTTCGTTCATGAAACTCTGGCAAAAACGCATGACCTCATTGTCACTCTTTCCCTTCGGGTCGAAGTCCGATCCGCCTTTCCCGCCGCCCATCGGGAGCGTCGTCAGACTGTTTTTGAAAACCTGTTCGAAAGCCAGGAACTTTAAAATGCCGATGTTCACGGATGGATGGAATCGAAGACCACCCTTGTATGGACCGATTGCGCTGTTCATTTCAATGCGGAATCCGCGGTTGACATGGATCTCGCCCTGATCGTCCATCCACGGCACTCGAAACGTAATTGTGCGCTCGGGTTCAACGATCCGCTCGAGGATCTTGTGGGACCGGTATTCCGAATGCCGATCCAGCACAAGGCTGAGTGAATCCACGACTTCTTCGACGGCCTGGTGGAACTCAGGTTCATTCGGGTTTTTCGACTTTACACCTGCGAGGAAGCTCTTCACATATTCGGACATGGACGGAACTCCTTGTTGGGGGGGATAGTGTACGCTGGCGGCAAGCGACAGAGCAGATGGAACTTAAGGTCGCAAGTCGGGCGCGCGACTCAGAGATACAACTCTTGTGCCATCAAACCGCTGCGGAGAATCGTGGGAATGCCCCTGTCGACATGAACAGATTCAAGTTCGCGAAAACGAATTCAGTCCCGACCCCAAGAGCAGGAATCATAATTGAGAATGGACGTTACTCATGGAAAGATACCAAGTTCAAGATACGTCGTTGCAATCTTGTGAATTGCGTTAATGAACGCAGCGGTCCGGAAACTATCTACTTTTGGATTTTGCTTCCAGGTCTCCCGGACCTGATGAAACGCTGTGATCATGGTTTCTTCCAGACCGGAGTTCACAAGGTCGACCTCATCCGCCCCGTGTGAAACCGCAGTGCGCTCTTCCTGCGTGAATTTCTTTCCCGAGGCGGATTCTATCATGTGAATGAGTTGCGTGTTCGTCCGTTCGTCGAAGCGTTTTGCCATTCGACCGAATCGGACATGGGACAGATTCTTCAACCATTCAAAATACGAAACCGTAACACCGCCTGCGTTCAGATACATATCTGCAAGAAGAAGACAGCCTTTCCTCAACAGGACCTCTTCGCCGGCGGCAGTTGTCGGCCCGTTTGCGCCTTCCGCGATGATGCGAGCTTTGATGCGGGGTGCGTTGTCACTGGTGATCTGGTTCTCGAGCGCCGCCGGAACAAGAATATCGCAATCCTGCTCAAGCACAGGTCCGCTCGGGTTGAAATCCAGAGCGCCGGGGAATTTTAGGATCGATCCGGTTTCCCGCCTGTGACGCGCTACGGAGTCCACATCGAGTCCTTTCGGATCGTAAATCCCCCCTTCATATTCGGCGATCCCGACAATGCGGGCTCCGCCTTCCTGACAAAACTTTGCCGCATAGTAGCCGACGTTTCCCATTCCTTGAACGATCACGCGCTTACCTTCGATCCCGGGAGTAAGGCCAATCCTCTTCATGTCGTCCGCTTGCAGGCATGCTTCCCGGATCCCAAAGAACACTCCCCTTCCGGTCGCTTCTGTCCTTCCTCGTATCCCTCCTTGCGTGACCGGTTTTCCGGTAACGCACGCCATTCCGTCGACTTCGCCTTGGTGGAATGTCATGTAGGTGTCCACGATCCACGCCATCTCGCGAGGACCCGTCCCGTAATCCGGAGCAGGTACGTCAGTTCCCGGACCGATGAAATTCTTCTTGATCAATTCTACCGTATACCTGCGGGTGACGGCTTCGAGCGTGGGCGTGTCGTACTTGCGCGTATCGATCTTCACCGCCCCTTTCGCTCCGCCGAACGGAACGTCGACGAGGGCGCATTTGTACGTCATCAGCGCCGCAAGTGCCTTCACTTCGTCCTCATTGACATGCGGCGCAAATCGGATTCCGCCTTTCGTAGGCAACCTGTGATGGCTGTGCTCCACCCGCCACCCTTCGAATTCCACGATCCCGTTAGGTGTCCGGACCGGGAAAATAAACGAATAGACGCTATTCGTGGATTTTATCGTCTCCAACAAATTATGCGGATATGTGCTCAGCGCGGCAGCCTTGTCGTACATTGCGAGAACATTCTCGTAAAAGCTCAGTTCCTTCTTCTCTCCAGGCATGGGCCGTCTCCTGAGTGAGGGGGTGGTGGGTACGCGTCGGTGACAATGATAGAGAATCTTTCAGTGAAAAAGAAAGCCCTCCAGTTCCTGTCCACTCCTAGTGCCGCTCCCACTATTAAAGTTTGTGTGGGAGCGAGCACTAGTGCACGTTTCCAATGTTTTAAATCAAGTGGAATGCAAGGTTAATTATTGGAAACGGCACTAGAAAGACAAAGTCTCCCGAATACAGGAGACTTTGTGACGATCCGCAACGCGATATATGCCTGTGACAGTGCTTACGAGGGTTGATGTTCCGCAGCGCGCTCTGTCCGCTGTGACATTCTCAAGGCAACTTCAAGTATGCCGAAAAGGATTGCAGTGTAGACCGCGTCTCCGAGCAACGAAGTGCGAAAGAATGGGAGGGCTGCAACATAGCACGCTCCAAGCCCTGCCAAAGATTTCGGATAGATCGTTCCGTCGGCCAAGAACCACACGCCGAAGTTGGTAATGACAAAGAAGAGGATCGATCCCGACAGCGTTGCACCTGCGACCATGGCCACTGATTTTCGTGATCGAAGCCAGATCCCGATCGCCGCGATCGCCGCGAAACTTCCGTAGACAAAGGGCATTAGGCCGTGAAATCCGATCAGGGCGTCACTCAGGAACAACGCGGCCGTCGGAATGACCAGCGCCCATCTCCGATCGAAATAGACGCCTCCGGCCAGTGCAATAGCGGCAATCGGGGTGAAGTTCGGTGGATGCGGCAGCAACCGCGACAGCGCTGCCGCGACGACAACAACGATCATGAATGACAGGTGCTTCATGGTGATCTCTCCGTTCTTGTGATTGAAGTATAGAGAAAAAGGTTGACGAACGCCAGAACTTCAGGGGACAAAGGCAAATCCGTTCGGGGCAACACCTATCCCCGACCTCAGACCCCGTACAAAAGTCCCGTTGAGTGTATGTATCGCCACGCGCCCGGGTGTGACATAATCACCCGCATCGGCCAGATACAGTTCTCCCCGGGTAGCATGGATCCCGATGCCATAGAATGAACCGGAAACAAGAGCATGGTTGAGGACAGATACGTGCGGACCCGTGACGATCTTCCAAACTGACGAGGAACCCGTTGACGACAAAGCGAGCACATACAACGTATTCAAGCTGTCGATGGCAAGTTTTCCAGGATGACCCTGGATCGCCAACGAATCCACGACCGTCAGGGAAACAGGATCGATGACGATAACACCACCTGGCGTGTCATTCTCGGGATGACCATATTCCGAATATCCTGTGCACGAGATATACAGCCTGCCATCATTACCCGCTACGCCATATGATGGACCGTCGGGCGTCGCTACGGTGGCGATAACGCTGTCCGCGTCCACGGAAATCACGGAAATGGTGCCGCCTGATCCAAAGCCTCCGTTCAGTACAAAGAGTTTATTGCCGGCCATGAGAATTCCTTCGGGATAATCTCCAACTCGAATCCTTCGCACCTCGGTCCAGGTGCCGAGGTCAAGTACCGAGACCGTCGAATCCATATTGGTAACATAGGCCTTTGTCGGAGACACGATACGTATGTATCGTGGCTCGCCAATCATGGGGATTGAGGCGATCTTCCGGTTCGTACCGACGGCGATGACTTCGACCTTTCGCGAATAGTTTACGACGATGAACAGCTTCCCATCGGCAACCTGGATATCGTTTGCGATGTCGCCCAGCGCCTGGTCCGCATTTGCCGCTGCATACAAATTCCCATAGACTGTTCCCGACGTCGGGTCATAGAATGAGATCTCGGCATTACGAGATTGGTACGTTCCTTCGTTAAGTATATAGACGCCGTGGGAGGGCAACGGCATTGATGCGACCGACGAGCGGGTGTCGCATCCGTTCATGAATATGAAGACAGCGGCCGAACAAAGTATCAACGTGCGGATCATTTTCAGTCCTCGGAATGGTGAGCCTCAAAAAGCCGGAACGCAACCGAACTTCGAATTGCACGTCCAGGCATGGGATACCCAGTGACTATTTGATACTGTTTGTCGAAAATATTTTCCACGGCAAGAAGGACCTGTACGCTGTGTCCCTGGAAAATGCCGGACCGGGAAATGGAGCAATGGACAACGGCAAAAGGGTCAACACTGTGCGCTTCGAGGTTGTCCAGGGTCGTGTATCTTCGCGAAACATAATTCACTCCAGAATTCACGGACATGCCCAGAACATCCAGGATCACTCCGCCGCCGGCCGAAAGGCGAGGCTGAAATGGCAGCTGCCTCCCCTTGAACGACGGTTCCAGACTCTCCGCCCTTATTCCCGTCATTTCTCCGTGGATGCGAACATCCGGCATGGGTTGCCACCTCCACCCCGCTTCGATTCCCATTGCCCGTGAATCCGTAACGTTTAAGGGAGGAAATCCTACGATGCGGTCACGGATCTTGTTGGAGAATGCCGTAATGGATAATCGATGTTCACCAAGGCCGGTAAACAGCGCATCGATGCCAGCATCCATGGAATAACCGGCTTCACTCCGCAAATACGGATTGCCGCCGGGTATCCAATACAATTCGTTGAAGCTTGGGACACGATAATTCGTCCCAGCGGTTCCCCGCAGTGTCACATGGCCGGCATCATCGAGCTGCATAAGCACCGCCAACTTCCAAATCCACCGAGGTTGAACAATCGAGTAGCTGTCGCAGCGGATCGTAGGTATGATCGATACACCAGCGTGCAAAGGCGTCCACCGGGCACCCAGCAATACTCCGCCGAACGACCGCCCTGTGCCGTTGACGAATACTTTTGATTCAACGCTCGCCCGATTGCCTTCCAACGCCGTGATCACGCTGAGCTGATCATTGACCTCGCCCGACCACTGCAGCCAGATTCCGACGTTACGGTTTCGATAGGTCTCGTCGATCCCCCCTTCGGCTGAAGGATCCCGGAACCTTTCGATTTGAAGTCCTCCGAACACTCCACCTTCCACAATGCCGTTGGAGAGCGCATAAGTGGCACGGACGATCGCATTCCCGGCATCATCGGCCAATCGTGCCTGCGCTGAACCCGAGGCAGTCACAGGACCTGGCGATCCTCGGTCTGCAGATACCCCTAGAAACGTGGCCGTCACTTCTGAGCTCTGGGCTGGCCTGACGGAGAGGTCGAAAAGCCCGTATCTTCTCCGCGAAGATGACCCTTCCCGCACCCCCGTGATCGTGCTGGACCCGTCCTTCACCTCATACGGAAACCGACCGTCGGACCGGTCATATCCCCCGCGGATGGCGACAGATCCTTCTTTCCATGCATGTCCGGCATCCACGGCGCCTCCCAGTTGGCCAAACGACCCGCCCGTGACGTTTAGGCCCAGGCGGTCTTCAGCCCCGGTTTCCCGCGTCACAAGATTGATTGAACCGCCAATGGCGTCCGACCCGAATGCTGCGGATTGTCCGCCGCGAACGATTTCAATGCGCTGGAAGAGTTCCAACGGATAAAGCCCAAGGTCCACCAATCCGTTTTGTGCACTGTTCAATCGGACCCCGTTCAGAAGGATCAGTGTTTCACTCGCAGACGATCCGCGCAATCCCACTGTCTTGATCCCCGCGCCGCTGCCGATGTCCCGTATGTAGGCTGCCGTCTCGCGAGTCAGGGCCGCGTCGACCGTCAATCCTCTGAGCCCTTCCAGCGTCTTCTGCTCAAGTACAATTGCACTTGCTGCTGTCCTGTCGATCAATCCCAGCGTCCGCGACCCGGTAACGACAACTTCCGGTAGCGTTCGACGCAGGCTGGAATCCGCGGGAGCCTGCTCCTGTCCACGAACGACAGGAACGCTCATAAGCAATATGGAAAAGTGAAGTATGCGCACAAAAACGAAAAAGCCCCGACCTCTTCAGGGAGGCGGGGCCAGAATACATGTTGCAGACATGCATCACGGCGAAATCCTTCCCTCGAAGGTCTCGTGGAACAAAGTTCTGGCAGGTCTCCTGGCTCTCCCGGGCACATCCAGCCTTCCCATTCCACGCAAGTGAAACAGTGGCGTTTTGATGTGTCACAGATCCTCTGGAGGATCGGGACTACAGTTGCGGGGCAGCTTCCGATTGGTCCTTACAGCGATTGGACGTACGGAATTCCCTTTTCATCCCGCTGGTACGAACGTCTTTTGTCGCACGTGCGGGACACCAGAACTACAGAATTGAAAGAACAGGCGCTCTTTTATGATAACTAGTAAGCCTTCAAGAAGCAAGCGCACTCACAATTTCATCACGCCGCAAACGAAGGACCCTGCATGAGATCGCCGGATGCTGTTCGGGTCAATACCCGACAGCGGCCGCGTCAACATCCCGTGGGTCGGACGCGCCCCACCGGACGCCGGTCGAGTCTTCAATAACGATTGCCATCACTCGGCCTTGGTAGCCGTTTCTGCGCAGCCGGTGACCCATCATTTCCAGCAAACGTTCGGAATCCCGTGACGTGGTATTCACCTCCAGCCTCATCACATCCGGCTGCCACTGATGGTGGATGCGCTTTGCTGAAACGGCTTCCGCGACATTCATTCGGAAATCGATCAGATTCAGCACAACCTGAGCAACAGTGTTGATGATCGTTCGGCCGCCAGGAGACCCGATCAACGCCCACGGTTTTCCATTCTTCGCAATGATCGTCGGCGTCATGCTCGAAAGCATACGTTTTCCGGGCTGAATGAGATTTGGACGCGTTCCGATGTCACCTGTGCTATCAGTTCGGCCGGGAATGTGATTGAAGTCTCCCATTTCGTTGTTCAGCAGAAACCCAAGTCCATCAGCAACGATCCTCGACCCGTACCAGTACTCAAGTGTATACGTGACAACGACTGCATTCCCCTCTCCATCGACAATTGAGTAGTGCGTTGTGTGGTCGTCTTCTTCCGGAAATTGCAGAGTTGAAGGAGGGGACTTCGATACTGTATTCAGGCTGATGGTGCGGCGAAGGTCGGCGGCATATTCTTTTGACGTCAATCGCGCCACCGGCATGTCGGCATTGAAGTCCGGATCACCCAAGTACCGGGCACGGTCGGCGAAAGCACGTCGCATCGCTTCCGCAAGCGCGTGGAGATATGCGGCTGAGTTGTGACCGTAGGCGCCCAGTTCAAATCCTTCAAGAATGTTGAGCATTTCCACGAGCACGGTCCCGCCTGAGCTCGGCGGACACATGGAAATGACCTCATACCCTCTGTATGTGCCCCTAATCGGCGATCTCTCTTTGGCCTCATAGGCAGCCAGGTCCTCTTCAGTGATAAGTCCGCCATGCGCCTTCATATCGGCTGCAAGAAGCCGTGCAGTCTCGCCCTTATAGAATCCGTCACGACCAGACCTCTGAACCCGGCGCAACGTCTTCGCCAGATCCGGTTGCTTCCAGATGTCACCAGGCTGATAGTACACCGTATCGGACCGAAGAAAACTTTTCGCCGATGCCGGAAATTTGCGCCAATCGCTGGCGTACCCCTTAAAACTCTCCGCCATTGACCACGAAAGGGGAAATCCTTTGTCGGCCAACCGAACCGCCGGCTCTGCAAGGGTTTTCCATGAACGGCTCCCGAATTTCTTCAGGGCCATGTCGAATCCCGCGACTGTTCCAGGTACGCCGACGGAGAGGTAACCTTCGTGATTCAGATCCTCAACATACTGTCCGAGAGAATCAAGGAACATCGTTTCGTGCGACCGGAGCGGAGCTCGTTCCCGAAAATCGAAAGCGGTGACGGTCCCGTCCTTCAAGTGCACCACCATAAATCCTCCCCCGCCAATATTCCCGGCCCCAGGATGGACCACGGCGAGGGCTAATCCGGTCGCAACTGCCGCATCAACGGCATTCCCTCCGGCTTTCAGCACATCCACTCCCACCTGGGAGGCGAGATAGTGCGAAGTTACGACCATTCCCGTACGTCCGGGGAACGGGACATATGCTGTTGCTGTCGGCTGAGCAGATTGAGCTGAAAGAACAGCCGATAGCAGTGTCGATACACAAACGATCGCGTATCGTTGCGGAACGGGTTTCACTCCGTCACCATTTAGAAAGGAAGATCCTCATCTTTCCCTGCGGCCGGCGGAAGTCCTGGTGCAGAGCCGCTCTTTGATGAATCCGGCGGCGCACCGGCGACAGCCCCGGCCGCCCCTCGCGAATCAAGCATAACCATTTCGTCCATCACGATCTCTGTCACATACCGCTTGACGCCGTTCTTATCATCGTATGTGCGATACTGAATCCGGCCTTCAAGATAGATCTTCCCGCCCTTCTTCAAATACTCACCGCAGATCTCTGCAAGTTTGCGCCAGGCGACAATATTGTGCCACTCCGTGCGCTCTTGAGTATTCCCTTCGGGGTCCTTCCATGACTCGTTCGTCGCCACGCTGAAGGTAGCCACCGCAACTCCGCTACCGGTGTAGCGTACCTCGGGGTCCTTTCCGAGATTGCCGATCAAAATCACCTTGTTGACGCTTCTCGATGCCATACCATCCCTCCCGCTAAAGTGAACTGGACTGTTTCGCCCCACTCGCGCGGATCAGCGCGAATAAGGTATTCTCAAATATCATTGTTCATCGAATTCATAGAGCACGATCATTCCGTCCGCCAGGAGTGCAAGCGAACCGTCGTACCAGCCAACATCCGCCAGGGGTGACAGCGGACTCCCGGGTGAAAGCACTCCGCGTGGGATGGCGTGTCGCAGCCGCCCCTCAGTGTCTGAAACGACAAGCGTATCTGCAGAAACGATGGCAAGCCAGCCGGCGAATACGGAAAGACCGAGCGATTCGGTTGGTCCAATCGCTTCCAGAGAACCGATGGCATTGCCGAACTCATCGAACCTCCTCACGTCCCAGCCGTCAAGCACGTAGAACTTATCCTGCTCGTCGATCGCAAGATCTCTTGGATCCGCGAATTGTTTCCGATCGGGAAGGTCCTGGCCGAGACGGGTGATGTAGCGTCCGTCGGTGTTGAAGACGATCACCTGCCGCCCTTCGGCGTCAAGGATGGCAAGTTGGCCGCGGCTGTTGACCGCTACGCCTTTCGGAAAACCGAACCGCGCGGGCGCGTACGATGTATCGCGGGTCGAGAGGGCCGAGATCGGTCTCAGGTCTTTGTCAAGACGTACAACTCTATGATTTCCTTCGTCGGCAACAAAGACATTCAACCCATCGGTCGCAATGCTCGACGGCCGGTCGAAAGCGCTCAACGTCCATCCATACCCGCCGGCCGTCACGGGTCCTTTTTTGGACGGCGGATACATGACCACGATGTGCACACTTGGAACGCAAACATACCAGCGCCCGGAGCCGTCCCGTTCCAGCCGGGACGCATTGCGGTGCACAGGAATGCGTTCCCGCTCAATGAGCAGGGGTTGTCCCGATGCCTGTATCAGCGAGAGAACGGTCAGGATCAGCGCAACATGCGCTGCCATGATTCGTCCTGGAGTTCGCCCCTCTTTGTTGAATGCACAAGTACATATTCGCCGAAACCAGACCGATCGGCAAAGATGAACAGAACGCCGTTTTCTATCTGGTAATAGTGCCACACTTCACTCGGCTTTGAGTCGCCCTCGCTCGGCACACGTTCAATTTCGTCGGGATCCCCGTAGAGAATGTAGACGCGGCCGCGATCAGACCTCCAGCCCTCACGATTGTGAACTCGGAATTTCTGATTTGCGGAGGTCACCCTCATTTGATATTCGACCCGCGTCGTCGGTTCATGGCCCTCGTGCCCCTTTCCCACCTCCGTCCAGAATGTGCCGAGAAATTCCCGACGAGCATCGGCCGTCGTCAACTTCGAAAACATCTCCACTTCCTTTGATGACGCAAGATATCGGGCCGTCGCGAATTCGGTCCCCAGTTCCTCAAATGTCAGCCCCGCCAATTCCGTCGCAGCCGACGATGTTTCGGTGGCACTCACTGCCTGCAGGTGAGGATTCGAAACGAAGAAGATCTTCGTCGAGCGCGCGACCTCCTCCGTACTGTCCTTCAAGAGCCGTAGACTGAACACATAACGACCTGAAGGTACCGCGGCCACGTTTGTCGTCCCAATGTCTACCGCATGAGGAACGCTGTACGTGCGCCACCGGCCAGTGCGGCGTACGACCGTGTTCCGGTTGTCGATGATAGATGTCTCAACAAAATATCGGACTCCCGCCTTCAGGTCATACAATTCGGCATAATGAAACACGATCGGTGCGCCCGCAGACCCGAAAGCCAGACTCGGGTTTGGGACAACTTCGAGCGTATTCTTCACAAACATGCCCTCGGAGGCTCCTTCCGTAATCCGTGAGCACAGCTCAAGGTCGCTTACCATCGTTCGACTCCCCATAGCCGGAACGGACAGGGGGAGCAGCAGACTGTCCCTCCTGTTGGGAGACAGCGAGTCCACCGCGAGCACATCGAGAAAGTACTCTCCGGCGGGTATCCGATATGCCGACGCGCTGACCATTGTCATGGAACTGCGCAGAGATGCAGAATCGCGGACAACGACGGGCAGGATGTTTACTTCGTGAACAACGGGCACGCCCTCAGCCTTCGTTCTGATGCGGACGGTCATGCGGATCCATCCTTTGTAGGAGCCTTCTGGAGTCCCGTCGAGCGTGACCAAGGTCGGATAGAACGCATGATACAACTCTACATATCCGGTCGAATCATCATACCGGAAGCGGCTGAAATCAAGGTTGAGGATAAACCCCGCCGAAGGGTCGAATCGCTGGGCCGGCAAAGGCGCGGCCGCCGAAAGCACAAGTAACGCTGTGACGAAATACTTTTTCGAGGACGTCATGGGTTCAATATATCAATAGCCGACGATGTTCGCAATGTATCAATTCGCCAGCAGGTTCGCAAGCAACTGATGAGCCGCCGGAAGTACGTTCAAGAATTGATGCCCAAGATTCATGTTCACGTATGTGACGGTTCCATGGCCGACATGCCAACGGAGAATCGCGGGATTTTCGCGCTCGCCGAACCACGCCTGCACCACGACGGTGCGCGACGAGGTTTGCACTTGCCACATAGTTCTTCGATACAACCATCCCATCCAAGATTCCTCCTTCAGGTCGTTCGGAGAGGCACTCAGGAGATCCAATGAGTCGATCGACAGCTTTGCCGATGTATCATACTTCGCGCTCGGGGCAATCGATAGCTGCGGTTCACCGGGGAGTTTCTGAAGAGGACCGGGGCGTTGCGCGAGAACAACGAGCCGACCTCCTTGCTCCACATACGAGCGAACGTTGCTCCAACCTCCACGAGAGATTCCTTCGGAGGCGAATTCTGAGATCAGCACGACGTCAGCAACGGGGAGTGAAGAACGCTCAAGTTCTGAAGGAATCACCCACGTTGCCGACATTGCCGTCCTGCGGATCGCCATGGACGCGGCGTCAAATGAGTCTGCAGCCACAACGACGACGCTGTGCGAGGTGTCTGTGAGAAGAGGGAACTTCCTCAAGAGAAACCCCGCCACCGGGTCGGAACCGATGGTAACATTGACGAAATGTGTTCCGTCGGGGATTTCGGGCGAAACCTTGAGGGTCAGCGTATCGACCTGCTGCGATCCTTTAGTATTCAGCCTGAAAGGCGCTGCGTCCGACCATACTTCGTTCAACCGCACCGCCACGGAGTCTCGAACACCGTCGCGCGACTGGTTCGTGATCCGAACGGCGATCCGTTCTCCATTGACTGCCATGGCGATAGGAGTCATGACCTCGACGGAAAACCGCGGAGCGCCTAGGAAACCTGCGTCCACCCGTAATGAGAAGCTCCGCTCCTTTATTGTTGCCCAGTGCACGATGAAAAAATGCCATGGCGAGGCATAGACCGGTCTTTCCAAACCCTCGATATCTCTTGGTAGATCGAGCGCAAGAGACCGAGGCGATATCAGACGGTACGGCTCCCCGGTGACGAATGCAGCCCTGTCTCCGGGGCGCTCATTCAGGATCCAGCCCTCCTTGGCCTTTGGGAAGATTACCTGCGTCTGCCCGCGAGGGTCCAGTCCCCTAACTGAATCAATCGTCAGATAGACCAATTGTACAGCTGTCAATACCGAATCGCTGACCCGCACGTATGGGACTGCACCGATGATCTTCAGACGGACCGACTCGAGCGACCAGCGCCAGTCGAGAAGGATGCGGCGTTCGAGTTCTGTGGCACGAGGGTGTCCGTCCGTCCATGCATCGATCTCTCCGAGAGCTGCCACCAATACCTTGAGCGCCCGGTCGCCTGCTCTTCCACGCGGCACTGAACGCCACGAATCCAGCAGCAAGGCAACCTTGCGAACGATGCTATCGATCGCTGAGATCGTACTTGGCCTCGGGACACGCAGAAGCCGCCCATTGTCCATGACGTTTCTCAGTCGATCCTTCGGGTATCCTGGAAGAGTTGTGTAGAACGCTTCGATCGGCGAGATGAAGCCAGCCAGGTCACCGTACTTCGCACGTACAGATGTCGCGACGTGAAGGGCAGATGATCTTCCACGAGTCAATTTTGCGGTTTTGACGTTCTTCGAACTTCCTGACAAAGGCGGTCCTGCAATGGCAACCACCGAAGGGATATTTCGCTTTTCCGAACGAAGTCTTTCCAAGACAACCTTGAGATTCTCGAGAAGGACTTCTCCCACATGCGGCGACGTTTCCGGCCGTTCGAGCCCGTTCACGAGCACAAGGTCCGGCTTGAAGTCCGCAAAAACAGCGTAAAGTCTTGACCGGACCGTGTCATCGTCCCACGCGGACCTAACGTACTCCTGGTTCGCTGCGGCATCCACGTGCGACAGATTGAGAAAGCCATGTTCGGCATCAAGCGTCCTTGAAATCGCATATGCGCGGCCCCGAAGGTCCGCTGCCATCTGGTTCGGATAGAGCTTCACCGAAGCACCGGTCATCGCTTCTCCGTTCGTCACGTATACAAGCTGCACCTTTACCCCGAAAACCTGTCGTAAGTAGACAGCCGACCACAGGTCCTCGTAGAGCGGGGCGATCGCCAGGATCGTCACACGACCCCCCTGACGAAGTTCTGCTGATTGGGTTTCGAACCCCGACCGTGGAGCCTGGGCAATGCCCAATGTCACAGCAATGACTGTCAAGAATGAAGAGATGGCGCAACGATACATATATTCAAGGGGCATTCATGAGGTTACGTTCATAGAACACAAAGGGCTGCCCGGGTCCGGGCAGCCCTTTGCGCATAAGGTGGGGAAAACGGATCAGAATCCGAACTTCACGCTGAAAACGTTGTTCCCGTCGAAGAATTCAGCCGATCGGAATGCATAGTCGACCGTGATATCCATGCCGGGAGCGTTCCAGTGGATGCCGGCGCCGAAGCTCTCGCCAAAAATATGCGAATTGCCATCTTCGATTTCCGGCACCAAGCCCATCCCAAAGCGGCCAAAGAGTTCGATCTCTTCCATTATATAGCCGATCTCTGCACCGAGCTTGTACTCATCGTAATATAGGCTGTTGTTCGAGAACACGCTGTTCACTCCATAGTGCAGGTTGTTCTCGACGGTGCCTTCATACGAGAGTCCGATCTCGATGACCGACGGAAGTTCGAAACTTCCGGCCTCGCTCAAGAACCGCTGAGACGGCCGAAGACCTTCCGTGGGAAGGGAAGTGTGATAGAGGCCCGATCCTTGATATTGCATCTGAGGACCGATGTTCTTCACAACGACGCCCAGTTCAAGCCCTTTGACTCCAACGAGGCCCGAGTATTGAATCCCGATATCGACGGCGAAGCCCATGGCGCTCACGCGCTCGATCTGTTCACTAATGAGCTTGAGGTTGAAACCTGCGGCGATTGCATCCGTCAGGCCACGCGCATAGCCAAAGTTGACCGTGACGAACGCAGGAGAAAAGAAACGTCCGCTTTCATTCTCCGGATCAGCTTCGGTTGTCAACGGGATGTCGCCGAAATCCATTGAGGTGATGGAAAGACCCACCACACCGAATGATTCAAACGATCCGGCAACTGCCCCGTAGTCTACCCCAATATCTGCAATGTAGGACATCGAGGAGAACATACCCTCGGCAGAACTGTGCATACGGCCGAGTCCTGCAGGGTTCCAGTACATTGCCTCGAGGCCTTTCGAATTGGCAATACTGGACCCCCCCAAGGCCATATCTCTGGCCCCGATCGGGATGAGCAGCTCGCTTGCTGCGGCTGTTCCAACCCTTTTAGACTGCCCAAACCCGTTGTCCGTGAGGACGACGAGGGCAAGCAGCACTGCGACTGAGA
>MHAK01000079.1 GCA_001802945.1 Ignavibacteria bacterium RIFCSPLOWO2_12_FULL_56_21 | reverse complement strand
GAGTCCAAGAGCCTGGGAACGACGGGCGGAAAGATTGCGGGCAAGAATGTTCGGCGTATACCCCAGTTCCGCCGCGATACTCTTGACCTTTGCGATCGTCCTGTCGGAAATATCCGGGTGGCCCCGAAGCGCCTTCGAGACCGTTACGCGGGAGACTTTGAGCCGGCGCGCTATGTCATCAAGAGTGATGTGAGTCTTTCGGGTCATAACAGGGGGACGTGTAATGTCGACGGTTGGTGCGGCCCCTGCAAATATATCCCTCTTTTGAGTCACAATCGACCGAAGGGTTTTCCTTGTGCCGTTCCCCATGAATTTACGTGACCTGGCTTTGGATAATGGCACCGGAACTGTTCATGAGAACTCGGGACGACGCCCGGCCAGGCATACCAGCCTGCCGGGCGTTTCCCGATGGTTGATCTCTACCCTCCGAAAAGCGGGTCCGGAACTACTTCAACAGCGTCATCTTGCGGGTCATGCTTGCGCCGTCCGCCGTCAGCCTATAGATATAGAATCCGGAAGACAAGCGAGAGGCGTCCAGCACCACATTGTGGACACCCGCCTCCATGTGCGCGTCGACCAGTGTTGCCACGGTACGTCCGAGCAGGTCGAACACTTCAAGTCGAACGAGCGAGGTGTGCGGCAACCCAAACCTGATGGTCGTTGCCGGGTTGAATGGATTCGGATAGTTCTGTTCCAGCGTGAATACTTCCGGCACGACGTCCTGGCCGGCCACAGAGGTCGAGGGATCATTCGCCCAGTCCGTTTTCCGCGAGGGGAACCAGTTGAGGTCACCCAGGGGATACCCGCCGACGCCGGCAGTATACGCTGCGATGTTCGTCGGATAACTGCAATCCAGCGTATCGTCGTAGTACTGGTACTTGTGCCGGTCTATGTCATGCAGGGCCCTGACCCACAGTGAACTCGGCGTATTCTTGGTCTTGTTGCCTCCCAACGGATCCCGATACCAACGCATGAGTCGGGTCATAAGCTTCGGAATCTTGACAAACGCAACAGGCGCAGCTGCTTTTGTGAAGGCTGTGGTCGAGTCATTCCCGAGTTTGGCGTTGATATGCCAGGACAAGGGCTTTCCTTCTCCGATCACCTTTTGCGCGGCAAACTCGGTGAGGAAAGCCTGCCCCGTGTCGGAGATGCTGTACATGTTGTTGCTGATAGTCCACACCGTCGTGTCGTTCGGCGCTGTGAATATCCAGACCATGCGATTGCTGCCGTTCGGGTACTTTTCGCCGAAATTCGCCCACTCCGCCTGACGCGTAGCATCCGCTGAGTCTTCACCGGACGCGAAGGCATCCATGAACAAGTTGTTCGTGACGATCGCGCGTTTTCCCATCGACCCAAGGGAAAGCATTCCGTGGAACGACATTCCATTGACGACCGTATTGTGGTCGAACTTGAAAAACCCGAGGGCGCCCGTACCTAGCAGAGGATTGCCGAAGTTATAATGGCGTACGACTCTGTCCTGGTAGTTTACGAACGTGTTGTTCACCAGGATGACAGAATCGACCGACACTTCGCGAAGGTCGATGCCTTTGCCAGCCCCGAGATTCGATGTGCTCAACGCTCCCATGTCGGCGAACACTGTGTTCGTCACCTTCACGGTTCCCGCGGCCGCGCCGGTGCGCAGGTGCTGGCCGGCGATCTGCGCCAGGATACAACTGTCGACATACATGCTCGAACCGGCAGCAGAGGTATTGATCAACCCCCCCTGGATGTTGTTGAAGTTTGTGTCAACCGGTTCAAAGTAGCCGGTAATGATGAGATTGTTCAGATACAGCTTGCCACCGCGGAGTTGATACAGGTACCCCGGGGGTCGTTCGGGATTATTTCCGGCACCCGTAGGATACAGCATGATGACCGGCCGGCGGCCCGTACTGTCATTAGCGCGCAGCCGCAGAACCCTCCCGGCATCAACGTTGAAAAGAGCGTTCGCAAGATACAGGCCGCCCCGTTGCAGTTCGTACACACGGTTTGCCGGAATGCCCGCGTTCGCGGTCGTGTCGGCCACGATCTGTGCATTGAGGAACGAACTCGCCTGCCCGTTATACGGATGCAGGCGGAGGACATTCGATTGTCCAAAGGCCGTTGCGGCCAACAGGACAACGAAGATCGCTCCAGTCACAAAGTACCGCATGGAAACCTCCTGTGTTTTGTGGATCGTGAATTGTAGTACGTGTACTGCATGAATTTGAGATCATGTCCGGAGCCCGGCCCGCCACCGGGCGTCAGAACTCAAACTTGATTCCAATATCGGCGGTCATGCCGTAACGCTCGTTGGTGTTCACCAACGTGTACCCTGACACTCTGTTGATGATAGAGTTGCCTTCCTCCACGCTGGAAAGATTGCTGACATTCACCAGCACCGAAAGGAAGTCCGTCAGCTTCTGTCTGAGTGCCAGATCGATCCTCGTGTAACCGTTGACCAGCGGATCGCTCCTGCCCGTTGCGGAGAACGATTGGTTGTATTCGGCCTGATGATAGAGCGACAGCCGCGCGGAGAACCCTCCGACATCATATCCGAGCGAGATGTTGCCGTAAAATTCCGGCTGGTCTTCGAGTTTCTGCACGTTGTCTACGACGACCGTTGTATAGAGTGGGAAGGGGATATCGGGGAGTTCCGGGATATAGTAATACGAGGTGTCCACGGTCGTCGACAGGAGATGCGTTTCGGAGCGGACAACGGAGGCGTTGTAAGAGATGACAAAATTCTTGAAGAACCCGGGCAGGAAGTACAGGTTCAACTGTTGTTCCAGTTCGAAACCCCATACTCGTGTGGCACGGTCGGAATTGTACGGTACGGTCAAAGCGTAGTTGCCCGAATGCAGCGTCTTCCAGCCGATGTCGAACTGTTCCAACAGTCCGTTTCCGATCGCCGAAGCCCCGCTAAGAATGTGGAACATGGATTCAATGTCCTTGTAGAAGGCGGACACAGATATGAGCCCAAACGTCTCTCCGAAAAACGACGTGTTGACCTCATAATTCCATGCTTTTGCGGTCTTGAGTTTCGGATTTCCGACGATCAGGGTCTTCGCGTTGCTTGCACCGGTCCAGGAAATGTATTTCTCAAGCCGCAGGTTAAAGTCGGGTCTGGCCAACGCCCGGTAGGCAGCCAAACGCAGTTGCATGAACTCAAAGGGACGCACGGTCACATGAACGCTCGGTAAGACGATCGTTTCGCTGTACGATGCCGACGTGTCGTTTGTAACGCCTTGGGGGACGGGGAAACCCCCTATAGAAACGGGGGACCAACGCGACCGGTAGTCGTTCCTTTCACGTTCGACCCGCACGCCCATGATCATCGTGGCCGTCGCGCCAAAATCCAGCGTATTCATGACGTAGGCCGCACTGACGCGTTCGGTGAGATCGTAGTAATCGGCGTCGGCGGACGGATTGTCATAGTATTCGGGCGTGCCGGCGCTGTTAGCCCCGTTCTTGTTCAGGTCATACCACAGCCGGAGAGCACTGCGGTCCACGACGGGATAGAGTCGATAGAGGTTGAAAAGATTGCGGCTGGCAGGTACGGCGTTCAGAAACTCACGGGCAGTGGCGAAGCGATTTGTGGAAGATGCGAGAAACCTCTGATAGAACGGTTCAAAGCGTGTCCCGGTAAAATCCTTCGCCACCAGGGAGCCGTCCGGCATCTTGTTGTATTCCTGCCAGTATCCCAGGTAGTACGGGGAATACAATTCGCCCCGGTCGCGGAATCTGCTTTTCGACCGGTACTTCGCCCCGAATTTGAATTCGCCCGAAAACAGGTCGCCCGCAACATACGGTTGGTAGAGATCCAGCGATCCCGTGCGTTCCCTGTCGGAACTCCCTTCTGACCGAAAGTAGGCGGTATACAAGTTCGCAACGTCAAAATTGTTCAGCGCGTAGCCGATGAGTTGCTCGGGATGGTCCTTCAGATGCGGAGAGCCCGACATGCCGGCAATGGGTACGCCGTCCACCGACTGGGACGACTCGAGGAAATCGATGTAGTAGTCGTACGGGAAGTCGGACAAGGACTGTCCGTAGGAGATACCCCACTGTATTCCAAAGCCGGCCAGATAGTTCTCACCGCGCACCGAGCTGTTCAGTGTATTGATGAGCTGCTCCCTGTCCCGGTACGTGTAAAACACCCGCTCCGCTGTCGGATAATTCCGTGTCGATTCCAGGTAGTCCCGATCTGTCCGGCCATATACGTTGTGGAGCCGTATGCTGCCTCCGTCGGGCGTTGCAACGTCGACGAGAATTCCCGCTCCCCCTCGCGACCGGATCTCTTCCGTGAATTCGAGCAGAAAATCGCTGATCTCATACGACGTGTAATTGTTGATGCTCTGATCGTAATCGATGTTGAACCTCTCGCTACTTCTGTTCCGGCGCTCGATGTTCCCCGTGACCTGGATCCCAAGAACGTCATCCAGGAAGCGTTGCCCAAACTTGAAGGAGACATCATACTGATTGAGGTCGTTCATCAGCCGATTATAGTCCCCTTTGATGTCGAGACGCAGGATACCTGTCTCCGGGGCCTTGCGTGTTACAAGATTGATCGACCCCGCGATCGCATCCGCATCCTTATCGGGCGTCAATGCCTTGTATAATTCGACTCCGGCCAGGGAACCCTGGGAAATCGTACTCAGGTCGACTCCCCGATCATCCACATCGGTCGGCGGAATTCTCACGCCATCGATCGTCACGGAACTGTACTTGTCGCTCAGACCGCGGAGGACGACCTTGTTCGCTTCGCCGCCCGACCTCAACAGCGATACTCCCGGCAGCCGTCCGATGGCCTCCGCCGCGTTTGCGTCCGGCAACTCACGTATTTTCTCTTCCGAGATCACGTTGACAATGGATTTTGCGCTGATCTGTTGGTTGATGGCCGCCGTTTGGCCCCGCGCCTGCGCCGTGACGACCACTTCCGGGCCTTGAATGATCTCCGACACCAAGAGTGCAGAGATCGTCGTCGTCTGATCGTCGGCGATGGCAGCTTCGATATGCTGAACGATGAAGCCGAGGTAGGAGATGCGGATGGTGTACTCGCCGGCAGAAATGCTGGAGATGCGGAACTCTCCATTGTGGTCCGTGGAAGCTCCCTGCGGTGTTCCCACCAGAAGAACATTTGCTCCCACAAGCCGTTCTCCCGTTGAAGAATCCGCAACGAATCCCCGGAGGACCCCCTGGCTCAAGACGTGCGGAGGTATCGTTCCGAGGAAGATCGTGAAGAGCGACATCGCGAGATGTTTGTGGGGCATGGGAATCATACGGACATGGAATGAACCTCTCGGCGCCCTGAACAGTTACCGCCGTATCTTCTGCGATGAGGATGATGCGATTTTACTTAACCGATAACTATTTGTCAAGTACTTTTTCCATAATTCTTCACTCGAAGTACGCGTTGTCGCAAATTGTGGAAATCGACGATTACCGAGCGCGCGGCTTCCTCGACTCAGAAGTGACTACACTACTGTAAACATTGGGCAATTGAGAGAGGCGATGAATCAGGCAGGGCGAATTGATGTCTCATTCCTGAGAATCAATCGATGATGAAAATCATGTCCTCACTTTAACGCTAACTTCAACTATGGCACAGAACCCCTCTGTGAACCTTCCGCTCAAACGGCATACGGCCGTTACTGTTGCAGACCGAATTCCGCATTCGAGCGTCGGTGATGATGTATAGTAGTCGAAGCCATTCCGATACGGCAGATCTGATCCGAAGCCGCGGTTCCACACAAGCTTTCCATCCGACGCTCGAAGCGCGTACACATGCCTGTCTTTGTTGGTACAATACGCCATTCCATTTCCCGCAGCAGGAGAGCTGTTGACGGCTCCTCCTGTGACATACTTCCATTTCACAATCCCTGATTCTGCATCCAGGCAATACAGCGTGCCATCACCGCTCCCGACGAACAGGTTCGTATTGAGAAACGCCGGAACGCTCCGGATTGGACCCTGGGTTTGGAAAGCGAATTTTACTCCCCAAAGAGTGTATATGTTATGACGGGAACTATCGACCGCAAAAGTGTGCCGACTGCAGGAAGGAGACAAGCAGGGTGCTGTCAGTTGCAGTCTCTGTGGGACGGTATGACTGTGAGGGAGGACGAAATTAAAAGGCCCCGGTCGCTCATCGCGACCGGGGTCCATCTTTACAATAGAATAACTATCGAGACCGGCGCTTGCGACCAGCCTTGCGGGCAGGTTTCTTCGCGGCCTTTCGTGCCGGTTTCCTCTTCGGCGCGGGCTTCGGTTCGGATTTCACAAGCCCCACCATATTCCCGTCCGGGTCGGAGAACAGTGCGAACGTCACCATGCCCGGAATCTCGGTCGTCGGCATGACCGTCTTGCCTCCGAGGGATTCGATCTTCCGCAGGTAGGCGTCGGGATCGTCCACTTCGGCATAGACCGTTACGTATCCCGGTCTCCCTTCTTCCGGGCTTCCAATGCCGCCGCCAATGCCTCCTTTCTCATTCTTCACCAATCCGTACTTCATCGGGTTGTTGGCATCGATCTTCCAGTCGAACGCCTTTGCATAGAACTCCTGAAGCGCACTTCCACTCTTTCCGATGATCTCAAAATGCACAACGGGAGCGCCCATAGTTACCTCCATGCATTGTGAACACGTGATTTACTGTGCACCATGGTACCGTTTTCTCGGAGGAGTGGGAGGCGTCCAGAACTCATCCGTGGAAAACCACCGCTCATGCACCAGTTCATTGAACCTGCGCATGATCTCCGCAGCCGCGGGATGTTCCCGAACCGCACGAAACAGAAGCGAAGTTCGCTCCGTGGTCGCAAGGCGCACGAGAGCAAGCGACCGTTTGTATCCTTCGATGAAATCAGTATCGCTGAACACGAGCGTCGTGTCTCCCCGCCGCTGCAATCCAGGATAGTTGGCGGCTCTATCGGTTTGCGCCCGATTTTGGAACGACATCGCGAATTCGAACGGACCGTCCAAGTGGAACGGCTTGATCGAAGAGAGCTTGCGCATGGCGGATCTTGCCGCCTCGTAGATGCGTCGTTGCGCTTCCGGCTGTGTGAGCGTGTCGGCGTCGCCTCGAGCGCGGGCGGTCTTAACGACCGCAAACTCTGTATTGGGAAACTGTTCGCGGACTTGCTTTTCGAGCACATCGTCGCCAGAAACCATAATGACAGGTATGCCGAACCGGGCCGCAGAAACGGCGATGATCGTCGTTTCCGTGAAGTCGAGGCCGTTGACATTGAAGGCTGGTTCGACTGTATATGTGTGGGCCAGGAATCCCGGCGTGAACGCCCGCGCATGCATGCCGATGCAAACGATTGCCTGGTACTTTGACGATGGCATGTCCGTGTACGGTGCGAACGCCGTATCACGAAATTCGAACGTCGCGCGCTTGTCCATCTCCTCCAGAAGAATATCCGGCTCCGGACTTCCGCTTCCGTGGGCATCTGTCACAACGATCTCTCCGGCACCCCCGTCCTTAAGTCCGCGGATCGCAGAATTGACGTCCGCTGTTAGAAACATCCTGCCTTGCGGATACTGGGACTCCGCGGCCGATGTCAGTCTCCAATCGCGAACCCCGGAGAGCCCTTCCATGTCATAATAGAGAAGTACGCGCGGCTGGGCTACGGCGGAGCTGAGAAACACAAATGAGACCAGGATGGTCAACCAGTATTTCATGGAAATTCCTCTGTTGAACGGAGGATAGTAAACAAGAATGCCGGAACAGTCAAGAATCCTTCTCATGCATGAATCATGCGATTTCCTTGAGTATTCCTGAAGATTCGTTTGGAATCCTTCCCCCTCCCCCGTACATTCGCCCACGTGAAAATCGTGGAGAATTCTCATGTCCGCCAATAACGATCGTTCGGAGTACGATGCCGCGCAGGATTCGCAACTTCGCCGACTTTTCTCGACTCAGGAAGACGTTTGGCGCGTCTTCCGCATCATGGCGGAATTCGTCGACGGGTTCACCATCATGTCCCGCCAGGAACGGTTGGTGACGATCTTCGGATCCGCACGTTCTCAGCCCGGGACGAAGTACTACGAGATGGCTGTAGAAGTCGCGCGGCAGCTAGTCGCCAGAAAGTTCAACATTCTGACGGGCGGCGGACCGGGCATTATGGAAGCTGGGAACAAAGGAGCGCAGGAAGCAAAAGGGGCCTCGGCTGCGGTCACAATCGAATTGCCGCTGGAAGAAAAATCCAATCCCTATGTCGACGCCGGACGCCTTGCACCGTTCAAGCACTTCTTCGTCCGGAAGGTGATGTTCGTGAAGTACGCGCACGGGTTCGTCGTTCTCCCCGGAGGGTTCGGCACGCTCGATGAGTTCTTTGAGGCCATAACGCTGATCCAAACCCGAAAGACAAAGCCTTTCCCCGTGGTGTTGATGGGGGAAGAATATTGGAAGGGTCTCCTGGAGTGGATCAAGGGACCCGTGGTCAATGCGGGGATGATCTCACCAAAGGACCTGGAGCTCTTTTCGGTGACGGATGATCCGGCCGAAGCGGCGAGACGCGTGGCCGCCTTCTATGAGAAGAATCCGGTGACTATGAATTTCTGAAAAACTGATTCTAGGTAACGGAAAACAACTGCCACAAAGAACGCAGAGTATGAACCTGAAGACTCTTCGATTCCTTCTCAAGGGAGGAGGCATTTTTCGCGCTCAAGAATCGTCGGTCGCCCAGTCTCCCGGAATCCAGCGCCAATTGGAGATTTATCGCAAAGGAGTGCTCGGCGTTGGGCCGCGTTTCCCAATGGCGGTCGAGGACCTTGAACGGAACGCGCAAAGGGTCCTGAAGCGCGAAGCATTCGACTACGTCGCGGGAGGAGCAGGAGGAGGAGCAACTGTCCGTGCCAACAGGAATGCTCTCGAAGCAATGTACATTGTTCCGCGCCATATGCGTGGGATTGCCGATCGTTCCATGGGCGTGCACGTGTTCGACAAGCACTACCCGACGCCATTGCTGATCGCCCCGGTGGGAGTCCTGGGAATTGTGCATAAGAGCGGTGAATTGGGGGTCGCGAGGGCGGCGGCATCACTCGGGATTCCCATGGTCCTAAGTACGGCATCGTCGCACACACTCGAGGTGGTTGCCAATACACTCGGCAAGACACCTCGTTGGTTCCAACTCTATTGGCCGAAGGATCGGGAATTGACAGCAAGCCTGGTCATGAGAGCGGAGAAGGCGGGATACGAAGCGATTGTGGTCACTCTCGACACATTTCTCTTCGCGTGGCGTGAAAGGGACCTTCAGAATGCATATCTCCCCTTCCTTGTTGGAGACGGGCTTGCAAACTACTTCAACGATCCGGTCTTTCGTGAGTCGTTGAAGCACTCCCCCGAAGAAAGACCGCTCGAAGCTGTCCGGCATTTCGCCCGTATTTTTTCCAATCCCGCGTTGACATGGCCCGACCTGAAAGCCCTCCGCAAACTCACCAAGTTACCGATCGTGGCCAAGGGGATTCTGCATTCCAACGATGCCCGGCAGGCAATGAGGCATGGGGCTGACGGAGTCATCGTCTCGAATCATGGCGGCAGACAGGTGGACGGCGCAATTGCATCGATCGATGCATTGCCGGCCGTCGTGAAAGCGGTTGGAACGCGGGGACCCGTTCTTTTCGACGGCGGCATTCGCAGAGGAGCCGACGTCTTCAAAGCACTCGCTTTAGGTGCGAAAGCCGTGCTCGTTGGTCGTCCTTACGTTTGGGGATTGGCAGTTGGCGGTGAAGCAGGAGTTCGGCATGTGCTACAGAACCTCGTTGCAGATTTTGATCTGACAATGGGGTTGTCTGGTTACAGACACGTGGGGGAAATCGATAGGAGAGCGCTGAGAAGCTGATCTCAAGAGCGTCGGCCGCAAGAAGCGCAAGAGTTTTGATCAGCTTTCAAGCTCCTTTGTTCTTTATTCTTTTTTCTTGATTCTCTATTCTTCGCCCTCACGGCACCTGCTCCCTCATCTTCTTCCACTCCTCCACCCATTCGCACTGCGGCACCAGGAACGGCGCCGCGTTGATCCGACCTCCGAAGCCGATGATACGCCGGGTCAGCATGTTCACATTGTTCACGTCTGTCGCCGCAACTCGTTCATAAAATAATTGCACATTCCTGGGCTTAAGGTAAGCGTTTACTTTTTGATGCGGGATGGCCGGAAAATCACTCCTCCAGCTGAAACTCTGCGCTGAGTTCTGCATGTGAATTCGTGCCGACATAGACTGAGAATTGTCCCGGTTCAGCCGTATGCTCCATCAAACCATTCCAAAATGCCAGGTCATCTCGGCCGATGTTGAACGTTACTCTCTTTGATTCACCCGGGTCCAGGGCAATCTTCCGAAATCCCTTGAGCTCCCTCACCGGACGGGTCACGGACCCTACATGATCGCGGACGTAGAGCTGTACAACTTCCTCTCCCCTCCTCTTTCCGGTATTCCTGACCTTCACTCCCACCACAAGGGAATCGCTCCACCGCATCACGGTCGCACTCAACGTTAACTCTGAATACGCAAACGACGTGTAGCTCAATCCAAAACCAAACGGAAACTGCGGCGTCCAAGCGACATCGAGGTACTTTGAAGTGAATGAATTCGCTTCCGAAGCCGGTCGTCCCGAAATCTTGTGATTGTAATACAAAGGAACTTGACCAACACTCCGCGGAAAAGTCGCAGGAAGCTTTCCGGACGGATTTATCCGCCCAAAGACGACATCGGCCGCTGCATGACCCGCTTCTACTCCTGGATGCCAGAGTTCGAGGATAGCCGAAGCGTGCTCGGCCGTCCATGGGATCACCAATGGCCTGCCATTCATCAGCAGTACAACAGTCTTCTTTCCTGTCGCCACAAGGGCACGCAACAATTCTTCCTGAACGCCGGGCAGCCCGATCTCTGACCTGCTTGCGGCCTCGCCGCTCATCGACCGGGCCTCTCCGAGAACGGCAATGACAACATCCGCCGCAGCAGCAACACGAGCGGCTTCTGCAATTCCGGATCTCACGGTGTCGTCCACCCCGCATCCACGCACATACGTCACTTTCGTCTTTGACGGCGCTCCCCTGCGCAGGCCCTCGATGATCGACACGACGTCAGCTGCTTCACCCCTCGCCGACCAGGTACCTAATGGATCATCTTTGCTCTCTGCAAGCGGTCCCACCACGAGAATCGAACGCGTCGACTCAGTCAGGGGAAGGACCCCGTTCTCATTCTTTAACAACACGAACGATTCTGACGCCGCTCTCCGGGCAAGGGCACGATGCTCCTGCGTCATCATGACTGCACGCTCTCGCACCGTCGACGCCCCTCGAAACGGATCTTCGAAAAGACCCATGCGAAACTTGATGCGCAGCACCCGTCGCACAGCCTCATCGACAACGGCCATCTTCAGTCTACCGTCCTTCAACGCCGATCTCAATTCGTCGACGTAGATCAACGACATCATGTCCATATCGACGCCGGCAGTTAATCCAAGAATACCCGCCGACGTTCGGTCCGATGCGATGCCGTGCGTTTCCACTTCGCCCACAGAATTCCAGTCGCTTACGACAAACCCGTCGAACTGCCATTCCTTCCGCAAGATATCGGTGAGGAGATGCCTGCTTGCAGAACTCGGCACTCCGCCGATTTCGTTGAAGGACGACATGAGAGTGCCGACACCCGCTCTGACCGCCGCGCGATACGGTGGCAGATACATTTCGCGAAGCGTCCGTTCCGACATGTCGACGGTGTTATAGTCTCGTCCTCCTTCAGGCCCGCCATAGGCGGCAAAGTGCTTTGCCGTCGCCAAAAGCAGGCTTTTCGAATCGAGCAGGTGACCCTGAAATCCGCGCACCCGCGCTGCGGCGAATGCGGAGCCGAGGAACGGGTCTTCGCCCGACCCTTCGGCGATCCTCCCCCATCGGGGATCGCGGGCAATATCAACCATGGGGGCAAATGTCCAGTGAATGCCCGCAGCCGCGGCTTCACCCGCAGCCATACGTGCCGTTTCCTCCGCCAGTTCCGGATCCCAGGAGGCGGCCTCGCCCAGCGGAATTGGATAGATCGTTCGATAGCCGTGGATGACGTCGAGTCCAAAGAGCAGAGGAATCTTCAGACGGGTTTCATTCACGGCGATCCGCTGAAGAGACGCCGTTGCTTCCGAGCCTACAATGTTGAGAAAGGAGCCGACGCGCCCCTCACGGAGCATCTGCATACCGGACGCGCTGGCGTTAGACCGATGGAGGACCGTGTCCCAGACGCTCGACAGTTGATTCAGTTGGCCGAGCTTCTCTTCGATGGTCATCAAACGTAGGAGCGAATCCACGCGGTTTTCTACATCGGCCGGTCCCGATGGAAGCGGCTGTCCAGCGGGCCGACTTTTCTGGCCCCAGGCGGCCGACGAAACAAGCAGAATAGCGAAGGCAATTGATGCCGCGCGGAACGTCTGTGACATTTGCGTCATGGCAGGGATGTTGAAAGGTTCTAACGGCTGGATTCAGAATTTGCGGAATATCACCATCAAATCAGTAACCCGCAACTCCATCGACGTGTATATATTGCCTCTTGCCGTATTGAAACACATCGTCCTCCCAGTAGCTCAATACTTGTCAGCGCGACCGATTCGCGTTGGCAGTAATTCTTGTTTGCACACCGACTTGTTTATTCCGAAGTTACGTACGAGACAGTCTTCTTTCATGCCCGTTTGAGAAACGACAATGCATTCTTCGACCATATTGAACGACGGCGTGTATCCGCCTATGTTAACGCCCTTCGGTGAAGACGGGCGTGTGGCGTACGACGCGTTTGAGAGAAATATCGACACATGGAATCGCTCCGACTTGGGCGGCTATGTAGCTCTTGGTTCCAACAGCGAGACTCCGTATCTCTCGGACGAAGAGCGCAGAAAGTTGGTCGAAATCACAGTCCGGACGGCAAGGAAAGGAGCAACGGTGATCGCCGGTACCGGAGGCGAATCGACGGCCGAGACGATCCGGCGAACGGAAGAGGCGGCGAAGCTTGGTGCCGCTGCCGCTCTCGTCCTGCCTCCGTTCTACTATTCAGAGCAGATGACCGATCGCGTGATCATCGAACATTTCACCCGGCTCGCAGACGCTTCCCCAATTCCGATTCTCCTGTATCATGTCCCCAGATTCACGCACGTGAGTTTGCCGGTGCCCGTCATCGCAACTCTCAGCCGGCATCCCAACATCGGAGGAATGAAGGACAGCTCAGGAGACGTTCCCCGGCTGGCGGCGATCATGAAAACGGTATCACCGGCATTCCGAGTGTTTGTGGGAACAGCATCGGCTTGGTACCCGGCGTTGACGCTCGGTGTCCGTGCGGGGATCATGGCGCTCGCGAATATTGCTCCAAACCAATGCATCGAAGTCCAGCGCCTTTTTGAGGAAGGGAAAATGCAAGAAGCGCGTGACCTCTACGCCCGGCTTCTGCCGTTGAATGTCGCCGTCACGGCGACCTACGGTGTGCCTGGACTCAAGTTCGCAGCTCAGGAACTGGGATACGAAGCCGCCTCATTGCGCCGTCCGCTGCTTCCATTGCAGGAAAAGGAGCAGGATGCGGTGCGTAGGCTGGTGTCAGATGCAGGCCTGGGTCAGCGGCCAAGCTAAGCTGCCAGTTGTATCTCCAAGAGTGAGAAGATTGGACCCACGAAGCGCACGAAGTACAATACTAACGAACACACTAGACTTCGTGTCATTCTATTCTATTTCGTGAACCTAGTGGGTGATCTTTGTACTAAGCTCTACGCAGCCTATTTCTTCGCCACCGGCTTCAGAAGCAGATCCTGAAAATCGAAACTAAAGTCCGTCTCCGGCGACACGGCTTCCATTCTTGCTTCGCGAATTGTACCGTCAGGCCTGAGGGAAAATGTCACGAACGCGTCCGCCCGCAGCTCACGGTCGCGCCATCGGGCAACAAACGTGTCGTATTGCCAGTGCTCAAGGTCCCCGACGAGCGACGGAGTTTTCGTGAATGTGATGACCAGCTTTCCGTTCTCCTGGGCGACCTGTATGTCGCCGTACCACTGGTCGTTGTAGGTGCCGGCGTATGACGCCAGGGGAAGCGACGGACTCGAATCTGCTTTTCGGCTTGCCGATGTCTTCGCATTCGCGGCCGCCATCATGGAGTCGCTGCGAGCCATCAGCTTCTGATACGCGGCGAGCCAGTCGGTGTCGTTCATCTTCAGGTAGTGATCGAAAATGTGCATGGTGATCGCTTGAAACGCAGCGCCGCTCTCCTGATTCGTGAAGACCGCGACGCCAAGCCGCTGATCGGGCAATAACGCCACTTTCGAAACGAACCCGGGAAGGCCGCCCGTATGCGAGATCACTTTGTGACCCCGGAAATCGTTGACACCCAGGCCGAGCGCATATCCGTTGAATTGTGCGCGCAGCGCGGAGAGTTCGGGGGGCGGGTTTCCTGTTCCCAGCGGAGTGACGATCGTCCACAACTGACGGTTGGTGCGCGGTGTGAACAGCCATTTCCCGTCGGGAGTCTTTCCGGAATCAAGCTGGGTGATCATCCACTTTGCAATATCGACTGCGTTCGTGACCACACCGCCGGCCGGGTTCGTATTGTCACTCGTGAAAGGAGCGACGGGGCGCACCGACCCCTCGACCTTCGCATGCGACCAGGCCGCGTTCGCCGTTCCGCCAATGTCCGAATGCCGGTCCTTGCTTTCCGTCATGCCCACCGGGATGAAAATGCGCTTCGCGATGAAATCCTCCCAGCTCATGCCGCCTACGGATTCAATGAGCTGTCCGGCCACCAGATACAGCACGTTATCGTAAGCGTACGCCGACCGGAAACTGGTCACCAGCGGGATGTATTGCAGCCGCCGGGCGATCTCATCCCGATTATAGGTCGACGGCGGCCACCAGAGCAGATCGCCCGCACCGAGGCCGAGCCCGCTTCGATGGACCAGGAGGTCGCGTACGGTGATCTCGTTCGTGACATATGGATTTGACAACCTGAACCAGGGAAGATAGCGGATGACGGGGGCATCCCATTCCAGCTTTCCCTCTTCGACAAGGATCCCGATGGCAGTTGCCGTAAAGACCTTGGTGTTGGAGGCAATGGCGAACAGCGTATGTTCGTCGACGGCGGCTTTCTCCCCCATTTTACGGATGCCGTATCCTTTTGCAAGGACGACCTTGCCGTCCTTGACGATCGCCAGTCCGATGCCGGGCACGTCAAACGTCGAACGAACGCGATCGACATACGCGTCTATATCCTTCGGCGGAGCGGTTTGCGCTATTACCGCAGTTGCAGCAAGAATGAGAATCGCCGTTACACACATCCATCGACAGCAGGAAATCGTAACGTTCATGGGAAGTCCTTTCTCAAAGTGCGAATCAAGGTACGGATGAGGTTGAGGTTAGGCAAGCGATGGCGAGATTCTTTTTCTTCGGTTATTCCTGTATGCGTCGTTCATCTCGGTCAGCCTTCATTTGAAGATGACCGACAAGACGCCATGAAAGCCAAGGACGCCAAGAAAGATATAGCGATTGAATAGTATTTTGAGACCCTTGGCGGTTTACTCTTTAACAACTAGCTCTACGGTGCTCACATGGCAGACAAACGCGCAGGCTGGAACGATTATTTCATGAATATCGCCGAGCAGGTTGCGACACGCAGTACGTGCGACCGTAAGCACATCGGCGCCGTCATTGTGAGGGACAGGACAATATTGTCAACCGGCTATAACGGCAGCCTGCGGGGGTCGCCGCACTGCGACGACGCAGGGCATGACATGGAGAACGGGCATTGCGTGCGAACCGTGCACGCTGAAGCGAACGCCGTGGCTCAATCGGCGAAACATGGCGTGCGGATTGACGAATCGGAGATCTACGTGACGGCTTCCCCCTGTCTGGCGTGCTTTAAGCTCGTAGCGAACTGCGGCATCAGGACAGTGTACTTCAAGGAATTCTACAGGGACGAACGCATAACGGAATACGCAAAGCAGGCGGGGATAAAGCTGGTGTTCATGGGGGAGAAAAAGAAGAATAGGGATGAGGGATGACGAATACTGAGAGAGTGAATGGAGTACAGTGAACGGGGGCAGGAAACAATTGGGCACGTTGTCAAAATCTCGAATGCTCTAGCGCGCAGCTTTTGAAGCAAGCATATCGCGTTCCGATGCGGGGATGGTGACGTCGTTAGCACCCTGAAGATAGACTTTCCTTGCTTCGGCGAACGAACTCCGACTTTCCAGAAGTTCACCCAGTAGCCCGTAGATATCGGCTGACGAGGTCTTGTCACGAAGCGCAGCCCTCAACACGCCGATCGCCTCTTCCTCTTTCCCCGCCTCATGAAGGTAAAACGCCCGAGCAAACACATATTTTGGTTCGAGAGGGCGTAACGCAACAGCCCGCATTGACCATCGCACCGATTCATTACGATCGTATCGTGCTGTAAGTATTGCCAGGTTATACGCCGCGACAGCGAGTGTCGTGTCTCCCGTATACGCCGCCCGCAGTCGCGTTTCTGCATCGGTTGCTTCTCCACGTCCGGCGAGGAGCAGGCCGAGATTAAGATTCGCAGCGACGTTCCAGGGATCGGCAGAAAGCGCCATACGCAATTGTTGCTCTGCTTCCGAATTTCTACCTGCAGCTTCATACGCAAACGACGCATTCACGCGAGCGGACACGAATTCCGGCCGCAACGTCAGCGCGCGTTCGTACGCCGAGATCGCATTCTTCTGATCGCCGGTTGATGCGTAATAGTTGCCGAGATTGTAGAGTGAAGCGTGGTCATCCGGCCGCGCCATCAAGAAGGCCACATATTCATTGAGGGCATCGATCATTCTGTCGGAAGCCTTCTGCTGCCGCACGTTGACCGCGACGGAAGCATACGACTCGGCCGCGCGCACTCGCACGAGGCGAATCGAGTCGCCCGCCGCCGATTGCAGCAGGCTTTCTACCCGCGGGCCCGTGGATCCGTAGAGCGCCTGAGCCGCCGCGGCCCTGACGAGTGGAGACTGATCCTTCAACCCAATGTCCGCCGCTTCGACTTTCTGTTTGTCCGGCCAATTTCTCATCGCTCGCAACAGCGATGCCGCATACACTTCTTCCCTGCCGTTCTTCCCGATGGAACGTTTCATGTCCTCGAAACGCGTCCATACTCCTTTCTTCGCCTCCTCCAAACGAGCACTCATTTCGAGGACCGGCCGCTGAAAGTCATTCGGATGCCACTTTCGGACGACTGAGTCGGCCCATGATGCAGACTTCTCGTTGTGACATTGTGTGCACGCATTCGGCGAGCCAAACCTTTCTGTGACGCCCGGGGTCGGAGGACGCATTGAATGGTCGCTCCGAGACATGCGGGCGAACTCCGACTTCGGCATATGACAGGAGATGCATTGGGCCCCTTTTGTGCCTGCTGCATGGCGGGAATGTGAGGCAGCATCGCGCACCCGCTCGGCATGACACGGCAGACAAGCTTTATCGGGTTCGTTCACAAAACGGAACCTGCCGCTCGATGTGTGACAATGCATACACGTCAGCGTTTTTGCACGACGGCAGGGGCTCGTCAACCACGATGTCATCGTATAATTCTCGCCAAGGTCCCTGCCGTCGGCCGCAAAGTCGGGGTCTTCCCACGTTACAAGGTCGAAATGATCGAAGAATCGTTCGCCAGGAGTGTATGCGGCGGTGAGCGGCAGCATCTTCGCGTGGCATGGGGAGCAGAGGTCGTTTGATTGAGCGGGCGCGAAACGCTTTGCGCTGATAAGATGAAGGTCCGGATGCGCGCCCGAATCCATGCGAGAACTGAACGCGCGAATGTGGTCGGCCGCGGGACCGTGACACGTTTCACAATTGATCCCCGGCTCCGACCACGTCAACGAGTAAACATCAATAGCGGGATCGTAGCTCGTGCGGGCCTGACTGACGTGACAGCGATAGCAGGAATTGTTGAATGTGTAGGCTCGGTCACGCCACGGCAACGGAGCGTCCCCGCTGCCTTGGCCGAAATGCCGCAAGTTCGCTCCCGCAGTGTGAAACCACGATGAAGCTCGAACATCGTACGCGATCGGCAGCGTCTGGATCCGTCCCCTGTCGAGTTCTGTCAGGAAATACAAGACATTCTTGCCGCCGACAGCGAACGAGATCGCATAATCACTCGTTCTATCGTTCTTACGTTCTTCTAACACTCCATCGCCCGGTTTGATCGTTACCCGCGACGACTCCCCGGCCAGAACGACGGACCATGGTTCACTCGGAAGGAACGACTTTGCGAAATCACTGTCGTACGCCCGGACGCTGAGCCCATGCATCGACGTCGACCACTTCTGATGGAATTCAGCGTGGCATCCGATGCAACTTTGAGAGCCGGTGAACCGAGGAGGGGCGGCAGAATCAGATATTGATGGTGCGAAATGTAGCGGATCGAAATAGAAGAAGAGGATTAGTATCGCCGCTGGAACAAGGTAGAATGATAAGCGACGAGCGTTCATTCACGTTGTTGCGCTGTCATCTGATCTCTGACATCTGAAATCTGAGCTCTGACCTCTGCATTCTCCGCTCTACTTCCCCTTCAACCACGTGTCAAACCACCGTGCTGCAGCTTCTTTCAACTCGGCGGATGACTTTGCGTTTTTTGAGGGGACGGGGTGGAGCAAAATTTCCCTATTGAATGAACGATCACTATATCGCTCGAACGCCTGCTTCAGGAAGGACTCGTCTTCTGTGCTCTTTCCGAAGAGCAACAGCGGGCGCGGGTACGTCAGCGGCAGAAGATCCTCTATGTTGCCCCATGTTTGAATTCTTGGAATGGTCAACAGGGCGGAAACATGCGACGGTTTGCCTGGCAGCGGAACTTCTCTGAACTTCTCAAGACCGCCGGTGGCGACCACAGCAGCGACGCTTCGGTCTACGGCTCCCACGACAGCCGCAACAATCCCTCCTTCTTCAACTCCCATGACTCCAATGCGCATGTAATGAACCTCCGGCCTTAGGGACAAGTAATTGACCGCGAACATCACTTCTCCCACTTCCTGAGCCATCAACGACGACTTTTCGCCAATGTATCGTTCAGCCGCGGCTGTAAACACCCCCATTGATGGCCCCTCTCCATCCGGACCAGAAATTGCACGGCGGCTTTCATATCCGAACCGGTCGGGGACCATAACAACGTATCCTCGCAGACACAGGTCCACGGCGTTGGCCCAGCTTTCCTTGGGGCCGGAGCCGGCAAGAAGGCTCTTCCCTTTCACGAACGACCCGTCGGGTCCGTCAGGATGCACGACGACAATGCCCGGCAGAAGTCCTTTACGCACGTTCGGCACATACACATCCGCTTCAATCGATTGATCCCCCACTCTGTAAGAAACTCGTTCACGCGAGTACTTCTTTCCTCTCTCAATCGAAACCGAATCGACGCGGGATGCAAGCTGTGAAGGGACTTCGCCGAGAAGGGAGAGGAACCTTTGCCGTTTCTTCTGGCCCCGCTGGAAAACAGTCGCTTCGCTGTCTGTTTCCGCAGTGACTTTGTACTCCTCCTGCAACCGCCCCAATTCCTTTTTCAAAGAATCGCGAAGACCCGCATAGGCAGCGTCATTCACGATGTTTTTCAATTCATTCGGATCCGATTGGATGTCATACATTTCCCACTCATGCAACTGGTAGAAATGCATGAGCTTGTAACGGTCCGTCCTGACTCCGTAATGCCTCGGCACCTTATGATCGGCGTCGTCATCTTCATAGAAATGATAATAGATGGATTTCCGCCAATTGGCCGCCGATCC
>MHAK01000078.1:17884-19847 GCA_001802945.1 Ignavibacteria bacterium RIFCSPLOWO2_12_FULL_56_21 | reverse complement strand
TGTCGGCGCGGTGTGGCGCATGGCGGACGGCGCGGTCGTCGGCTCGGCGTTGATCAAGGCCATGTCCGGGGCCGGGGATCCGGCCGAAGCGGCTGCGGCTGCGGGAACATTCCTTTCTTCGTTACGACCGAATGGAGCCTCTTTATGAGCGGGATCGAAGAATTACGGAGACGGATCGATGAAATCGATATTGCGCTCACCCGGCTGCTGAATGAGCGCGCGCATGTCGCCCAGCAGATCGGCAGGCACAAAGTGGGGGACAGGCTTCCCGTCTACGACCCGGTGCGCGAAGAAGAGATCATTCGCAATGTCATTGCGGCGAACAAAGGCCCGTTGCCGGAACAAGCCATCAAGAGATTGTTCGAGCGCATCATGGACGAGATCAGGAGCGTGGAACGACTAGCCATGCAGGACGACACAAAGGGAAGCGAACGATGAAGGAGTTCTTCGAGGTTCACCGCCGCTTGGTCATATTTGCCGGGGTTCCATTCGTGTTTGTGCTGGCTGTGTGCACGTGGCTCTTCTGGTGGCCGAATCCCTCGGCCGGACCCGACGGAACCACGGTAAGCATTCCTCGCGGTGCGTCGTTCAGCGTTGCGCTCGATTCCTTGGATGCGGCAGGGGCGATCAGCAGCAGGTTCACGCTGAAGGTCGCCGCGCGTATCTTCGGCTACGACCGGATGGTCCGGGTTGGAAGATATCATTTCCCGCCCGGGATGTCGAACCTTGCGATGCTTGAGGACCTCGCCTCCGGCAGTTCGCGGGTTCTCATTGCCGTTCCCATTCCCGAAGGATGGAGGATGGAATACATCGCCAAGAGATTCGAACGATTCTTGAGCGTCGATTCCGCAAAGATCGTCTCGATGTGCCGCGACTCCGGCGTGATCCGCGGATTCGGCATCGACGCCCCGACGCTTGAGGGCTATCTCCTTCCCGATACGTATGAATTCTACTGGCAGACGGACGAGGACCAAATCATTCGAACGATGGTCAACGCATTCAAGGCGTTCTACGTCGATAGTCTCGTCCGCCGACAACAAGAACTTCGGCTGACGCTCAATGAAACGCTGGCGCTCGCAGCGATCGTCGAAGGTGAGTCGTCCCTCGACGCCGAACGGTCGACGATCGCCGGCGTGTATTGGAACCGGCTGAAGAAGCGCATGCGTCTCGAAGCCGACCCGACTGTGCAATACGTCCTTCCGGACGGTCCGCGCCGCCTGCTGTACGAAGACTTACGGTTCCTGTCCCCGTACAACACGTATCTGCATTATGGGTTGCCGCCGGGACCGATCAGCAATCCCGGCCGCGGTTCCATTTTGGCTGCGTTGTATCCCGAGGACCACACGTACCTCTTTTTTGTCGCCACCGGCGCCGGCGGACACCGTTTCTCGCGCACGTATGCCGAACATCTGCAGGCCGTCCGGACGTTTCGCCGCGTGAGGCGTCAGATGCAAATGCAGGCGGCGAACCAGACCTCCTGAAGCTGTGTTCTCACTACGCCAGATCCAATCGCAACTCGCACGCTGCACGCTCTTCGCCGTCGCGATGAGCGTCTTCTCCTGCGCCCACCAGATCCCTCCCGAAGGCGGCCCGCGCGACGTAGAAGGTCCGGAGATCGTCGCTTCCTATCCTGCACCGTTCACGACCCATTTCGACGACGATCGGGTGGAATTCGAGTTTGACGAATACGTCGACCAACGATCGTTCGAAGAATCGGTCTTCATTTCGCCCACGATCAGGGATGTGGAATTCTTGTGGTCGGGTACAAGCGTCGAAATGATCTTTGAAGAAAAACTTCGGGATTCGACTACGTACGTCATCACCGTCGGGACGGATGTCACCGACTTGCTTGCGCAACCGCGGAATCGCATGGCGCAGGCCTTCACTCTGGCATTCTCCACCGGACAATCGATCGACCGGGGCCTGCTTGCCGGGCGCGTGTTTCCCCTGGCCGACGCGGACG
>MHAK01000078.1:0-17878 GCA_001802945.1 Ignavibacteria bacterium RIFCSPLOWO2_12_FULL_56_21 | reverse complement strand
CGGGGATCATGGTGTTCGCGTACAGGCTCGACGGCGCCCGATTCGACACGCTCAATCCGCAAGTGACACTGCCGACGTACGTCACCCAAACGGGGGCCGGCGGGTCCTTCCGCCTTCCCCACGTGCGGCTGGGGTCGTATGCCGTCATGGCAGAACGGGACGAGTACCGCAATGTCCTGTATGACAGGGAAGCGGACGAGTATGCCGTGTATCAAAGAACGATCCGGCTCACGAACGCGGACACGGCCCAGTCTTCACTCATTCTACAGCTTTCGAAAGAGGACACGACGGGGCCCCGCATTGCGAAGCTCGACCCGAAAGATCGGAATCATGTCGCGGTCGAATTCACCGAGGTCATCGACACGTCCACTTCACGTCGTTTGTCCGCGGTCATCATCGACACGACGACGCGCAAAGATTTGTCGGTGTATGCATTCATCCCCCATCTTCCTGGAAGGAAATCGGCGACGCTGGTCACGGATTTTCAGACCCCGGAAACAGCATATGCCGTTCGTCTCCAAGCCGTCTATGATACCGTTGGAAATGAGGGAAGAGAAGAAGGTCTCACGCGCGTCTTCGTGGCCTCGGACAAGATCGATTCGACGGTAACGCACGTCCTGAGCTTGAGCGTACGAGACAGCGCGCGGCGTGTAGGTTTGACGGGAATGATACAGCTGGCATTTTCCGACCCGATCATCCCTGCAACATTCGACGGCAGAGGAATTCGTCTGACGTCGTCCGAAGGGAGTATCGTGGCTGTGACGACAACGTGGCTGACACCCGCGTTGGTCGGCATTCGGCCGACCAAGCCGTTGGCCGGTCTGTCCTGGTACGCGCTCTCCCTGCTCTTTGCCGGCGCTCAGGACTGGAAGAACACGCCGATCCGCGATTCAGCGCTCACGGTGCATTTCGAGACCATGGACCCGGACGAAGCCGGCAGTGTGGAGGGAAGAGTGGCTGATGACTCGCCGACGGACACCGCCGGAACAATCGTTGTCACAGCCGTCGAAGTCGGGACGAAATTGCCGCAGCGGATCACCACACGTGCAGGTCGTGACGGTCGCTTCACCGTTGAGGGACTCCCCCAAAGTCGCATGGTTCTCAGCGCGTACCGTGACAGAAACAACAACGGCCGTTATGATCCCGGCCTCCCGTATCCCTTCCAACCTTCCGAACGTCGCAGCGATGTCTCCGACACGTTGAAGATCCGCGTTCGGTGGCCGTTGGAAGGCGTGGTGTTGACGATTCCAAAGTAGCGGATGCCCGGATCTCCATCCCAGCTTCAAGATTGAGCGCATCAACGGTTGACTGAGCATCCTTTTGACCATGAATCTGTGCTGGATTCTCAGTCGATTTCTCAATAAATTTTGGAAGTACTTCTTCCCGAGAACGCACCGTGCTTGAATCGTATATTCCCATATTTATCATGATCGGCATCGGCATCCTGATGGGTGTCGCGATGGGAAATGTGAACGTTTTGCTCGGTCCCCGAAGGCCTTCTGAAGAGAAGCAGAGCACCTACGAAAGCGGCATGGAGCCCGTCCGATCGGCTCGCGAACGCTTTCCCATCAAGTTCTACATGGTTGCGATGCTTTTCATCATCTTCGACATCGAAGTCGTGTTTCTGTATCCCTGGGCCGTGACGTACAAGTCGTTGGGAATTTCCGGATTCGTAACGATGTTCGTTTTCATTATGGTCCTGCTTGTCGGTTATGCCTACATTTGGAGAAAAGGAGCGTTGGAATGGGACTAGAACAAGCGATGGGCGACAGTTTCCTGACCACCCGGATCGTTGACGCGATCAATTGGTGCCGCAAAAATTCGCTCTGGCCCATGCCGATGGGCATTTCCTGTTGCGCGATCGAGATGATGGCATTCGCAGGCCCGAGATTCGATTCTGCCAGGTTCGGGTCGGAAGTCCTTCGATTCTCTCCGCGACAGTCCGACATCATTATCGTCGCCGGGACGACCACGTACAAAATGGCCAAGGTTGTCCGGAAGATCTATGACCAGATGCCCGACCCCAAATGGGTCATCGCCATGGGGGCCTGCACGTCGTCCGGCGGAATGTATCGGACGTACAACGTCGTTCAGGGCATCGACCTTTTCATTCCCGTCGACGTCTACGTTGCCGGCTGCCCGCCCCGTCCCGACAATTTGATCAACGCACTTTTGCTTCTGCAGCAGAAAGTCGCTCGCGGCGAAAGCCGCGGCGCGGCTCCGGCGTTCATCGGCGAATCATCGGCTCACCATCGGCTTGGTTCAAAGACGCAAGCGGCCTAGATGAACGAACAGGTCCTCCAACTCCTGCAAGGGCGGTTCGGTCCGCTGGAATCGTCCGAATTTCGCGACGAGCTCACCGTCGTCGTTCCAAAAGAAAAGATCGTCGAGGTATGCCTCTTCCTGAAGGAGCACCCCGACTGCCGGTTCAACCTCTTGTCCGATCTGTGCGGCATCGACATGTACACTCCCGTCGCACGATTCGGCGTGATTTACAACCTCTTTTCCATTCCGAGAAATCATCGGATCCGCCTGAAAACATTCGCCGAAGAAAGCGACCCGGTCGTACCAACAGTATCGGGTGTCTGGGCTACTGCCAATTGGCATGAGCGCGAAACGTTCGACATGTTCGGCATTCGGTTCGCCGGCCATCCCGACCTCCGGCGTATGTATCTTCCCGACGAATTCGAATATTATCCGCTCCGCAAGGATTTTCCGCTGATGGGGATCCCCGGATCGCTTCCCCTCCCGAAAAAGTAACTCATGGCAGTGCATACAGAAGAGCCTCCGCGTCGCAGCAGGATCCTGCAGGCCCTCGAGGATCAGAACACGAACGTCCAGTTCGACGACGCCCTCGAAAGCGAAATGATCCTCAACATGGGACCGCAGCATCCGGCGACGCACGGCGTGCTCCGGCTCCTCGTCAAGCTCGACGGAGAACGGGTCATCGGGTGCGTGCCCGAGCTCGGCTATCTCCACCGTGGCTATGAAAAGTTGGCTGAGAACTGTTCGTACCACGAGTTCATTCCGCACACCGACCGGCTCGATTATCTCTCCCCGCTGTCCAACAACACGGCCTATGTACTCGCCGTGGAGAAGCTCCTCGGCATCGAGGCTCCTCCACGGGCGCAGCATATCCGCACGATCATTACCGAATTGGCCCGGATCTCTTCCCATTTGTTGTGGCTCGGGTCGATGGGGATGGACGTAGGCGCTCTGACGGTCTTCATGTGGACGTTCCGCGAGCGCGAAAAACTGTACGACGTGTTTGAGCATATTGTCGGAGCGCGGTTCACGACAAGCTATACCCGCATCGGCGGGCTTGCGCACGATTTGCTGCCCGAGCCGGAGAGGATGATCCGGGATTACCTCGCCGATTTCTTGTCGAATCTCGACGAGTGCGAACGCCTGCTGAATCGGAACAGGATCTTTGTCGAACGAACGGACGGCATCGGACCCATTTCTACCGAAAGGGCGATCGACCTTGGACTGACGGGACCGAACCTCAGAGCGTGCGGCGTTCAACACGACCTGCGGCGTGCCCAGCCGTATCTCATTTATAAGGACCTGGATTTCGAGGTCCCGACACAGGAGGGCGGGGACACACTCGCCCGGTACTACGTGCGTATGGCGGAAATGAAAGAGAGCTACAAGATCATTTGTCAGGCGCTTGACCGTTTGCCGATGGGAGATATTCACGCCTTCAAGCCGAAGAAAGTGCTGCCGCGAAAGGATCGCGTGTATACGCGCATGGAGGAGCTCATTCACGACTTCATGATCGTGAACTTCGGTGTCGAACCCCCCGTTGGCGAAGTGTATCACGCCGTCGAGGCGCCCAAGGGGGAACTCGGATTCTATTTTTACAGTCACGGCGAAGGGCAACCGTGGAGGATGAAGATCCGGTCGCCGTCATTCGTCAACCTGCAGTCCCTGCCGACGCTCGTGCAGGGAGCGATGATCTCCGATGTTGTCGCTATCATCGGCAGTCTCGACCCCGTCATGGGCGAAGCGGATAAGTAAGAAGTCGCATTCACAATCCTATGTTCATTCTCAACGACAATAATCTTCGACGCGTCGAAGAGCTCAAGAAACGGTATCCGGCGGTCCAGGCACTGACGCTCCCCGTTCTCTGGATGGTGCAGGAGCAGGAAGGGTACATTTCGCAGGATGCGATGAAGTATGTCGCCGAACTGCTGCATATGCCGTATGGCCACGTGCTCGGCGTCGTGACGTTTTACACCATGTTCCATTCCGTGCCGACGGGCCGGTATCACATTGAAGTGTGCACGAACGTTTCGTGCATGCTCAAAGGGTCGGACCGGATCCTCGAGCATCTGGAACACCGCCTGGGAATCGGCTGCGGGCAGACGACGCCGGACAAGAAGTTCACGGTGACCGAAACCGAGTGCATGGGTGCATGCGGCTTTGCGCCGATGTTTGCCATCGGTGAAGAGTATCACGAGAACCTGACGCCCGAAAAGGTCGACCGGATACTGGAGGGATTGTCGTGATCACATCCCCCGCACAACCGGAACACGCGACGAAATGGGAGAATGTCATTCTCCCACCCATCAAGGACCTGCACAAGATCGACGTCTACCGTACGAACGGCGGTTACAGGGCCTTGAAGAAGGCGTTGTCCATGAAGCCGGAAGAGGTGATCGACGAGGTGAAGAAATCGAACCTTCGCGGCAGAGGGGGAGCGTGCTTTCCGACCGGCCTGAAGTGGTCATTCATGCCAAAACAGACGCCGAAGGCGAAATACCTTTGTGTCAACGGGGACGAATCGGAGCCGGGGACGTTCAAGGATCGGCAGATCTTCGAATCCAATCCGCACCTTCTCATCGAAGGGACGGTCATTGCGTGCTGGGCAATGGGCATCGCCACCGCGTACATTTACATCCGCGGCGAGTATGGTAGATGGGTGAGAATGGTGGAACGGGCGTTGGAGGATGCGTACGCGAACGGATGTATTGGTGAGAACATTCTCGGCAGCGGATTTTCCGCGAACGTGTATGTTCACAAAGGTGCGGGAGCGTATATCTGCGGCGAAGAGTCGGCGCTGATGAATTCGCTCGAAGGGGACCGCGGATACCCGCGGGTCAAGCCGCCGTTTCCCGCGCAGTACGGTCTGTGGGGCTGTCCGACCACCATCAACAATGTTGAGACGATCGCGAACGTTCCCGTGATCATCGAACGCGGCGCTGCTTGGTATGCGTCGGTCGGCGTTGCGAAGCATCCGGGACCGATCCTCGTCGGCGTGAGCGGCCACGTGAACAAGCCGGGAGTTTTTGAAATGCCCACCGGTGAACCTCTTCTCGAGATCATTCACAAATGGGCCGGCGGCATCGTCGGCAACAAGGGGATCAAAGCTGTCATTCCCGGCGGTTCGTCGACGATGATCGTGCGCGGCGATAAGCTGGAAGGCATCAGGATGGATGCCGATTCGCTGAAAGCGTCGGGATCGTCTGTTGGTACGGCCGGACTGATCGTCATGGACGAGGACACGGACCTCATCCGCGTTCTCACGCGCATTGCGAAATTCTATTATCATGAGTCGTGCGGTCAGTGCACGCCGTGTCGCGAAGGCACAGGCTGGCTGTGGAAATTGCTCAAACGATTCGAGCGCAGTGAAGCGAGGATGTCCGACGTGGACCTGTTGATGGACATCGCCAACAACATCGAAGGGAACACCATTTGTGCTCTAGGTGACGCGGCTGCCTGGCCGGTTCAATCGATGCTCCGCCGGTTCCGCGATGAATTCGAACTACGAACTGTCGATCGTTCGTCGATCGTTGCAGCGGAGGTCACTGCCTAGCGGCGTGCAGGGAGAAGAAGAGAGTACAGCCCATCCAAACAACTGCACCACGTAAGAGAACGAGCCACAAAAATACACAGAATGCGCAAGAATCGGTTTTGTGTCTTTTGTGGCAAATATTTTCGAGATGGCTTCTAGCTACAAAGTCACATTGACTCCAAGAGAAACTTGAGTCAAATTTTCTTCCTTCGTGCCTTTGTGTCTTGGTGGCTAGATGATTTACTCGTTCGTACCGAAAATCCGAATGAAAACTGGCACAAACTCGCGTCCCAAGGCCGGAACGCGAGTTTTCTGTTTCCGGGAAGGAACTTAAAAGGGTTTGCGTGCGTCCATACGGCTGGACCCCCCGCGAAGAAACTCATGGGCGTTCTATCCGTAGGATTACATGCAATCTCGCGAAGCCATATCCGTTATTCCTTTCCCGGCCGAAGTCCCGGCAGTCCGCCGGCAACCGATCCGGCGCTATGACCCCATGACAACACCTTCCAAGGACGTTTCTTTCGCCCAGGCTTCGGACGACGTCCTGATCACGCTTTTTCAAAACGGTGATCAGCGGGCGTTCCGTGTCCTCGTGGAACGATACCAGGAGCGGATCCGCAATCTTCTGTTCTCCATATTTCACGAGCCGGATTTCGTTGATGACCTGTCGCAGGAGGTCTTCGTCAAGGTGTACGAAGCGCTTCCCGGGTTCCGATTCGAGTCATCATTATATACCTGGCTCTACCGCATTGCCGTAAATAAGAGCCGCGACGAATTGCGCCGAAGGAAGCTGCGCAGGTTCTTCTCGTTTCAATCGCTTGACGACGGGACGTTGGCCGAGCTCGAAACTCGCATGGCGCATCCGCCGAAGGACCATGAATCGGCGGACCTTGTCGCGTACGGCTTGCGTGCATTACCCGATCATCAACGTATCGTCGTTATTCTGAAAGACATCGAGGGATTTTCTTACGAAGAGATCGCGGATATTCTGCAGATCGAGGTCGGGACCGTGAAATCGCGACTTTCCCGCGCCCGAACGACGCTGAAGAACATTCTCGGTCCAATCATCAAAGAGCGCATCGCATGAAATCAGTGATACCGCCGCAGGACCACCAACTTCTGAGCCGCTTGCTGGACGGAGACCTCTCCGACCGGGAACGGGATGTCGTCGAGCTGAGGATTGCCAAGGAGCCGGACCTCCGAACCGCGTATGAAGAGCTCGTCCGGCTTCGTTCCCTCGTCCGCGACCTTCCGCACCTTCCTCCGGACCCCTTTTTCTGGACGCGCGTCAAGGCGGCTCTTGACTCGACTCGTGATGAAGAAAAGAATCTTCTTCCGTTTCCCCGCTCATATCTGCCGGCAGTCGTTGCGGCTGCGTTCATAGTCATTGTCGGTGCGGGATTGATTCTTGTCCAGAATCGTCTTTCGATCCTCACGTTCTGGGAACGCCAGTCCACTGCGCTGCGTGAAGCATATCAGCAGGGGGTCGTTCAAGGTTCGTTGTTGCCGTTCTTTTCGAACCTGGACGCCGACAGGACCCTCCAGTTCGCTCTTTACGGCACATTGCCGCTGGACGAAGAAAAGGGGACAACGCTGAAGGTGGATGAACGAAGCAGCACGGGATATCGGATCGAAGTTCAAAAAGAACTGCCTCGAAAGATCAAGAAGCTCACCGTCACGGAGTTCATGACCGAGGTTCAGCCAACCGTAAGCCAACGGGCGACCCTCGATTCAGTGTTGAAAGCGGCGCGGGAAGAACTTGAAGCTTCGGTGTTGGTCGGGGCAGATGATGCAATGGCGATCAATGTCGACCTGCATAGATTGAACAAAGCGGTCGTCTCGGGCCTGGTTGCATGCCTCCAGCCACAGCAACGGGTGAAATTCAACCGACTGCTTGAAGAGCGGGAGGCTCCTTACACGGTCGTATCCCGATCGAAGGAGGTTCGGCAGGCGGATGAGGTTATCAAATCGTTCCACGCCTCGCCGAAAGGTCCCGAATTTGTGGTCGTCACGGCCGATTCAATGAGACTGTCACGATTCCACGTGAATATGGAAGCGATGCGCCAGAGCATGAGCGAAGGCATGATTGAGGAAATGGCACTGCGCAGGGAGCGTGCGATCCGGCGCCTGGTGTCGACGACTGCGGAGTTCGACGGTCCGGTCATTGCGCATCCGGACATTCCGCGTATGTCGGTGACCTCACGCAAGGACCGATTGACGATCGAATTGACGCAGGATTCTGCCACCGACGGTGCCTTCTTCTTTAACATATCCGTGGCACCCCGGATACCGGTCGAAGAACTGGATGGAGCGTTCGAACAGAGATCTCGTGAGGGCGGGTCCATTCCCGGAACTGTCAGATCGGGTGACTTCCGAGGTCGGGTCTATGTCGCGCCTTCGCCGACCGTGAAGGGCATGCGCAGTGACACGGCGGCCAAGCTCGATCGCAAGTCAAGGAAGCCGTTCAAGCTAGACCTGCGGCAGTGAGATTCTGAAATTGAGAGCAGCATTGTAACGTCCCGGCCGTGCTCGGCAGGGACGATTTGTTTTCGCAGGGGTACATTTCGATTGACTTTCCGGCATTTCCGTGGTACCTTTAAAATCTATGATTTGTCAGTGTTCGCAGGAGAATTGAGTGGAAACAACGCCAAAAACGAAGTTTTATTCAACCGAAGAAGTCGGCCGAAAATGGTATATCGTGGATGCGGCGGGGCAAACGCTCGGCCGTATTGCTTCACGCGTGGCGCATGTCCTTCGCGGCAAGCACAAACCGCAGTTCACTCCCAACGCTGATGTCGGCGATTTCGTCATTATTGTGAACGCCGAAAAGGTGGAGTTGACTGGCAAACGCCTGGAATTGAAGCAACTGTACCACAATACGCTGTATCCGGGGGGCGACCGGTTTGTCGGTGTCCGAGATCTCATGAAAACGCGGCCTGAGATCGTCATGGAGCACGCCGTTAAAGGGATGATCCCCAAAAATCGCCTTGGACGACGCATGATCAAGAAGCTGAAAGTGTACCGCGGTAACGAACATCCGCATGCAGCCCAGCAACCCGAACCGTTGAAGTTCTAAGGAAGGCAGAGAGAGCATGGAACGTCGCATTACCGTCGGTCGCCGGAAAACAGCCATTGCGCGAGTGAAGCTCGCGGACGGTTCCGGCAAAGTGACCGTGAACGGACGTACTTTTGAAAACTACTTCCCGCTGGAAACGCATCGCCAGGAGGTCCTCAAACCGCTGCTGGCGACGGAGTCACTCGGACGATACGACGTATCGGTGAAGGTCGAGGGAGGCGGAGCGAACGGACAGGCGCAGGCGATCAAACTTGGGATCGCGCGGTCGCTCGTGTCCGTGGATGAAGACCTTCGTGGAGCGCTTCGCACACAGGGCTTGTTGACACGCGATCCTCGGATGGTCGAACGGAAAAAGTACGGCCAGAAGAAGGCGCGCAAACGGTTCCAGTTCTCCAAACGTTGATGTGTCCATTGTTCCGGACGTCCTTGGCGGGCAGTTCCGGAAAGCATTCGAGCAGGCAGCGCCCCGAGTCGTACTGCGGGGCGCTCTTTTGAGCATGCAGTATCCGCCGGTCCGCATTCTGCGGACGGCGTTCACCATCAATCATGCGTTCTGATCCGACCGGCAGTGTCCCGGCGGGCCCTCGTCAACGGCGGCTCCCGTGGATTCCGGAAGGAGATGACGGACGCAGTCGCCCAACTGAAAGGATCACGATGCCACGCATCGAGCTGGAATCACTTCTGCAAGCAGGGGCCCATTTCGGCCACCTGACCCGCCGCTGGAATCCCAAGATGAAGCCGTACATCTTCATGGAACGGAACGGGATCCACATAATCGACCTCAAGAAAACGCAGGAACTCGTCGACGAAGCGTGCACGTCCGTCGCCAACATCATCGCGGATGGCAAGAAGGCCCTCTTTGTCGGCACAAAGCAACAGGCCAAAGACGTGGTCAAGGAAGAAGCCCGGCGGTGCGGAGCGTTCTATGTAACAGAGCGGTGGATGGGCGGCATGCTCACGAATTTCAGCACGATTCGGAAGAGCGTCAAACGTCTGACGAACATCGAAAAGATGGAAACGGACGGTACGTTCGACAAGCTCACGAAAAAAGAGCGCTTGATGCTCGCGCGCGAACGCGACAAGCTGCAGGAGGTCCTGGCCGGCGTTGTCGACATGTCGCGTCTGCCCGGGTTAATTTTTGTTGTGGATATCAATAAAGAGGATATCACCGTCAAAGAAGCGCGCCGATTGGGCATTCCGGTCGCTGCGATCGTCGATACCAACACCGACCCGGATATCGTTGACTTTCCGATTCCGGCCAACGACGACGCCTTGAAGTCGGTGCAACTCATCACACGCGCCATTGCCGATGCCGTTGCCGAGGGCAGCCAGCGAGCTTCTTCTCGCCTGGCAGAACAGGCGGCAAGTGCAGGCGCGGAAACCGCGGCCTCAGAGAAGGCCTGAAGAACCGGCAAGCACTAGCATACCATGGCTCAGATAACTTCCGATATCGTTAAGAAACTGCGTGACATGACCGGTGCCGGCATGATGGACTGCAAGCGGGCGCTGGAAGAGACGAACGGCGACATGAATGCGGCGGTCGAACAGCTTCGCAAGAAGGGGGCGGCGACAGCGGCAAAGCGTGCCGACAAAGAAGCGAATCAAGGCGTTGTTGAAGCGTATATACATGCGGGAGGTCGCATTGGTTCCATGGTGGAGTTGAATTGCGAAACCGACTTCGTGGCAAAAACGCCGGGATTCAAACAGTTGGCGCACGACATCGCCATGCAAATCGCGGCCATGAACCCGCAATTCATCTCGCGGGAGAACGTGGACCAGAACACGATCGCCAAGGAACTGGACATTTACAGGGCCCAGGCAAAGAACGAAGGTAAACCCGAGGCCGTAGCCGATAAGATCGCTCAGGGACGTCTGGAGAAGTTCTACCAGGAATCTGTACTTCTGGAACAGAGCTTTATCAAAGACTCCGGAAAGACGATCAAGGATATTGTGGAAGAAGAGGTTTCGAAGGTCGGGGAAAAGATCCAGATCAGGCGCTTCATGCGATATCATCTCGGCGAATCTTCACCAAGTTGATCCACTACCGCAGTCCCGAAGCGATTCGGGACTGTTTCATTCATGCCCAAGCAGAACCCGAAATATCAGCGTATGCTCCTCAAACTCAGCGGTGAATCGCTGATGGGGGATCGCGACTACGGGATCGACGACAGGGTCCTGCGCCGATATGCGGAGGACATCAAATCGGTCCGCGAATTCGGCGTTCAGGTCGGCATTGTGATCGGCGGCGGCAACATCTATCGCGGGGTTGAGAACTCGTCGGACGGCATCGACAAAGTCACCGGCGACCACATGGGCATGCTGGCGACGGTCATCAACGCGCTCGCATTGCAGAGTTCGCTCGAACATGCGGGTGTGCCGACGCGTTGTCTTACGGCGATCGATATGGCAAAGATCGCAGAGCCGTTCATTCGTCGGAGGGCCGTCCGTCACCTGGAAAAAGGGCGCGTGGTGATCTTTGCAGCGGGAACGGGGAATCCGTACTTTACGACAGATACGGCCGCCGTCCTGCGTGCCATTGAGATCGGGGCGGACGTGATTCTCAAGGGAACCCGTGTCGACGGCGTCTACGACAGCGACCCCGAGACCAACGCCGGCGCGCAGCGATTCGATCAGATTTCGTATGAAGATGTCCTGCGCCGCGATCTCCGGGTCATGGACCTTACGGCGATCACACTGTCAAAGGAAAACAAACTCCCGCTGATCGTGTTCAACATGAACATACCGGGAAATCTCAAGCGCATCGCGCTTGGGGACGACGTGGGTTCGAAAGTGATGGAGTTCCCGACCCTAGCGCGACAATAGGTGCGAACGCCATGAATGCAAAAGACATCATGAAGAATGCGGACGACCGAATGAAAAAGGCGGTCGAGGTCGTTCGGGATGAACTGACAAAGATCAGGACCGGGAAGGCAACGACCGCCCTCCTGGATTCCGTGAAGGTCGATTACTACGGTTCGCACGTACCGTTGAAACAAGTTGCGAATGTCAGCACGCCCGATGTCCATACGATCAGCGTACAACCCTGGGAAAAGGGTACTTTGCAGGCGATCGAGAAAGCGATTCAGAGCGCCAACTTGGGGCTCAACCCGGCGAATGACGGAGTGGCCATTCGGGTGCCCATTCCGCCTTTGACCGAAGAACGAAGACGTGAACTGGTCAAGTTGGTGAAGAAATTCGGCGAAGAGGGAAAGATTGCGGTGCGAAATGTCCGCCGGGACGCGATCGAACATTTGAAGAAGGCCGAAAAGGATGAACACCTGTCGGAAGATGATCGAAAGCGGTCGGAGCAGGAGACGCAGAAGTTGACGGACAAGCATATCAAGGAGATCGACGCCCTTCTCGCGCTCAAGGAGAAGGAGATCTTGGAAGTCTGACTGTTCTGAAAACTGTCACGGAAAACCCCGCGCTCCGCGGGGTTTTTCATTTTTGGGACTGCGCAACATTCAGGTCAGTCCACGCGTAATCCAGATGATGAACTGGAGGATTCAGCAATGACATTTGAAGGACGTCGTCTGTATCGGAGCTCTTCTGACCGTATGCTGGCCGGCGTGTGCGGGGGCCTTGGCGAGTATTTGGGCGTCGACCCCGTACTCTTTCGCGTTGCATGGGTGGCGGCAATTCTGCTTGGCGGGTTCGGCCTGTTGTTGTATATCGTCTGGATTTTCGTGGTGCCGGTGGGTCCGGCCGTGGAGCCGCCGGCCGGCCGGGTTCGCAACCGGAACATGTTTGGCATAGTAGCAGGCGGGGGGCTCATGCTGCTCGGCGTTCTCCTGCTCCTCGACACTTGGTTCTGGATCGATCTCGAAGACATCTGGCACTGGTCGTGGAGATACATGGGGCCGCTCATGTTGATCGGGTTGGGTGTGTTCTTCATTCTTGGTTCGCGGCGATCTGAACCTGATTCGACAGATGAGCAGCCCGCGGGAGGCGTTCCCCATGCCGGTCCTGAACGATTGCACAAGAGTTACCGTGACAGAAAATTGTTCGGCGTTTGCGGAGGGATCGCAGAATACTTCCAGGTTGACGCGACCCTTGTTCGGCTTTTGGTCGTTGGGCTGACGCTTGCGGCTCCAGCAGTGGGGATCCTGGGCTACGTTGTGCTGGCGATCCTTACGCCGGCCGCGCACGCCGAACCGACGTCAGCGGGACAGGGAGCGTGATCATGCGGCCGCATGCAAGCGATCTTGTGATAGGCATTAGTCTGATCGTGGTTGGTGTCTCGCTGCTGGGCAGCGTTCTTGGAATTTGGGAGGGCGTCGTTGATGTAGTTGCGTGGTCGGCCGTAGGCGTATTGGGAGCGAGTGTGGCTGCGAGAGGATGGAAGATGAGAAGTTCGGCACGATTGTTTGCAGGCGCGTTCCTCTTCCTCGCTGGATGCCATGCGGCACTGTGGACGTCCGGGGTACTGCAACCGAACGGAGAAGAAGCGATTGCTTCCGTGTGCTTGTGGGTTGGACTTTCATTCTTCTTTGTCTGGCTGGCAGCACCGCACAAGCTGGACATTTTGGTGCCGGCTGCATTGTTTGTGGGACCAGGGATCGGCTATTATCTTTGGTGGTGGGACCTGGCGAGGTTATCGGCCATTCGGGACTTTGCCGAGGACGGTTGGCCGGCGCTGGTGATTCTTGCGGGGGCGGGGGTGGTGGGGCGGGCGCTGTGGGGGCGGAAAAGACTCCCGGAATCTTAAGATTCCCGGAATCTTCCTATGTACCCTTAGTACTCAGAGTATATAGAGAATGAACCGGCTTTTCATCCCTTAGGTATTCCTCATACTTTTCTCTCCCTCCAACCGCGTCTAAGAGAATTTCCTTCTTCAGCACAATACCTGCCGTTCTCGCGACTTCAGGAAGTCCATTTGTCGAATCACTCAAGTATGCACTGCAGCTTGAGTAAGTCCAGTCTTCAGGTCTCGTCACAAGATGTGCAACGTATGGATTTCTGTGGATATAGAGTGAAGCCTGAAGCACATACTCAATGTCCGCAACGTGTTTTGACCTGAATCTTCCCTGAAAGAGGTGTCCAATTCTGCCATATCGGATATTCAATGCCTTTGCATAAGAAATTCCGAGTTTTTTCATCGCATCCGAAACATCAAACACCTCCGCCAACCGGAGCAGCAGATGAAAGTGATTCGGCATTAAGCAGAAAGCAACAAGATCGATGGGATCAGCCAGCAAGTACTTCGCCATCCGTTCCAGGAAATACCGATAATTATCCGGCTCCCAGAAAATCGGGCGTGCTTCGTTCCCTCTGTTGTAGATGTGATAGAACTCCCCAGGCACGAAACGCAATGCTCTCCTCGGCACAGCTTCCCCCTCAAGATGTGAACCCCCGAACGTACAACTTCCCTTGATCTTCCGCAACCACTTCCTGCAATACACCCTCAGTGTGCATCCAGCCAGTTAGGACCGATTCCAATCTCGACTTCCATCGGTACCGAAAGGGGAAGAGCGTTGACCATTTCCTTCTCCACGATGGACCGTACCTGCTGTTCTTCATCTTTCAATGCCTCGAATACGAGCTCATCATGCACCTGCATGATCATCGCTGAACGAAGCTTCATCTTGAGAAAAGCCGCGTCGATGTGCACCATGGCGATCTTGATCATGTCCGCTGACGTGCCCTGGATCGGCATGTTGATTGCCTGCCGCTCTGCGTTCTGCCGTATTGCCCTGTTTTGACTTCGAAGGTCCGGAAGATACCTTCGCCTCCCAAGCATCGTCTGCACGTAACCTTTGCGCGCGGCCTCCGCGATCGTGTCGGCGATGTACTGGCGAACCTTCGGAAATCGGTCGAAGTATCGCTCGATGATCTCCTTCGCCTCTGATTGACTGACCTCCAGCCGCGTTGCAAGACCGAATGGACCACTGCCATACATGATCCCGAAATTCACTTCCTTTGCCTTTCGACGCATATCCTTGGTCACGCTCGTGAGCTCGACGCCAAACACCTCCGCCGCTGTCGCAGCGTGCACATCCTCGTTGTTTCGGAATGCCTTTGCCAATCCCTCGTCGCCGGCGATGTGCGCCATGACCCGCAGCTCGATCTGGGAATAGTCTGCTGACAGGATCATCGAATTCTTGTCACGCGCAATGAACGCCTTCCGTACGGCGCGGCCGGCTTCGGTGCGTATGGGGATATTCTGAAGGTTCGGATCGCTGCTGGACAGCCTTCCCGTCGCCGCCACGGACTGCGAAAACGATGTATGCACGCGACCAGTGCCGGGATGGACCATCGTCGGCAATGCGTCAACATACGTTGACTTCAACTTCGTCAATTGACGGTACTCCAGAAGCTTTTCGACGATCTCGTGCTCATGCCTGAGCGATTCCAGGACGCTGACGTCCGTCGAGAATCCCGTCTTCGTCTTCCGCACGGTTGGAAGACCGAGCTTTGTGAAAAGCACCTGACCCAATTGTTGCGTTGAATTGATATTGAACGGACCTCCGGCCAGCCGGTGAATGTCCAGCGTGAGAGCCTGGATCTGACGGTCAAGGTCTTTCGACATGGCTTGCAAATACTCAACGTCAATGCGTACCCCCGTCTTCTCCATGCGTGCGAGTACAGGGACCAGCGGCATATCAACCTCAGCACTCAACCGTTTCATTGTATGATCGTCCAGCTTCTTGTCAAGGAGGTGCCAGAGTCGAAGCGTGATGTCCGCGTCTTCCGCAGAATAATCGCTCAGCGCTGCCGGATCGACCTCGAGAATATTCTTTTGATTCCTTCCCTCACCGACGAGGTCTGCATACGAAACAGGCGAGTATGACAGATATTCCCGGGCGACGGCGTCCATGTTGTGCTGGGCGTCAGCACGGAGCAGGTAGCTGGCAACCATTGTGTCGAATACCACCCCCTGCACGTCCACCCCGTAGCGCGACATCACCAGCATGTCATACTTGATGTTGTGCCCTCCCTTTGCTATCGACGGATCCTCCAGAATTGGCTTCACGATCTTCACCGCAGATGACGACGGGATTCCAAGAGCTTTCCCTCCGTCAAACAGCGTCGACTCCAGGCCTTCGGGGACAATGCGGACAAACCAGGCTTCCCGTTCTTGAACGGCAAAAGAGACTCCCACAAGATCGGCTCGAAGCGCATCGGTCGACGTTGTCTCCGTATCGAACACCAAGGATTGGACCGATGCAAGGCGTTTCGCCAGCGCTATGAGCTCCTTTTCCGTTGTCACATGATGATAGGAGTGCTTGTCCGTCGACATCGTCTTGTACGATGGAGATTTCACGGCAACGTCGGACTCGCTTGCGTCGGGCTCTTTCTCCACTTTCGTCGTGGGTTCCAGTTTCGAAAGGAGAGAACGGAATTCAAACGAACGATAGAGTGCTGCCAGCTTCCCAGTGTCGGGTTGGGCGACCCTGAATTTCGGAAGGTCCAGATCCACAGGCGTGTCGGTGTGTATCGTCACAAGCTCACGTGAAAGAAACGCCGTTTCCTTATGCTCCTCCAGCTTTGCTCGCGTCCCCTTCTGCGGAATATCGGCAAGCTTCTTATACAGCAACTCGAGGGTTCCATACTTCTGGATCAGCGGGATGGCAGTCTTCTCGCCGATACCGGGTACGCCGGGCACATTGTCCGATGAATCGCCCATGAGCGCAAGCACTTCAATCACCTTGTCGGGTGTGACTCCAAATTTTTCCTTGACCTCAGCATAGGACACTGTTTCCGCGTCGCCCCCCAGCTTGCCCGGACGAAAGAGGGAAATGTTCTTCGTAACCAGTTGCATGAAATCCTTGTCGCTCGTTACGAGAAAAGAATCCAATCCCTTCTTTTCCGCCTTAAGCGCAAGCGTTCCAATGATATCATCCGCCTCGAAACCGGGAACTTCGAGCAGTGGAATACGATGTGCCCGGATGACATCCTTCAGCGGCCCGAGTTGGGCCGACATATCTTCGGGCATCTTTTCGCGGGTCGCCTTGTATGCCGCGTATTTCTTGTGCCGGAACGTCGGTTCCGCGGTGTCAAAGGCCACGGCGATATAATCCGGAGATTCGCCGGTCAGGATCCTGTTGAGGAATGTCACAAAGCCATAGATTGCGCTGACATTTCGCCCATCTGAGGTCATGAGTGGACGCTGGATGAACGCAAAATAGGAACGGTACGCAATGGCCATACCGTCGATAAGAAACAACCGGGGGCGGGTTTTCTTCATAAGGATTGTCTCTTATGAAGTCTCATTTGCTGAAAAGCCTGCATCGCTCTTTGCAATGTCAGCTTCCGTCTGGTCGACGAAATACTGGCGGACGACGGCGAATGATATGAGAAGCATCGCAAAAGCAAAGAGGAAGACGGACCTCAGACCGAACTGAGCTCCGAAAAATCCTCCCAACGGGGCGCCGACGAAGTTTGCGAGTGTATTCCCGCTCGTGGCGATCGCCAATACTCCTCCCCGGCGCTGCGGTGTCACAAGTTTGCTGATGTACGAATACAGAGCGGGCAACATGCCACCCAGGCAGAATCCGAGCATGGAACGGACAACGACCAGAGGGAGCGGATGGTTGACTGCTGCATGTAGGGCATATGCCGCAGCCGCCCCTACGAAGGCTATCGAAAGATTCTTTCGGACGCTTTTGGAATCGTTCCGCTTTCCCCACCATGGCGCGGAGAGCACGGTGAACAAACCGGTCACAGAGAAAATCGCTCCTGCCATTGTAGCCACGTATTGAGTCCCACTCAGCATGGAATCGACGTAGAGGGCAAAGATCGGCTGCACAAGGAAAACGCCCATTTGCGACAGAACGATAACTCCGAGAGCTATGGCGATGGGACGACGGGAGAATGCGAAGCTATAGTTGCTCCTGATCGTGTGGAGTTGTTGCGATCTGTCGACGGCCGTGGGCGAATCTGGAACAAACCTGATGACAATGAAACCTGTGACCGTAATGAGGGCGGCGACAAGAAAGAACACCGGACGAAATCCGAAGATGTCCGACAACGACCCGCCGAGGAACGGGCCGAACACATTACCG
>MHAK01000077.1 GCA_001802945.1 Ignavibacteria bacterium RIFCSPLOWO2_12_FULL_56_21 | reverse complement strand
TCCTCGAACAGTCTCGGCATCCAAGGACTGGCTGTCGACCCCGAAGGAAAAGTGTGGATTGCGCCGTACAACCCGACGGAAAATGTTTGGGACGGCACAACGAGTCGTCCCACACGAGCTCTATATGTGTTCGCTCCCGACGGCACGCCGGCGCCATTCTCTCCGATCCTCATGTTGCAGGCGAACGCCACCTGGGATACACTCTTCAACAGCAGCCGGGGTCTTTCCACAGACCACCAGGGGAATATTCTCTACAGCGCTTTTGATGCACTCTACAGGATCGACTATCACTCTGGACTCTGCATCGCCAAAGTCGTTCCCCAGCCGGGTGCCACGTTGACTGCGGCTGCGTCAGATTCTCTGGGAAACGTCGTTGTTGGAAAGGTCTTGCCCGGGAATCCCGTCCAGATGTTCGATGCATCATTCGGGCCCCTGGGAAACGTCGTTGATGCGAGCACGGGGTACTCGCGCTCGGTGGAGATCTCGCGGAACGGCAACGATGTGTATTGGGCCGAGTACTCGCAGAGGGCCATCACGAGATTCCACAGCGAAACGGGCGCTTCCGGTCCCTATGTGAACTCGGGCATCGTGCTTCCCGGACTGGCTGTGGAATCCATGGCATGGAACCGGTCGACCGGACTCCTTTGGGTGAGCTCGGGATCCGACTTTAATCCGCCTCTCCCGCCGTGGCCGAAACAGACCTGGTTCGGCTATGATCCGGCGTCCGATCAGGTTGTCGATACGATAGGCTGGTTCCCATCTCCCGGGACTCAAAATGGGAGGCCGCGCGCGATCGCATTCAGTCCGACGGGCGATACAGCGTATGTCGGCGTGTTCTTCTCCGACGGACCCGTGGTTCAAATGTTTGTGCGGTCCGGTGTGCCGGGACCCGACAACGCTGCGCTGTTTAACTCGTCGACTGCGAGAGTTCGGGTCTTGGATGGTCTTGGCATTCATCCTGCGGCAAATCCCGATGCTTACAAAGTTTCCGGGACAGCAATTACCGTGGAAGCGTGGATCTATGCCGCCGCTTTTCCCGATCGTCCGCTGGGAAATACCATAGTGTCCAGACCGCTCAACGTGGATAGGATGGACCCGTACGAAAGCTTCCGTCTGTATGTCGATTGGTCAAACGCATATCCTCAAGTTGCATTTTCGATATCCGACGGAACTCCGGGGAGTCGGCAAATTGTGGTGAGCCCGGATACTCTGCGCAGGTTTCAGTGGACCCACCTGGCCGGCACGTATGACGGGAGCGAGCTGAGGATCTATGTCAACGGTGTGCTGAAAGGACAGGCAAGTACGAATATTGCCATCACACCCGAAGGTCTCGGCTTTTACATAGGCCGCTTTCTCACCGACCGGTTCCAGGGCGTGATCGATGAGGTCCGTCTGTGGAACACGGCAAGGAGCCAAGCGGAGATACAGAGCAGTATGAACGCGCACCTGACCGGCACCGAACTGTTCCTACGGGGTTGTTGGAGACTCGACAAGTCTACCACGTACCCGAATGGCACGCAGGGCACGGCGGATGCGACACAATACCATAACGACCTCATCGTTCAGGGTGGGGCTCAGTTCATCCCATGGACGCCCGGGTCTCCGTTGCCACAGCTTTCCGTCAACACATCTTCGATCGACTTCGGCATTTTCGAAGCGGGTGAGCAGAAGAAGGTGATCGTGACGAACCTCGGACCGTCGACGCTCTTCGGATATGCTCCGTACTTCATACTTCAGCCCGGAGAATCGTGGACGGTCTCCTTCAAGGCGCCGATCTCTGTCACCGGAGAGGTGTTGAACTTCATTGAATTGCAATCAAATGCCGCAAATGCCCCGACAGTCTTCAGCGTCACGGGATCGCTTCTGCCGAGCAAGACGTTCGACGCCAACAGCATCAGGATGTTCGTGCTGAGAAATGGGCGCACGGCAAATGACCCGATCGGAGTCAAGTCGGGACTAGAATGGCCCAAGGGAACCGGGAAGACGGCTGTGTATCAGGCCGGAATATGGATTGCGGCACTCGTCAACGGCGTGCCGACGACAGGCGTTGCGCACTACAACTCCGAGTTTCGGGCAGGTCCGGCGTTCGACGGTGTTCCGGAAAATCCTTCAAATTCCCGGTACCGGGTCTACAAGATTTCACGAGGGGATAATGCGGCGGTGAATCCCGATTATGCAGAGTGGCCGGCAGACCTTGGCGCTCCGGTCAACAGTGACGGAACCCCGAAACTCTTGGGCGACCAGACCCTCTTCTCGGTGTACAATGAACTGAATCCGGAGGGGCATGTATATGGATCTTCCCCCATCGGCGCTGAGGTGCGGCAAACGACATTTGGGTTCAACAAGGCCGGCACACTGCAAAACACCGTCTTTGTTCACTATTCCATCATCAACAGGAGCAGCCAGCATTGGACGAACGCATATGCGGCTCTGTGGAGTGATCCTGACCTTGGCGATGCGTACGACGATCTTGTGGGATCAGATCCACAAAGAGACCTCGCATATGCATACAACGGCTTTCCCGCGGATGCTATGTACGGAGATGCGCCGCCTTCGGTGGGATATGTCTTCCTGCAGGGAGCGGCCGGCGGGAAGCCGATGCGCAATTTCACGTATCACGCTGCCGGCATCGAGCCGCTGAATGATCCGAACAATCCGACGCAATTCTACAACTATGCTCAGGGTAAAACTCGGGACGGTCTCGATTACATCGATCCGATGACCGGACTGCCGACGCTTTTCCCGCTAAGCGGCGACCCACTGAGTTCAACCGGCTGGGTCGATCAAGGACCCTCGGACAGGAGGATAGTGATCAGTTCCGGCCCATTCGACCTTGCCCCGGGTGGACATGCTGAAATGCTCGTTGCCATTGTCGTCGGGCAAGGCTCCAATAATCTCGCCAGTATTTCGGCCCTTCGATCCAATGTTGACTACGTACGGGTTTTCTACGCACAAGGCCTCTCCATGGCACCGCCTCCATCCTGGGCCTTCACGGAAAACACCGGCAGGAACGCGACGATCGGAGTGCATTCGGTCATCAACCCTACGATCGGAACGCGTTCTCTGCGCACGGGTGATGCCATAGGCGTCTTTTTCAATCGGGACGGTCAGTTGGTGTGCGGTGGGTACAGTATTTGGCACGAAGGCCAGAGTATGGCCATCACAGTATGGGGCGACGATATGCAGACGCCCGAGAAGGACGGATTTGCCGATGGTGAAGTGCTCAAATACAAAATCTGGGATGGTCAGGAGGGAATTGAGTTCAGGGCAGAGGCAACGTATCAGTCTGGCGGTCCATCGTATCAGACCAACGGAATCTACACCCTCAGCTCGCTGCATGGTATCACCACTGTTGACCATAGAATACCGTTGCGACAAGGGTGGAATATGATTTCTAGCTACGCAGCCCCCGCGGATTCGTTGTTGGATGTCATGCTCGCGGGCATCAGACCGAACATGGTTCTCATGAAGAATGGAGGCGGTCAAGTATATTGGCCCTCATTCGGCATCAATCAGATAGGTCGATGGAATGTGCGACATGGTTATCAGGTGTACATGCAGGCCTGGGACACGCTCATGGTTAGGGGACATGTTGTCGTTCCGGAGCAGACGCCGCTGTCTTTGGGTCAGGGTTGGAATCTGATTTCCTACATTCGCACTTCGCCGGTGGTGAGCGAAGTTGCACTCCAGTCGATCTTGGGAACTTTGGTCATAGCAAAGAACAACGCCGGGCAGGTCTTTTGGCCGGCGTTCGGCATCAACACGATCGGTCAGTTCAAACCCGGTGAAGGATACCAAGTGTACGTGAGCGAGGCTGGTACGTTGAGATATCCAGGGAATTCCGGTTCAACGGCCAGAACGCTTACTCCGCAAATCGCTGAAGTTCAGAAAGCCGCCCATTATGTTCCTGCGGCTGGACGGAGTGGCGACAACGCAGTCATGCTTGTTCGCGTGCAGGGAGCAACAGATGGAGATGAAGTCGGCATCTGGACATCGTCCGGCGTTCTGATTGGAGCCGGACCGCTCAAACAGGGGAGTGCTCTTCTGACGATTTGGGGTGACGATCCTATCACAACCCAGACAGTAGAGGGAGCCGCGGAGGGCGAAGCGTTGACTCTGCGGGTGTGGGACAAAGCCCAGCAGAAAGAGAAGAATCTCTCGATCTCCGGAATCACCGACGGCCTTACAAATGAATCGGCAGAACCGTCGCTGAAGTATCAGGGCAATGCCGCTCTCGTGGTGGCGGCGAGGGTCGCTGTCGATGTTCCGAAGGAGTACGTCCTCGAGCAGAATCATCCGAATCCTTTCAACCCGTCGACGATCATCCGATACGGCCTCCCGAAAGACGCGATGGTGACGCTTGAAGTGTACAATTTGCTAGGCCAGGCCGTTTCTGTGTTAGTACCAGGAATTGCGCAAAAGGCGGGATACTACGACGTCGTATTCACTCAGGATGGACTCCCAAGCGGAGTCTATGTGTATCGCATCCATACGGAGGATTTCACCAGCGTCAAGAAAATGCTGCTCATTCGATGAGCCGTCGTTTGCGACGCTTTTCGCGGCCGCTGGCTACTGCGTATTTGAGTGCACTGCCGCTCCTGGCGACTTCACAGATGCCGGTGCACTTCAGCTTCACCGCAAATACCGGCAACAACGCGACCATCGCCGTACCTGTGTCGGCCCATCCGGCAGTGGGAGAGACTTCACTCGTTTCGGGGGACGAAATAGGCGTGTTCATTCCGGGCGGAATCTGCGCCGGGGCCGTCGTTTGGACCGGTGTGAACACCGCGATCACGGTCTGGGGCGACAATGATCAGACTCCAGAAGTGGACGGAGCACGCGCCGGAGATCGGCCGTGGTTTCGCGTGTGGCTCCACACGACGCAAACCGAGCACGATTCGGTGCCGGTCAGCTACTCTGCGGGAGACGGCACGTACATCGCGAATGCCATGCACGTCCTCGCCTCGCTCGGCGGAATCCCGGCGCTGGTTCCATCCGCAAGGGGTTCCGCCGACGGGCGGGGACAGGATCGTTTAAGCATTTATCCGAATCCGTTCAATCCGACTACGAACATCATATTCAATCTGGATCGGGCGGAACACGTTCGAGTGATCGTTACGGACGTGGCGGGCAGGAGGATTGCCGAAATCCTCAACACGTGGTTGAACGCCGGGTCGCACACGGTACGGTACGATGCTTCAACTTTGAAATCCGGCGTGTATGCATGTCGGATAATCGCCGGGAGCTACTCTCAAACGCGGTTGATGATCCTTGTTCGGTGAAGGAATTCGTCGTGGCATCCAGACTGACCGCAATCGCGCTTTTGATCCTCACTGTGCTGCCGGCAGTCGCCAGGTCGCAGACGCTGGAACACTTTCAGTTTGCGACGAATACGGGGAATAATGCCATCGTTGCTGTTCCGCTCTCAGCAAATCCCACAATTTCCGGACTTCCTCTCAATCTCGGCGACGAAATCGGCGTATTCACGTCGGCAGGCCTCTGTGTAGGTGCGGTATCATGGCCCAAACTCGACATCGTACTGACTGTTTGGGGAGATGATCAACAGACCCCAGAACTTGACGGAGCGGTCCCGGCCGATACGCTCCGTTTCCGCGTCTGGTCCAATGTTCGAAACACCGAATACTCACTCGTCGAAGCAGCATACGGCCAAGGGGACGGCATTTATGTCCCCGACGCGATATTCATTCTTTCTGCACTCACGGCTACCGCGCCCCCTCCGCCTCCCGAACTTCTTGTGCCGACTGACCGCACAGGCGACCTCCCTACGACAGTCGAATTCTCGTGGACGGAGGTTGCAGGCACGGGGAGTTATCATTTTCAGGTCTCAGCGGACATCGAGTTCTCTCAGCTTGTCTTCGATGACTCCGCGCTGGCTTCTCCTTCCTGTGTCGTCCGTTCATTACAGACGGCAACGCAATATCTTTGGAGAGTTCGCGGCTTGAACGAAGCGGGGGCGGGAGAGTGGTCGCAGGCATTCCGGTTCTCAACCGCTGCAGTCCTCATTCCTGTCCATTTTGTGTTTGCCGCTTTCACCGGCAGTAATGCCACAATTGTGATACCGGACTCGATCCATCCGACCGTTGGCGAAAAGGGGCTCGACATTGGCGATGAGGTCGGTGCCTTTACCCCGGCCGGCTTGTGTGTCGGGGCCGTCGTATGGGAAGGGAAGAACACGGCGATGGCCGTTTGGGGTGACAACGACCAGACCGACTCGATTGACGGCCTTCGGGGAAGCGAGCTGGTCGGCATGAAAGTGTGGCGAAAAGGAACGGACACGGAATACCAAACCGTGGCGGTTCAGTATTCGACTGGAAGTGCTCAGTATTCCCCGAATGCTCTCATGATCGTGTCGTCATTGATCGCATCGCCTGTCTTCGATTTCTGGATGAGCGATTCTGTGGTAGTGTTTGGCCCGGTCGCCCATGGTCAATCGGTCGAGCATTCCATCGTTTTGCGGAATGGCTCGATTTCGACCGACACTCTGAGTGGCACGTTCGCTCATCCTCAGGTGCCTTTTGGCGTTGAAGATGCGGCAGTAGCTTTTCGACTGGGACCCGGAGACTCTCTTTCTCTCGTAGTCCTCTTCGCGCCGACATCCGACATCATTCCTTCATTCGGAAGCTATGTCGATTCCATTGTAATCTCGAGCGTTGCGGGTATCAGCCGCATTCTCTTGTCGGGGAATTCGCCTTATCCCGGCGTTGAAACTGATGTGCTCGATATCGTCTTTGGCGAAGTGACCAGAGATTCGGTCGGGAGTGCTTTTGTGAGGATCAGCAACAACTCCATAAACGAGCTTGCGTTGGATACGGTGTTTACGCGGCCTCCCTTCAGTGTTGAACCCGTGCACGGCAGTGTTGGCCAGGATACGCTCACTCTGACCGTAAGATTCCATCCCACAAGCATCGGAGCATTTAGCGATACTCTGTGGATAGGAAACAATAGCCAAATCCCCTGGGTAAAGATTCCTCTTTTTGGCGCCTCTCCGGCGCCGTTCTTATGGACCTCAGCATCATCACTCATGTTCGGGCCTGTTGCCCTCAGAGATACGGCTCATGCCACTCTGGCTATCAGGAACGATGGGTCTGTAAACGTGCTCACTGTGACGAGTATGCTGTATGTCGCGCCGCTCTTCATGGTCGACCGGACGCCACCCTTCGCGATAGTTCCAGGCGACAGCGTAGTTCTAAACGTCAGCTTCAACGTGGAGGGCTTTACACCGGATGGTTACGGGACACATATAGACACACTCAGAATCGAATCGGATGGAGGATATGGAATCGTAGCCTTGAGAGGTGATTCTCCCCGACCTACCGTATCCGCAAGTCCGTTGAGCTTGGATTTCGGCTCGGTTCAGAAGGACACACAGTCCGTGCATCTGGAGAACGTTTCGGTCAATCCACTCAGAGTCGACACGGTGTACACGAAGTCCGTCAATTTCGGTGTACTTGCCGTCAGCTATCCCGTAATGGTGTCGAATACCGAATCGTTCGAGCTGCGTGTGTGGTTCAATGCCGACTCGATAAAGTTTTATGCCGACACACTCTACGTGGTGAGCAATGCAGTGGAAAATACCGGCAGTGTTTCGCTCGCGATCGCTTTGCTTGGAATAGGAGTGACAACGGGTATAGGGAATCAATCCGTTGTTCCACAAGAGTACATTATATATCAGAACTATCCCAACCCGTTCAATCCGTCGACAATCATCCGATATGGTCTGCCAGGGCGAGGTCGGGTGCTTCTGGAGGTATTCAACATTCTTGGCCAGAGGATTGCCGTTCTTGTTGACGGCGAAATGTCGGCTGCATTTCACGAAATAGCTTGGAATGCGACTGTCCCCACGGGTCTTTATTTTTACCGGATAGAGGCCGTCTCAATTGACAATCCTAACACGCGTTTCATCCAAGTAAAGAGAATGCTGGTGATCAAATAGCAGTCACGTTGAGGGTCATCGTTGTCTTCGCCGAAGTCCCCCGCGTCGTACTGAAGAATCCTTCCTGTTGTCCACCGCTTTCAAGGCGCGCAGATGTGCGAATACGTACTGCCGCGTAACAGCCGTGTGCACCGCCCGTATGAAAATGAACGAATCACTTGTGCAGGATTCCGAACGAACGTTGACGCCCGACCCCATCGTGCGAAATGAAGCCCTTTGGGCGCTTGCGTATTTTGCCGTCTACATGTTCTACCTGGTCCACTCCCTTGAAGGGGAATTTCTGCACTGGATTTCGTTGGTCACCATCCCCATAGCATGTGTCTACATCCGACGATCCATTTCCTCGTCACCGCATCGCATACGGGAGATTTTGAACTCATTCGGGATCGATAGATCCACATTGCGGAACGGCTTGGGCTGGGCGGCCCCCATCGGTCTTCTGCTGTGCGGACTGCAGTTCTTCTTGTCCAGAAACAGCGACCGGATACTGGAACTCATTTTGTCCGGAAAGGCGCTGTATCTCTTTCCTTTATCGCTGCTCCTCATGTTGTTCCTGGCAGGGTCGACTGAAGAATTCTTTTTCCGGGGGTTTCTGCAAACAAGACTCCAGGCATTGTTCTCGTCGAAGGTGGTTGCAGTGGTGATTACGTCGGTCCTTTTCGGACTTTACCATGTTCCTTATGCCTATCTGAATGCCCGGTGGCCCTCGCATGGCGATTTTACCCAGGCTCTTTGGCTTGCGTGCGCGCAGGGGATACCGATGGGCTTGATCCTTGGCACAGTGTATGTCCGGACGAACAACAACTTGTTGGCAAGCATCCTCATTCATTCGCTGGTGAACTCTTTGCCAGCCATGCTTTCCATAAAGTTCGGCAACGCGGGGACGTGAGTATGTCAGAGTTGTCCACGAAAAACACCCAAACTTGACATCCTCCCATCATAGCGTTAACTTCTATCAGCAAAATGGATTGTGAGAGAAGACTGATGATGCAGTTTGATGGGAAGTGGTCTTTTCTCGAGCAATCTTTTCAGTTCTTACTCTACACTTTCCATTTTGCACTTAGTATGCGGAAGTGGTGGAATTGGCAGACACACCATCTTGAGGGGGTGGCGCCCACAAGGCGTGCGGGTTCAAGTCCCGCCTTCCGCACGTTCGGCAAAGTGGGACGGTGATTTTCGCCGTCCCACTTTTGTTTGAGGAGACCATCTGCTTCGAATAGACTCGCCGCACAAAGGCGCAAAATGTGCTAAAGTATTTTGTGACTCATGCGATGTTTTGCGGCTAAATACTTCCAACTTTTCTTAATGACTTGCCCGCCCGTCCGAATGAAGTGCCTACAAGCGGTCGGGCGAGGTGTCGTACTGGCAATTTCTTTTACTCTTGCTCTTTCACATGTCCGACCTTCCTCCACGTGAACGAACTCTCGTTACCCTGGCGGTCCTCCTCGCCGTCGGATGCCGGGATGAAGCTGACCGTCTGATACGGCGGACCCTCAAGCGAGAGATCGTCTCCATCAAGGACGCCTCTGAGACCATTCTGCATCTCGCTTTGCTACTCGGAGTCCCATCAACGCTCGACGCCCTTGAAAGACTTTCGCATTCTGCGGGCGCCATTCCACTCACATTCTTTAAACCTTCACATGTCCGTGGGAAGAAGACCTTCTTGGCTGTATATGGAGAACAAGCCCCGATCGTTCTCAAGAGACTCAAGGCCGTCTCCTCGTTTTTGCCGCAGTGGATCCTGCGGGACGTTTACGGTACCGTTTTCAGTCGTCCCGGCCTCGACTTTCGTACGCGTGAACTGGTCACGATGACAGTCCTTGCAACTCAGGGGCTCCACAAGCAATTCCTTTCGCATGTACGCGGGGCTCATCGGGCAAATATTGCCGAATCAGAGATTTTACATTGGATCGCGGTGGCACAAAACATCTCCGGGCGCGATCTGGCATATGCCAAAACGATCGCTGCTCGTTTCTTACACGGCACTTCATAGGCGATTTCTGTCCATACAGACACACTTCTTGTGTATTGGAAATTCAACATCGTTCTTCACCATAAGGCTATTGATGCTTGTTTGGTATTTGGCTATTGAAAATTGGTGCTTGCCCTTTTTGCATTTCGCCCCACCCCTTACTATGTTAACCGCTCGATGAATGCTCGTGTTCATTGCGTCGTCACTGGACTTGTGCAGGGTGTCGGATATCGCTATTTCATCCAAACGAAAGCGAGAGCTCTCGCTCTTCGCGGCTCGGTAAGCAACCGTCCGAACGGCGATGTGGAGATCGTAGCCGAAGGTTCGAAAGAGGTTTTGGAGCAACTTATGTCGCTCGCGCGTACCGGACCTCGTTCTGCCATGGTGACGGGTATATCGATCGAGTGGGAAGAACCGACAGGGAAGTTTTCGGGGTTTGATGTGCAATAACGCCAAGTCTTGGCGTTTTGAAAGATTGAACCGCGAATACACGCGAATGAACCCGCCAAAAAGATGGCAGGCGCGAATAATGTTTTGGTGAATAGTGAATCGTCAATAGGAAAGCGTTTTAGGAATACCTCTATATTCGCGTGCATTCGCGCTCATTAGTGGTTTGTTTCTTCCCAATCTCTACACCATAAAACGACGTTGCCAAAACCATCGATATCAACTAGCATCCGCGTCGGCTTCGGTTACGACATCCACCGCCTCGTTCCGGGCAGTCGTCTCGTTCTGGGTGGAGTCTCCATCCCATCAACCGTTTCTCTGAAAGGTCATTCGGATGCCGACGTAGTGCTCCACGCTGTCTGCGATGCATTGCTCGGCGCCGCTTCATTGGGAGACATCGGCAAACATTTTCCCAATTCAAAATCCAAGTACAAAGGAATATCCAGTCTAAAGCTCCTAGAACAGGTGGCTGCGCTCTTGGAGTCAAAACACTATGGAGTCGTGAACATCGATGCAACAGTGATCCTCGAATATCCGAAGATCGGAGCCCGCACACGGTCGATGGAGGCCCGGATCGCCCGAACGATCGGAATTCCGGCGCGTTCGGTCTCCGTCAAAGCCACCACCAACGAGCTGCTCGGCACCCTCGGCCGCTCCGAAGGCTGTGCCGCCATGGCCATCGCACTGATTACTTCGACGCGCTGACCGTGGAAGCACTCTTCGAAACGCTTTCTCAACTCGACCCGATCTGGGTGTATGCTTCCGTCGGATGTATCGCATTCATCGAGAATATCTTTCCACCGTTTCCGAGTGACGTCGTCGTTGTCGCGGCGGGATCTCTCGCCGCAGGCGGCAGGGTGGATGCTGTTACGCTGACGCTTTCCGCAACGGTCGGAAGCACGCTTGGATTTCTTGCGATGTACCGTATTGGAGGATGGATCGGTTCGCATATACTCGAAACCGGACGTTTCAAATTCATTCCCGTCGACCAGGTGACGAAAGTCGAGAACTGGTTTCGACACTATGGCTATTGGGTCGTCGTAGCCAACAGGTTTCTCGCGGGAACGCGGGCGGTTGTGTCGTTCTTCGCCGGGATGTCCGATCTTTCCTTGACGACATGTGTTCTCCTTTCCTTCTTCAGCGCTCTCGCCTGGAACGCAATCCTCGTAACGTCGGGTGACGCCCTCGGGACGAATTGGAGGGAGATCGGCGACTATCTTGCGGCATACGGACGGACGGTCACCATCGTCGTCGTGCTCTTCTTCGCAGGGTATCTTCTGTACAGATTCTATCTGCGACGGTCGTCGACGAACTCAAACGGACCCGCGAATCCGCAATGATGGAAGCACTCTACGCACTGGATATTTCGCTGTTCCACAGGATCAACGAGGTGTGGACCAACAGCGTGTTCGACGTCGTCATGCCGTTCCTGACCGACCTTAACAAACAGCCGCTGATGCTGGCCGTTGTTGGAGCGCTGATCGTCTGGGGACTCTGGAAGGGAGGGGAGAGAGGACGCCGCGCGATCGCTATGCTCGTGATCACCATTATCATTACGGATCAAGTGAACAGCGGACTGATCAAATCGTTCGTCGACCGTCCGCGTCCGTGTCAGGAACTGGCTGAAGTGCGAATGCTCGTCGACTGCGGTCCCGGGAAATCGTTTCCTTCCTCACACGCTGTGAATTCGTTCGCTGGGGCGATTGTTCTTGGATTTTTTTTCCCCCGGGTATTGTGGTATCTGCTCGGTTATGCTTTCCTCGTCGCATACTCGCGTATCTATGTCGGGGCGCATTATCCGTTCGACGTCCTGGGCGGGGCCGCCCTTGGGACGCTCGGAGCTATGGCAATCTTGTGGGCCGGGATGTGGGCGGAAAAGATGATCCTCCGCCGGAAGGTCGACGGACGTTAGGTCGTCCGGCCGATTGACATGGACGCACAGACTCTTCTTTCGCGACTTTACACATCTCCCGTTGCACGGTCCGTGCTGTCGGGGCTGCTCCTGGGACTGTCGTTCCCGCCCTCTCCCATTTCGTCCCTCGCATTCATCGCCTTTATTCCATTCTTCACGGTCCTCGATGCCGAGGCATCCGGTTGGCGTATGGCCCGGTTCACCTATTTTTTCCTGATGGTCTTTCACGCGACAACCGTCTACTGGACCGGAGGGTTCACGCACGCCAATGACGGTTGGATGATGGTCGCCGGTGGTGGACTCTTGCTCCTACATCCGTTCTTTCTCTTGCCGTTCGTCCTCGCCGCTTGGTATTCCCGTCGTAAGGCAGGTCGCATTATTGGGTTGATAGGGTTCGTTTGCTTCTGGACCGCTTTCGAATACTTCCATGCACGGGGTGAATTCAGTTTTCCGTGGATCTCTGTCGGGAACAGTCAGGCCAACGATATCCTCAGGATCCAAATGGCCGAGTTCACGTCAGTCCAGGGATTGACGCTCCACCTCCTGGCGTTCAACGTTCTTGCCTATTTGGCCCTCATGGAAGTCGCCGAGGGGCGCTGGCCGGCTTCTCGCGGACGAACTTTCGGGCTCGCAGCAGCTATGATAACCGTGTACGTTGCACCGCTCTTGTGGGGATCGTTGAGAATGGACGACGTCGATCGTGGAAACGTCCTTCCGCCAACGCGTGTGGGGATTGTGCAACCCGATGTCGATCCTTGGGAAAAATGGGGGATGAACTCGACGGACAAATGGACGTCGTATGAACGCCAGATGCTCCTACTGGATTCGTTGACGCGAACTCTCTTTTCCGAACGGCCCGACCTTGTGGTGTGGCCCGAGACCGCCATCCCTGTTTGGATGCTCCTGCCCGGCTATCGATCATATCTCGACCACGTAAAATCTGTTGCCCGCGACGCCGAGGCCACAGTGATGACCGGACTTCCACATGTTCTGTTCTTTGCGAAGTCAGAGGCCCCGGTGACTGCCAAACCGATTGCAGGTTCGGATACTTACTATGAATCGTACAATTCGGCGACGCTCATAGACCCAAGCGGCAACGTCGGACCTGTCTATAAGAAGGTCATCCTTGTTCCCTTTGCTGAACGATTGCCATACGCCGAGACATTCCGCTTTCTCATCGAACCGCTGAAATGGGGGGTCGGAATAAGCAGTTGGGGAATGGGAAAAGACACTACTGTGTACACCGTCGGAACGCGTGCCGGTGATTCTGTCCGATTGTCCGTCATGATCTGCTATGAGTCGGTCTATCCAAACTATGTGCGCGAATTCACCCGCAAAGGGGCGCAAGTACTGACCGTCATTACAAATGACTCATGGTGGGACAGAACCTCTGGGGCGTATCAACATGTGGCGTTCGCGTCTATCCGTGCGGCAGAGAATCGCCGGTGGATCGTCCAGTGCGCAAACGGAGGCGTTTCGGCAATCGTCGATCCGAACGGAAGGATCGTCCGGCGGTCCAGACTTTACGAACGGGCTGCATGGGTGGGGGTAGTCATACCACGAACGGACGAGACGTTCTATGTCCGCCACGGCGACGTTGTCGGTCTTGTGAATTTGTTTGGGGCAGGAGTTCTGAGTATGTTCGTTGCGTTCAAGCGACTTGGTCGCGGCCGGTAAAGATTCTTCCACGAAGGGCCACTAAGGCGAGGTAGAGCCGGGGCACGAAGGGGCACTAAGGTAAGGTGAATATATTTCTTCCTTCGTGTGTCTCGTGGCCCTTAGTGGATATCTTTTTGGCTTTCGAAACAATCGCACTTGTTCATTGGTTGTTCCTTGTTGGTTGTTGGTTATTGACTGCTTCACCGTAAACCAGGCATGCAGTTGGCTCTGAGGTGAGTCGAGTTGGGTGAAGCGCGATTTATAGGAGTTGTCCACTAATGAACATGAATGCTGTCTATAGTTTTGACGCAAATGGTCACGAATTGTCAGAACTTAATCTTTCATTCGTGCTAATTCGTGTATCATTCGTGTGAATTCGTGGAACATCTCCGGAGGCGACGGGCTAGACAGAGTGCGAATTTTGCGGCGCTGAAGAAATACGAACTGTTTTCTTTCCTGATCTATGATTGACCTACGTTCCGATACCGTCACCAAGCCTTCCCCCGCCATGCGGAAAGCTATGGCCGATGCAGAGGTGGGGGATGACGTGTTTGGCGAAGACCCGACCGTTCGTCGCCTCGAAGAGACTGTAGCAGAAGTGTTGGGAAAGGAAGCGGCGCTCTTCGTTCCGACCGGTGTCATGGCGAATCAGATCTCGCTGAAAATTCAGACGCAGCCCGGAGATGAAGTAATCGTTGAAGCTGGTGCACACATTCTACAGTACGAAACCGCTGCTGCGCCGATTATATCGGGAGTGCAGCTGCGACAAGTCGCCGGTGAACGGGGAGTGCCAACGGTTGCGCAAGTGGAAGATCTCATTCGCGGGTCTGCGTATTATATGCCTCCGACTCGCCTGATCTGTCTGGAGAACACACACAATAAAGCGGGGGGAACGATTGTACCGCTCGAAACGCTTAGGGCCTTTCGTTCCATGACCACGTCAAAGGGACTTTCACTTCATGTGGACGGAGCGAGGCTTTGGAATGCAAGCGTGGCATCGGGCGTGAAACCTCGGGATTTCGCGGCCTGCGCAGATACTGTGTCTGTCTGCTTTTCGAAAGGACTTGGCGCACCGGTGGGATCTGCAGTCGCGGGCTCCCGACAGCTGATCACCAAAGCGCGCAAGGTTCGCAAGATACTTGGTGGTGGAATGCGTCAGGCCGGCATCATCGCCGCAGGTGCTCTTTTTGCTTTGCAGAACAATGTTGACCGCCTTGCCGAAGACCACGAAAAGGCCAGGACCTATGCAGAGATCGTCGGTGGCGTCAAAGGATTTTCGGTCGACATGAAGTCCGTACAGACCAACATTGTCGCAGTGGATGTCTCGAAATCAGGGCTCGATGCATCGGCCGTCATAGCGAGAATGAAAGCGCGCGGCGTCCTCCTTTCCGACATGGACCGCCACACCGTCCGCGCCGTCATGCATCTGGATGTGTCACAAGCGGAAGTACGTATGGCCGCTAACGCGATTGCGATGGAATTCGGCGCGTAAGAAAGTAAACGACCGCGAATGTACGCTAATTGCAAAACCGTTAGCCGTTTTGGGTAGTGATTTTTGGTTGTTATACATAATACTTACTCGCGTTTATGAGCGTTCATTCGCGGTTTGATTCAACAATGGTCCACTAGGTGTGCGCCCAACCATGGAAGCCTCAAAGTTCTCTTTTTCCAACCAGCTCCGCGTTCGCAACTACGAAGTGGACTGGCAGGGTATTGTCCATAACGGTAGCTATCTTCTCTACTTCGAAGTGGGGCGCGTTGAATACCTGAAGAACATCGGCGCGCAGATTGATCTCAACATGATCAACGGAGCTTCAAAAGTCGTGCTCGTCAGAAATGAGATCAACTACAAGGCGCCGGCGTTGTTCGACCAACTCTTAACCGTACGCACACGCATCGCCTTCATAAAGAACACCAGCTTTGCCATGGAAGGGCTCATGGAGCGTGCAGATACCGGAGAGGCTGTAGCGGAAAATGTGGCGTACCACGTGTGGCTCGACCCGAAAACCGACAAGCCCGTACCGGTTCCCGAAGACTTTCGTTCCCGGGTCGTCAAGTTTGAGGGGCGCAACTGCGAGTTCATTGCCTCACCCGACCGACATTGAGTAATACTTCGAAGACTTTGAAACAAGAAGGACCACAACGACATCCCGACCTCGCCCGAGGTCCCTCGACGGAGTTTACCCGCCGTAGGCAAGCTCGGAATGGCGAGCGAGCCGATAGGCAAGTCGCCCTTCGACTCCCTACGGTCGCTCAGAGCGACCCTGAGTTCACCGAAGGGTCGAACCGCTGGTCGAGGCCGAGGACGGGCAAATTCACGAAGGAAAGATTCACATTCAGTGTTTCCTTTGTGTCTTCGTGACTTCGTGGCAAATTATTTTGAGAACGAATGTTAGCCTTTAAAGACTTCGAGCGTCTCTCCGTAACCGGCAATGTTGTCCCCGTGTTCGATACACTTCTGGCGGACACAGAGACGCCCGTTTCCGTTTACCTGAAGCTCCGTTCCCTTTCTCCGTTCAGTTTTCTCCTCGAAAGCGTCGAAGGAGGAGAGTCGATCGGCCGGTATTCGTTCATCGGCGTCGATCCCTTCATGGTGTTTCGCATTCACGGACGATCGTTCGAGATCGACATCCGTCATGAGGACGTTCGCGTTCTGCCAAAACTCGTCTCGCCGAACGACCATCCTCTGAAAGCTCTTAATTCCATCTTCCGGCACTTCAAAACCGTTCACGTACCGGGTCTTCCGCGTCTTACCGGTGGAGCTGTCGGCTATTTCGGCTACGAGTCTATCCGGCTCGTTGAGGACGTTCCGTGCGCTAAGGTCGATGATACTGACCTTCCTGACGCGAGTCTGCTGTTTTGCGACACGGTCCTGATCTTTGACAATGTTCGGCGAGAGGTCTTTCTAGTCTCCAACGGTTACATTCCGGAAGGGGAGCGTTCGCCGAAGCTTATCCGAAGCGAATACGACAAGGCCATCGCAGAAATCGAACGCCTGCGGACGTGCCTGCTCAGTCCTCTTCAACCTCCGTTGTTATCTCCCCGTTCGTCCGATGTGCGGGTCACCGCAACGCCCCGGGAGCAGTTCGAGTCCTGGGTCCGGCGATCGCAAGATTTCATCCGGGCAGGGGACATCTTCCAGGTCGTGCTATCACAGCGCATCCGCCGGCCCTTTTCGGGCGATACGTTCACACTGTATCGGAACTTGCGAAGGATCAATCCTTCCCCGTACATGTACTACATCGACATGGACGGACTTTCCATCATCGGGTCGTCTCCTGAGATGCTGGTTCGTGTTGAAGGGAAAAGAGTGGAAACGCGACCGATCGCGGGAACACGCCGTAGGGGAGCTTCGAAGACGGAGGACGAAGCGTTGCGGAAGGAACTCTCTGAGGACGAAAAGGAGCGGGCAGAACATCTCATGCTGGTCGATCTGGGACGGAACGACCTCGGACGGATCTGCGCGTACGGATCGGTGAAGGTGGACGAATTCATGTCCGTGGAAGCTTTTTCGCACGTCATGCACCTGGTGTCGACGGTCAGTGGTGAGCTCCGACCCGATGTCACGGCATTGGATGCGCTCTACGCGTGTTTTCCCGCTGGAACACTGAGCGGAGCCCCGAAGATCAGGGCAATGGAGATCATCGCTGAACTGGAACCGATACGCAGAGGAGTCTATGGAGGAGCTGTCGGCTATATAGACTTTTCCGGCAACATGGATTCCTGCATTGCCATTCGCACCATCGTCGCACATGCTGGCATGGTGTCGCTGCAGGCGGGGGCGGGCATTGTGGCGGATTCGCGGCCGGAGCGGGAGTATCAGGAGACCATGGAAAAACTCGGTGCAACGCTGAGAGCGGTAGAGGAGTCAACGTCTTCAACGGGGGATTCTACGGTATGACGCTCGTGATCGACAACTACGATTCCTTCACGTACAATCTCGTCCAATATTTGGGAGAGTTGAATGAAGAACAAAAGGTTGTCCGGAATGACGCAGTGAGCTTGGAGGATATCCGCCGCATGACCCCTTCGGCCATTGTTATATCACCCGGACCCTGCACGCCGAAGGAAGCCGGAATTTCCGTCGATGTTATCAAGTCATTCGGGCCCGAGATCCCGATCCTTGGCGTCTGTCTTGGACATCAGTCGATCGGTGCGGCATATGGCGGAAGTGTCGTGCGAGCTCCGGAGATCGTTCACGGCAAGACTTCAAAGATCCATCACACGGGACGTGGGATCTTCGTCGGCATACCGTCGCCGTTCAACGCGACCCGGTATCACTCGTTGATCGTCGACCGGAACACAATGCCACACGATCTGGAAGTGACAGCCTGGACCGAAAACGGTATCGTCATGGGAGTTCAGCACAAGCGATTCCGTGTTTTTGGAGTGCAATTTCATCCCGAGTCGATTGCAACGGAGTTCGGGAAAGATCTCTTGAAAAACTTTCTGTCGATCCGTGGATAATGGTAGAGCGGGAATGATGGAATGTTGGGATTGTGGAAGGGCTGATTGGGGAAGCGTGATGCGGGATGAGGGAAGCGGTGGAAAGCTACCGAGCCAAGTGCTCAGTTCGGAGTGCCGAGTGCGGAGAAACCGGTTAGACGGTTCAATCATAAAGCTCAGTTTGACTTCTCAATAATTCGTTTCTGAGCAAGTCTTTGGATTGCGCAAGAGGTGCTGACCAAGTCGCGTTTCTGCACTATTTTCGGCATGCGGGGTTTTGAGCAACTGACGTTGCTACTTGAAAGGGCTTGCGTTTGGCCCTTGATATGTATATATTTAGACGTTATGGAATAGCCCGCTGTAACGGGCTATTTTTTTTGCTGTGAAAGAACTCCGCGAAACCATCGCATCCCTTATCGCGCCCGTCATAGAAGGCCGGGGCGCCTTCCTGATCGACGTTGTTCTGAAAAGCGAACGACGCGACAAGGTCATCCTGGTCCTTGCGGACACGGATGAAGGCATTACGATCGACCAGTGCGCGGAGCTCAGTCGCGGCATTGGCGAAGCCCTGGAAGGGGCCCGCGTTCCCGAAGGTCCGTACCGGCTTGAGGTATCCTCGCCCGGCATTGACCGCCCGCTTCGTCTCCTGCGTCAATACCGCAAGAATATCGGCCGTCATTACCGTCTGCGCTACCGGTCGGGGGAACAGGAGCATGAACTACAGGGGACGCTCGCAGGCGTGGAAGGGTCGCGCGTGACAATTACGCAGGAACACAGCGAAGCAGTCACGGTCGCCTATGAAGACATACTTGAATGCAAGGAAATTCTGCCGTGGTAATTGCGCATGACAGCAGTATTTGGAGGAGTCAATGAATCACGAGATCGTTGAATCGTTCGCGTCGATGGCCCGCGAAAAAGGGATCGACCGGGACATTCTGATCGGCATTATCGAAGATATCTTCGGCATGATGGTCAAGAAGAAGTACGGCCTCACCGCGAAGTACGATATCGTCGTCAACATGGACAAAGGGGACATCGAGATCTACCTGGAAAAGGACGTCGTCGATGAGGTGACCGACCCGATCACGCAGATCTCCGTAAAAGACGCCAAGTCCCGCTCCGGCGAGACCATGAGTGCGGGCGAAGAATACGTCGAGATCGTTCCGATGGTTGAATTCGGCCGCCGGCTGGTCATCAGCGCCAAGCAAAACCTGAACCAGCGCATCAAGGAGATCGAGCGGGAGACGATCTACAACGAATACTCGACCGCCGTCGGCGAGATTGTTGTCGGAGAGATCTACCAGATCCGCAAGGGACGCGGGGAGATCCTCGTTATGCACAACAAGAACGAGCTCATCCTGCCCCGCAGCGAGCAGATCTATAAGGAACGGTACAAGAAAGGGGACACCATCCGCGCCGTGGTCAAAGAGGTCCGCAAGGGCTCCGGCAACCCGACCGTGATCATATCACGTACCGACCCGCAATTCCTGATGCGATTGTTCGAGATCGAGATCCCCGAGATCTATGACGGCATCATCGAGATCAAGCGGATCGCACGCGAACCGGGTGACCGTGCGAAGGTCGCAGTGCAATCGCACGACGAACGGATTGATGCCGTCGGCGCGTGCGTCGGTATGAAAGGCGTTCGAATCCATGCGATCGTGCGCGAGCTGAACAACGAAAATATCGACGTCATCAATTTCTCCGACGATATCTCCGTCTTCATTCAGCGGGCCATGGCGCCCGCAAAAGTGAAGGAGATCAACGTTGAAGCGGAAGCAAAGAAGGCTGCCGTGCTCTTCGCCCAGGACCAGGTGTCGCTTGCCATCGGCCGGGGGGGACAAAATGTGCGCCTTGCATCGAAGCTCACCGGGTTCGACATTCAAGTCCTGAAGGAGGGCGGAGAGGAAGAAGAGTACGACATGGACCTGTCCGAATTCCGCGAGGAGCTCGGCGACGTTCTCTTCCACAAGTTCTTCGACGAGGGGTACGAATCGGTCCGCGACGTCATCGAGACTTCAAAGGAAGAACTTGTCGCCACGCTTGGCGTGGAAACGCAGAAAATCGAAGAGATCCTCGAAATGTTAAAGAAGGGATTGGAAGAAGCGGAAGTCGAGAATGAGGAGGAGAATTCAGGGGTCCCTTCGGCGACGACCGCTGCACCAGCCCGTTTGGTGGAGCCGGCTGCGACAGCTGTCACTGTCGAAGCATCTCCGGCGGAACCGTCTGCTGAAACACCAGAATCATCTCCGGAAGTTCCTGCTGCGCCCCAACCGGAAGTTTCCGGTCAGGACGCATCCACCGACGATGAAGGACAAAAGGAACGCGAATAAACGATCGACCACCACGGCCGGCTGACAAAAACACACGCAATGGCTGAAAAGAAGGTCAAGATCTACAATCTGGCCAAAGAGCTCAACCTGGCCAGCGAGACCATCCTGGAATTCCTTCATAAGAAGGGATTCGATGCGAAGAACCATATGAGTGTCGCCACCGACGACATGATTCATGCGGTCATGGCGCATTTCAAAAAGGAGCGGGACGTCGCAGAACGGCATCAGCGCAAGGTTCAGGAATTCCGCACGTCGCGCAAAAAAGAGCCGTCCGACAAATCCGAGAAAAAGGCGGCAAAGGACGAGGCGCCGGCAAAACCCGAAGAAGCGGCGACAGAGCTTCCCGCGGAGGCAGAAGTCACGGTCGCTGAACCTGTCGTCGAAGTCCCGACGGAAAGCCTTCCTGAAACTGCGACAGAAGAACACGTTGCGCCAGCGGAAGTACCCGCGGAAATCGCGGCCGCTGCAACCTCACCGACCGAAGAACCCGTTCCGCCCTCAGCAACAGCGCCCGCCTCCCCAGACCTCAATCGAGTCCGGTCACCACTCGAAACGTTGCAGGCCCGTTCCGGCAGAGGATTGACGATCAAGGGCAAGATGGACCTTGTCAAACCGAAACCGGCCGCCCCGGTTGAATCCGAAGAAGACAAGAAAAAGAAGAAGAAAAAGAAGAAGGTTCGTGCAGAGGTTGTCAAAGCGAAGCCGACCGCGCTCGCCGACGAAGAGGAGGGAGCCAAGGGAAAGAAGCGGAAGAAAGGTCGACGCGCAGAGGTCAGCGAGATCGCCGTGGACAAGGCCATTCGCGAGACCCTCTCGGAGATGACCGACGATACCGCAACGTCGCGCGCGGCCATCAAGAAGCGAAAGAAGGAGAAACGGGAAGAAGAAGAGCGACAGATCCTGGAACAGATCGAACGGGACAAGTCCCAGCTTCGGATGACGGAATTTGTCACCGTGGGCGAGCTTGCAAATATGATGCGAGTGACCGTGGCAGAGGTTATCCAGAAAGTCATGTCACTCGGCATCATGGTGTCAATCAACCAGCGTTTGGACAAGGATACGATCACGCTCGTCGCAGATGAGTTCGGGTTCCACATCGATTTCCAGCATGAATTCGCTTCCGACGAATTGCGCGATGAAGCCGATGAACCGGAGGACCTGAAGCCGCGCGCCCCTGTTGTGACCATTATGGGGCACGTCGATCACGGCAAAACGTCGTTGCTCGACTACATTCGACGCGCGAACGTTGTGGCCGGAGAATCGGGAGGCATCACTCAGCACATTGGAGCATACGAAGTCTCGCTTCCGAACGGAAAGCAGATCACCTTCCTCGATACGCCGGGTCACGAGGCCTTCACGGCCATGCGCGCCCGCGGCGCACAGGTCACCGATATCGTCGTCCTCGTTGTTGCCGCGGACGACAGCGTGATGCCACAGACGATCGAAGCCATCAGCCATGCGCAAGCTGCGAATGTGCCGATGATCGTTGCCATCAACAAGATCGATAAGCCGGACGCGAACCCCGACCGCATCAAACAACAACTGGCCGACCGTGGTTTGCTAGTTGAAGATTACGGTGGTAAGCACCAAGTGGTTGCTCTCTCGGCCCGTTCTGGAAAGAACGTTGAGTTGCTGCTTGAGAAGATCCTCCTTGAGGCTGAAGTGCTCGAGCTGAAGGCCAACCCTGACCGATTGGGACGTGGCGCCGTGGTCGAAGCGGAGTTGGACAAGGGAAAAGGGATCACGGCGACCGTACTGGTGCAAAAGGGTACGCTCAATGTCGGCGATGCGTTTGTCTGCGGTATTTGGAGCGGACGCATTCGCGCCATGTTTGACGAACGTGGCGGGAGAGTCGAACATGCCAAGCCGTCGCAGCCGGTCCAGCTCATCGGATTCGAAGGAATTCCTCAGGCCGGTGATCCTCTCATCGTCATGAACGACGAGCGGGAAGCGCGCGAGATCAGCAATCGTCGCCAGCAGCTCAAGCGGGAACAGGATTTTCGTCAAAACCGGCGCGTCACGCTGGACGATATCTCGCAGCAGATTAAGACAGGACAGGTCCGCGATCTTCCCATCATCGTCAAGGCGGACGTGGACGGTTCGGCGGAAGCCCTGTCCGACTCCCTCATGAAGCTGTCAACCGGTGAAGTAAACGTGCAGGTCATCCATAAGGCCGTGGGTGGCATTTCCGAATCCGACGTGTTATTGGCCGTTGCCTCTCAGGCGATCATTATCGGCTTCCATGTGAGGCCGAATCTCAAAGCCCGACAGCTTGCGGAGCAGGAAGACATCGACATCCGCCTGTACAGCATCATTTACGATGCCATCAATGACGTGAAAAACGCTCTCGAGGGCATGCTGGCGCCAACCGTCAGCGAAGAGGTGACGTCGACCGTCGAAGTCCGGGACATTTTCAAGATCTCCAAGGTCGGAACTATCGCAGGATGCTTCGTCCGGGAGGGGAAGATCAACCGCAACAGCCGTGTTCGGCTTGTCCGCGATGCCATACAGATCTTCGACGGAACGCTCGCGTCCCTGAAGCGATTCAAAGATGATGTGCGAGAAGTCGAGCAAGGCTTTGAGTGCGGCATCAGCCTCGAGAACTTCAACGACGTCAAGGTCGGTGATGTGATCGAGTCATACCGTACCGTAGAAACGAAACGGAAATTGGATTAACGGGTGTGTCGTGTCACTTCGATCGGAACGCGTTGCCTCCGTTATCAAGGAGGAGGTCGGGCAATTGTTTCAACGCCGCTTCAGCATGGAAGAATTCGGGTTCATGACCGTCACCGAAGTGCGGATGACACCGGACCTTCGGCAGGCGCGCATCTTTGTGAGCGTATTTGGCGATGACGCACGCAAGAAAAAGTCGTTGACCCTGCTCGAAGAACAGAAACAGGTCGTTCGTTCCACGATCGGCCGCGCCGTCCGTCTGAGGTTCACGCCCGAGATCATGTTCGTCCTGGACGATACCATGGACCGCGCCATGAACCTGGAGGCGATCTTCAAGAAGATCCACGACGAAGAGCGCTCCCGATCAGAGGACGATGATTCAACGTCATGACGCAGAGCTGGGATTTTAACGTGCTTGGAGAAGTGCTGCAGGTTGACAAGCCTCAGGCCTGGACGTCGTTCGATGTGGTTCGCAAGGTCCGCAATCTGTTCCACATCCGGAAGATCGGCCATGCCGGTACGCTTGACCCTCTTGCAACGGGGCTGCTCGTGCTCTGCACGGGCCCCAAGACAAAGCTGATTACGACGTATGTCGGATACGACAAAGAGTATATCGGGACGTTTCGACTGGGCATACGAACCGCATCGTTTGACATGGAGACTCCCGTTGAGGAAGAACGACCTTGGAGTCACATTTCGTCCGCGGTCGTAGAGGAGGCGGTGAAAGCTTTCCTGGGACCTCAGGACCAAATGCCGCCCATGTATTCGGCGGCGAAATATAAAGGTCGGGCGCTCTACAAATACGCCCGTCAGGGGAAGTCGATAGAAAGAGTCCCCCGGCAGGTCGACATCTCAGCCATTGAAACCACACAAGTTTCTCTGCCCGACGTGCACTTCCGGCTTGTGTGTTCGAAAGGTACGTACGTCCGGTCGCTTGTTCATGATATCGGGGAGCGGCTCGGTTGCGGTGCAACTCTAACGTCATTACGGCGCACTCGCGTGGGTCCTTGGAGCGTCGGCGATGCCTGGACGATGGAACAACTCGAAGAAGCGCGGCAATTGTTGCATGCAGAAACGTATGAAGTTCGCCCGACGTCTTGAAGAGGTTGGCTACGACCGGAATTCCGTTGTCACGGTCGGTTCGTTTGACGGCGTCCACCTGGCCCACCGGGAGATCCTGAAGGACGTCATCGAACGTGCGCGAGACAGGAAGGGAAGAAGCATCCTGGTGACGTTCGACCCGCATCCACGCGAGATCGTCCGGCCGGAAAAGCCGGTGCTGTGTCTGACCTCGACGGAAGAGCGTCGCGCGCTTTGTGAGGACCTTGGGATCGACGTCATGCTCGTCGTTCCGTTCACGTATGAATTCTCGCGTCTTTCATCGCGCGACTTCATCCTAAACTATCTTGTTCGTGGTACGGGGGTCAGCGAAATGGTGGAAGGGTACGATCACCATTTTGGAAGAGACCGTGAGGGCAGCATCGAAGCCGTACTTGCGCTGGGAAGGGAATTCACGTTCACCATCACGGCGGTGCAACAGGTAAACGTGGATGATGTTCCCGTCAGCAGTTCAGTCATCCGCGAACAGCTTCTCGAAGGAGATGTGACGCGGGCGGCGCGGTTCCTGGGACGTCCTTATGCCGTGACCGGGACTGTGGTGGAAGGGGACAAACGGGGACGTTCGCTGGGATATCCCACGGCGAACATCTCGCCGGAGTTCGCAAAGAAATTGATCCCGCACGACGGCATTTACTTCGTCAGCGTGGATCTCGGAGACGGAAAGTCCAGGTTCGGTCTCGCGAGCATTGGAACCCGGCCGACGTTTCGACCCACAGGCGCCCGAACCGTCGAAGTCTACATTCTTGATTTTGAGGGAGCACTCTACGGAAAGCGGCTGACGATGACGTTTCTTCAGCGCCTCCGGGATGAACGGCGATTTGACGGTGCAGATGAGTTGATCAAACAGATGGATCTCGACCGCGAACAGGCGAAAGTGCTGGTGCGTCAGTTTGTAGTGTGATCAACGGCTTAGAATTGACCTTCACTTTTGCATTCTTGCCAATAGGCACAAGAGTCACAGTTTAAGGTATCGTGCATTTCCATAGCCAATTATTTATACGGAGTAGTTATGCCAATCACGAAAGAGCAAAAGACGGAATTGATCACGAAGTACGGGAAGAAACCCGGAGATACCGGCACTCCCGAGGTCCAGATCGCCGTCATCACCGCTCATATTAACAGCCTTTCTCCGCACCTCGGAGGCCACGGTCACGATCATCATTCGCGACTTGGACTGCTGAAGCTTGTCGGCAAGCGCCGCCGGCTTCTCGATTATCTCATGAAAAAAGACATCACCCGGTACCGCAAGATCATCCAGGAACTGGATATCCGCAAGTAAGCGGTGCCCCGCGGACGTAACGACGTCCGTGCGTACATAGGAAGGATCCATGAAACACACGCAGGAACTTACACTCAACGGAAAGACCTTCACGTTTGAGACAGGCCGGTTCGCCAAGCAGGCGGACGGCGCAGTGATGGTGCAATATGCGGACACGATGGTCCTCGCGGCCGTCGTGTGCGCACGTGAACCCAGGGAAGGCGTAGATTTCTTCCCGCTCCAGGTGGAGTATCGGGAAAAGACGGCCGCTGCCGGAAAGATTCCGGGGGGCTTCTTCAAACGCGAGGGACGTCCGTCTGAACGGGAGATCCTCTCGGCCCGGCTTATTGACAGACCCATCCGCCCGATGTTCCCGAAGGATTTCCGGAACGAAACGCAGGTTATCGTCACCGTCTACTCCTCCGACCGCCAGCACGACGGCGATGTCCTCGGCGCCTGCGCGGCGTCAGCTGCATTGATGGTCTCGGATGTTCCGTTCGACGGACCAGTCGCCGAAGTACGAGTGGGACGCGTCGACGGACAATATGTCATTAATCCGACATACGAGGAACTCGATCGTAGCGATATGGACGTTACCGTTGCCGGTACGGACGATTCCATCGTCATGGTCGAGGGAGAGGCGAAAGAAATATCCGAAGCCGACATGATTGCCGCCATCAACGTCGCCCACTCCGCCATCCGGGAGCTGTGCCGGGCTCAAGTCGAGCTCGCCAAGGCGATCCGCAAGGCGAAGCGGGAGATCGTGCTCCCGTCGATTCCCGACGGCCTGGTCAACGATGTCAAAGCTCTGTGCGAGGGCAAACTGAAGGAGCTCAGCAAAACGGTCCTTGCCAAAGAAGAGCGCTCCAAACGCACGGAGACGGTCTATACGGAGGTCACAACCGCACTTGCAGAGAAATACCCGGAACAGGATACCGCAATCAACGGCGTCATTCACGACATCGAAAAAGAATCGATGCGTTGGACGATCCTGGACGAAGGAAAGCGTCTGGACGGCCGGGGTCTGACGGATATTCGCCCGATCACCATCGAGGTCGGCTTGTTGCCGCGGACCCATGGTTCGGCCCTGTTTACGCGTGGCGAAACACAAAGCCTGACCACCGCCACGCTAGGAACAAAAATGGACGAGCAGATCCTGGACGGATTGCAGCCCGAGACGTCCAAGCGCTTCATGCTGCATTACAATTTTCCGCCGTTTAGCGTTGGCGAAACCGGACGCCTTGGTTCCACCAGCAGGCGCGAAATCGGACACGGAAATCTCGCCGAGCGCGCGCTGAGAGTGATCGTTCCCGACGAAAAGACATTCCCCTACACTCTTCGCATTGTCTCCGATATCCTCGAATCGAACGGATCGTCATCGATGGCGACGGTATGCGCCGGCAGTCTTGCGCTGTTCGATTCCGGAGTTCCGATGCCGCGCGCCGTTGCTGGCATCGCCATGGGTCTTGTCAAAGAGAAGGACAAGGTCGCTATTCTGAGCGACATCCTCGGAAATGAGGACCATCTTGGCGACATGGATTTCAAGGTCGCCGGAACCGAAGCGGGTATCACAGCCTTCCAGATGGACATCAAAATCAAGGGCATTTCCTTTGCCATCATGGAAAAAGCGCTCGCCCAGGCAAAGGCCGGACGGTTGCACATCCTCAAAGTCATGTCGGAGGCGATCGGTACGCCGCGTGCAGAACTTTCGAAGTATGCTCCACGGCTCCAAACGATCAAGATACCTGTCGATATGATCGGCGCGGTCATCGGACCGGGCGGCAAGATCATTCGGCATATCACCGCGGAAAGCGGAGCCGAGATCAACATTGAGGATGACGGTACGATCACGATTGCGGCCGTCGAAGGAGAGGCAGCGGAAATGGCCATTCGCATGATCAATGACATCACCCAGCTGCCGGAAGTTGGCAAGGTGTACACGGCTACGGTGAAGAAGATCATGGACTTCGGCGCATTCGTCGAGATCCTGCCGGGTAGGGAAGGGCTCGTGCACGTTTCCCAGCTAGACGTCAAACGGGTGGAAAAAGTTGAAGACATGTTGAAGGTCGGCGACGAGATCCAGGTGAAGTTGATGCTGATCGACGATGCCGGCAAGATGAGCTTGAGCAGGAAAGCGTTGCTTCCTGGCGGTGAGAACGCCATGGAAGAGATCAACAAGCAACGGGAACGCCGTCAGGGTGACCGGGGAAGAAGCTCGGGACATGGACGGCCATTCAGGAAGTGACTAGAGCCGGTCTCAAAATTACTCTCGCGACGCCTGCAACGTTTTGAAATATTGTGTTTGCTGCACAAATATCCATAAAAGATTTCGTTACGAGCGTTGCGTCGTTGCGAGAGTCTGTTCTTGAGACGGCTACGTACGTCTCCAGAGTCACATTACCGAAGATCCTCTTCCGCCGGTTCGCCGGCAGGAAGAGGATTTGTCGTTTATGAGCGGACATGCCATTGAACCTGCGCGCCGGCTGACCGGTGAGGTTATGCTCCCGGGGGACAAATCCGTCTCCCATCGGGCGCTTCTCTTCTCGGCGCTCGCCACTGGAAAAAGCGTCATCCATGGACTGTCTGCTGCTCAAGATCCAAAGAGCACGGTCCATTGTCTCCGTGCCCTAGGCATTGAGGTACATGAGGAAAGGAACACAACTGAAGTGATCGGCCGAGGAACCAGGGGATTTTCGGCTCCAGCAGCCGCCTTGGATTGCGGCAATTCCGGTACGACAATGCGACTTCTCTGTGGAATACTTTCCGGACAGACTTTTGAAAGCACGTTGACAGGGGACGGTTCGCTGATGAAGCGGCCGATGAAACGCGTACTTGGGCCGCTGGCGAAGATGGGCGCTTCCATTTCAGGAACACCGGCAGGCACAGCCCCGATCGCAGTGAAAGGCAATCCTTACCTGCGACCGCTTCGGTTCATTGCGGACGTTCCAAGCGCCCAGGTCAAGTCGGCGATTCTGCTTGCGGGAATGTATGCAGCGGGAGAGACGACGGTCGTCGAGCCGATACCGACGCGAGATCATACGGAACGAATGCTCGGATTGAAGAGCTTCGATGTGCCTGAGGGAAGAGCTGTGACCACGCAGGGTGGAATGTCTATCCCTGCAAGAGAATACAGCGTCCCTGGCGACACTTCGGCGGCCGTTTTTCTCATTGCCGCAGCGTCGCTCCTTCCGGGCTCTGACATTCTCCTGAAACGTGTGAGCGTCAATCCGACGCGTGCGCAAGTGTTCGAGCGCTTCCGCCGTCTCGGTGTTTCGCTGGAAGTTGTGGAACGTGTCACTGTCGCCGGCGAGGAGATTGCGGATGTGCGCGTTCGCGCGAGCGGGCTCTCAGGCGCACTCGACATTTCTGCCCCCGAGACCGCATCTGTGATCGATGAGATTCCGATGCTCGCGGTCGCCGCCGCAGTTGCGGGATGCAGCTTCAGACTTCGAGGGGCACAGGAGCTACGGGTCAAAGAATCCGACAGGATCGAGCTACTTGTCAAGAATCTCCGGAGCATGGAAGTCGAAGTGGAAGAGTATGCCGATGGGTTTGCTTTTGGGCCCAATAACGCCGTAATTGGCGGTCGCATCGGTACCGCGGGTGATCACAGGATAGCCATGGCGTTCGGCGTCGCCGGCCTTGTGGTCCCTGGAGTCATCCTCGACGACGCCTCGTGTGTTGAAGTCTCATTTCCGGGATTCTGGAATACCATCGACCGGCTTAGATCTCATTAATGGAAGAATATTTGCCACTAGATCACCGCGCCCGACCGCTTTACAGACACTTCATTCGGGCGGGCAAGACACAAAGAGAGCAATACAATAATTGATCTTTGTCGTGACTTTGCGTCTTTGTGGCATAGTCTTCTGAGTTGCTCAACAATCTGAAAGCTATCACAAGCATTCACGGAGAATCCTGTGGCCAGCGTACGTCTCGAAGAGGTCAAGAAAGTCTACGAAGGCGGCATCACTGCCGTCCACAGCTTTTCCCTCGACATTCGCGACAAAGAATTCGTCGTCCTCGTAGGTCCCTCGGGCTGCGGCAAATCCACCACACTTCGCATGATCGCCGGTCTCGAGGAGATATCGGCAGGGAAGATCTTCATTGACGGCCAGGTCGTGAACGATGTTCCGCCGAAGGATCGGGACATCGCGATGGTGTTCCAGAACTACGCCCTGTATCCACACATGACCGTGTACGAGAACATGGCATTCGGGCTGAAGCTCCGGAAGTTTCCCAAGGACGAGATCGAACGTCGCGTGCGGGAGGCGGCACAGATCCTCGGCATTGAGCAGTATCTGGACCGAAAGCCAAAGGCGTTGTCGGGCGGGCAGCGCCAGCGCGTGGCCGTTGGTCGCGCGATCGTGCGCAAACCGAAGGTTTTCCTGTTCGACGAACCGCTGAGCAATCTCGACGCAAAGCTCCGCGTACAAATGCGAACGGAGATCTCCAAGCTCCACCAGCGTCTCGGCGCTACCATGATCTATGTGACACACGATCAAACGGAAGCCATGACCATGGCCGACCGAATCGTTCTCATGAAGGACGGCATCGTCCAGCAGATCGATACGCCCTTGGATATCTACAATAAGCCTTCGAACAGATTTGTGGCCGGGTTTATCGGCAGTCCGGCGATGAATTTCATGGAAGGTACTGTCACGAAGAAGAAGGGAATCTCTTTCGAGGAACAGGGAGGGGGAGTTGAATTAGCGATCCCGCGAAAGAATCACCGGCGATTGTCGAGATACGTCGGAAAGCCCGTGGTCGTCGGCTTACGGCCGGAACACATCGGCCGCACGAAAGTGGCAGGCGCCGTGAAGTCGCGAGTGCATGTAGAAGTTGTGGAACCGATGGGGAATGAGATCTATGTGTACTTTCAGTCGAAGAGAAATGGTCCCCAATATGTAGCACGAGTCGAAGGAGATGAACGTCCGCGGGTTGGACAATCGTTCGAACTGCTGTTCGACACGGGCCGGCTGCATTTCTTCGACAAAGAAACGGAACGGATCATCTGACATCACCGCGTCGCTACCGCGACGCGGCGTTCGGTCTTAGGTTGCTTACCCGACCGTAAACGGTCGGGTTAAGTTCACACCGTCCCTTCGGGACGGGAAGGGCCGCCACATCTAGTCTCAGGCAGTCGCACGCGGTCGCGGAGCGACCGTGTGAACTCAAGCCGACCATTTATGGTCGGCGGAGGCTCAAGCGAAAATGCTCCCGTCGGGGACCGACGGGGTGAATAAGAAGAAGCCCCGGGCAGACATCGACCGGGGCTTTTCATTTCTACTGACTTACGTTGTGCCTTCTCTAACTGACGAATTAGATTCTCAAAGCCGGATCAACTGATGCTTAAACGCATCGATCTTCAATTCGCCGTCCAGCCACCGCACAAACTCCGGCCCGTACTTGTTCAGGTAGTAGAGCACGTTGATCTTCCGTTCCTGAAAAGAGCCTTCCGGCACGACGAACAATGAGGCCTTGTCGATCTGACGCATGAAGACCTCGTGCTGTCGCTGCTGTGCCGCAGCGGTCTTCTGTTTCAGAACAAGAATGTGCGAGCGCATCTTATCGAGGGTGTTGTCCAAAGCTCCCAACAGCGTCGGGTCGATCTTTTGAAGTCCCGACCGAAGGCTGTTAAGCGATTCTTCCACCGAACCGATCGTCGCTCCGAACAATTCTTCCGCCTTGAAATCAGAAACCTGGCCGGCGACCCGCGTTTTGATGAAATCGATGCCGCCGAACAATTCCTGGGGCTGCAATGCGAAACGTGTAAGAACTTTCTCGACTTTCTCTTCCAGAATTGTGGCGCTGGCGCGCGGGTAGATGACGGGGACAGGGATGCCGAATTCCTTGTAGAGAGGAATGATCTGGGCAAAATAGGCGACCTCTGCGGGGCCTGCCACATAGGCCGCGGTCGGAAGGAGGGTATCCTGACACAGCGGCCGCAAGACGACGTTCGGACTGAAGTATTCAGGATGAGCGTCCAGAAGGGCGAGCAGTTCTTCCTTGGAATAGTGCTGGCGTGTTCCCTTCAGGGCAAACCCTTGGGCATGAGGCTCGATGGGAAAGCGTCCTCCGTTATGGAACAGGAAGGAATTCACGGGACGAGGTTTGACCTGAGCATGATACTGCTGCTCCAGTTGCACGCTCGTGTCGACGACGAGTTGACACAAGCGCGGAGTTTCGTAGAGATCCGTCCGAAAGACCGGAGCCAGAAGTTTCTTCAATCCCGCGTCATTTGGGTCGATATAGATCAACCCGGTATCGCCCAGCAGATCATTCAATAAATGAACGAACGCGCGGGTGAATGTCATTCCGGGTTGGTACGCCGTCGAAAAAAGGTTGATGACCCCGTCTGTGAATTCCGTCTGGGTCACACCTTTTCGTATCTGGTCGACAAAAGCGACGATGGCGTCGGTGAATGGAATGACGCCGACCGCGCCGAGGTTCTTCCCCTGGGAATGTCCCTCCACAGGATATGTGTATGTCGCGAGGTCGTTGGTCGCCGTGAAGAGCTTGACGGACGTGACTTCTTCCACGTCGTGGTCCTCTCCCTCGATCCAGAAGACGGGAACGAACGTGTGGTCGGGATGACGCTTCCCAAGTTGTTCAGCAAGGCGGATGGCTGTAAGCGTTTTGTAGAGCGTATACATGGGCCCCGTGAACATTCCCACTTGTTGTCCGGTGACGATGGCGACCGTATTATCGTTCAGAAGGAGGTCGATATTCGCGAGGGTCTTGACGCCACATTGAAAATTCCGGTTTTGTTGAGAGAGAACCTGGACGAGCGCCGATCTGTCCAACGACCGGGAGCTTACGTCGCGCAACGTCGATTCCCAATCTTTGGAATTCCGAAAGTTCCTCGGAAAGAACGACCGTACGCGTTGATGATCTGTCAGATAATCGAGAAAGAGTCTGCTCAGGCCCAGGTCGGAAGATGTAAAATCGTTAAAGTCGATTGATTGCATGCGATGTCCAGTGAGTGCGAAGTGGTTGAATATACCAATGAATGGAAGGGAGTGCAATCGAGAAGGTTTGATATCGCTAAAGGTTGGGATGATTGCTACAGGCAAACTTTGACATGAGCCCGAAATCGGCCTTGATAGGAAACACGTTGAGCCGGTTCATACCAAGGAAAGTGGGAATCATTCTTGACAAAACGTGCATGCCTTGCTATATTAACATTCGCACGAACGAGAATCGGACTCCACCTAACCCAGCATGAGCGATATTCAGGCAGCTCCGCAATCCGCTCCACCAAAATCCGCAGTACCGCCGGTCCCCAAGAAAAAGAAGAAGTCTCCGCTCGTTGCAATAGTTCATCCAGAGGGTTGCACAGGTTGTGAAGTGTGCATCGAATTCTGTCCGGTCGATTGCCTGTACAAAGTCCCGGGTCCGGAGAATCCCGAAGAACACGGATACGTGAGCGTAAACGGGATCGTCGTCGTTGACGAAGAGATCTGCATCGGCTGCAAACTGTGCGCAAAGTACTGCCCATGGGAAACGATCGACATGGTCAAACGGGAAGAAGAAGTTTGAATCGAAGATGTCTCAAGAATACTCTCGCGGCGACCGCAATGTTAGAATTGTTGTGCATGCAGTGCATATACCAAAATATTCCTTCGTTGCGACCGTTGCGCCGCTGCGAGATTCCATCATCTGATACCATCAGAGAAGTTGCATGGCTGATCCCACGATAGAACAGTCCGCACCGGCCGCGTCTGCGCCGCCCCCGCCACCGAATCCACCGATCACTGCGCAACCTGTACGCAAGGCCAAGCAGGACCGGGCTCCGGAAGGAGACCCGGGCATTTGGCGCATCAGCAGAAGGAACCTCCTCTCGATCGCCGGATGGATGGGTTTTTTCGCGTTTATCCTGACGTCGACGATCGGAGCTCTCAGGTTCATGTTCCCGCGTGTGTTGTTCGAACCTCCCACAAAATTCAAGGCAGGCTTCCCACAGGATTTTGTCGTCGGCGAGGTCAGCGAAAAATACAAGGATGAAAAACGCGTTTGGATCGTTCGTGAACGCGAGGGCTTTTATGCGATCATCTCCATATGCACGCATCTCGGATGTACGCCCCGTTGGCTTGCATCGGACATAAAATTCAAGTGCCCCTGCCATGGGAGCGGATTCTACAAGACCGGAATCAATTTTGAAGGCCCCGCTCCGAGGCCGCTCGAACGCGCATCGATCTCTATCTCCGACGACGGTCAGATCGAGGTCGATCGCAGCATCAAGTTTCTGTATGAAAAAGGTGAATGGTCCAAACCGGGTGCATTTCTGCCGTTCGTAGGGTAAAGGAGTACGCATGTTCGATGCGCTGAAGAAAACCGAAGTCTACAAATCGATCTTTCGACACAGCTATCAGGATACGCAGCGGAATCGCGCTCTGCAGATCGTGGACAACGTCTTTCTGCACCTGCATCCCGTGCGTGTACCGCGTCACGCCACCAACATCGGCTACACATGGGGAATGGGTGGCATCACGTTTCTCCTGTTCCTCGTCCTCACAATCACGGGCATCATCCTGATGTTCTACTACCGCCCGACTGCGCAGTACGCATATGAGGACATGAAATACCTGATGAACGACGTTCCATTCGGTCCGCTCATTCGCAACATGCACCGGTGGGGCGCTCATGCCATGGTTCTCACGGTGATGCTGCACATGTTCCGGGTATTTCTTACCGGTTCGTACAAGCCGCCACGTCAGTTCAACTGGGTCGTCGGCGTACTCCTCCTCGTGCTCACGCTCCTCCTGAGCTTCTCCGGCTATTTGCTCCCGTGGGATCAGCTTGCCATTTGGGCAGTCACCGTCGGCACGAACATGGCCCGTGCGACGCCGCTTTTGGGACATGAGGGTCCGTTCGGCGCCGAGCTTGGCATGCGTCCAGACAATGACGTGCGATTTGTGCTCCTTGGCGGCACGGAAGTCGGACCCCCGACGCTTCTGCGCTTCTACGTCGGCCATTGCATATTTCTCCCCATCGTCGCGTCCATTTTCATGGCCGTCCATTTTTGGCGCGTGAGGAAAGACGGCGGCATCTCTGGCCCCGACACCGGCAAGAAGCAATTCTAACTCGCACGCCACGGACCTGAGGCATGGACCAACTTCTCGAAATTCTCTCGAAGCCCGACAACATTCCGATCATTCTGCTCCTGGTGTCGGTCGTGTTCTATTCTCAGTTGGCCTGGTCGAAGGCCCGTAAGAATGACAATCAGGGCGTCCCGGACGAAGCAAAGCAGGACGACAAGGTTCAGGTATGGCCGTATCTCGTCCGGGTGGAATTTCTTGCCACGATCCTCATCATGGCAGTCCTTGTGATCTGGTCGATTGCGCTCGATGCTCCGCTGGAAGAACCGGCCAACAGAGCTCTGACTCCGAATCCTTCAAAGGCTCCTTGGTATTTCCTCGGCTTGCAGGAAATGCTCGTGTATTTTGACCCTTGGATCGCGGGTGTCGTGTTGCCGACGTTGATCATCGTCGGGCTCATGGCCATTCCGTACATAGACATTAACGAGAAGGGGAACGGTTACTATACGTTCAAGGAGAGAAAGTTTGCGGTACTGACGTACGTTTTCGGATTCCACGTCCTGTGGGTTCTGCTGATCGTCATCGGCACTCTTTTTCGCGGACCGGGCTGGAATTTCTTTTGGCCGTGGGAAACGTGGGACCCGCACTTCGTTGGCGTGCTGACAAACGTGGATCTGTCGGAGTACTTCGGCATCCCCACACGCAATCCGGACAATACACTCAATCCTGCGGCGATGATCTTCGGAGCCGTCTGCGTCGGCGCGCTCTATACTCCTGTGGGGCTCGTGTGGATACAGCGGCAAAACTCCGACCTCTTCAAAAAGCTCGGCTTCATCCGGTACAGCGTCGTCGCGTTTTTGCTGTTGTCCATGGTGGGATTGGTCATCAAGATCTTGCTACGCCTCGGTCCGCCGGTTTTCGGCCTGAATCCGGTGAAATACGTTCTCGTGACTCCCTGGTTCAACATCTAATTCTGAGTTTGCCTCGAGACCCGAATGACCTCCTATTTTGACAAACGGACGCAAACGCCTGTCGAGACACGGAAGTATGTCCACTTCTATGTGGCGTTCAGCGGGCTACTGTTTCTTGGAACGGTCTGGTCACTCTGGGATGAAGTGGTTTCCCGTCGACCATGGAAGGATTATCAAACCGAGTATAACGATCTGCTCGCCGCAAAATATGATTCCCTCGCTCTGGATGCTCAAGCGTCTGTCGATTCCGCAGCGGTGAGTCAGGCGACGGAGGCAGTCGCATCCGCGCGCGCTGCTCTCTCGGCAGAAGAATACGTGACAACGAACGAGCGTAAGACCGATCTCTTGGAGGAATTGGAGATCGCCACGCGCGAATGGCGGTTTGCGCGCAGCCGTTCGGATGCCGCGTACTATCAGTACAAGAAGGATCTTGCAGAGGGGAAGGACGCAACGTCAAGCAAGGCAGAGCTCGACGGTCATGATGCCGACATTGCGAAGTGGTTCGAAAGCCGCAACAACCTGGAGCGTGAGATCGCCGGCTTCGATCTCATCCTCGAAAAATACACAACGGCTGTGCAAAAGGCCGAAGTGGAATTGAGGGCGCTGCTCGGTGCTGTCGCGGGGTATCAGGCAAAAGCGGAAAAGCAGCGTCAGTCCCCGATCGCAATACATCAGGTCGTCAAGAATGACTACGAATTCACGCCGTTCCAGGAAGTGAAGGCTCGCGTCGACCGTTGTCAGACGTGCCACCTGGGATGGAGAGAAGAACTCATGACGGATGCGCCGCAGCCGCACAGCAAACATCCCGCGCCGGAGCTCCTCGCACAGCACAATCCGGAGACGTTCGGATGCACGCCGTGTCATCGCGGTCAAGGACCGGCTCTTACCCCAGGATTCGCCCATGGCGATGAGGATCATTACTGGGAGACTCCGCTCCTTCGTGGTAACGACGTCTATGCATCGTGCAACGGCTGTCACTACAACGAGACGCGCCTGAAGTTCGCCAAGCCTTATGTCAAGGCGAAACAAGTCGTTATTGAATCCGGCTGCTACGGATGCCACGAGATCAAGGGATTTTCAGACCTACCGAAGATCGGCCCGCCGCTGTACTCCATTACAGCGAAGGCAACTCCGGAATGGATTTACAGGTGGGTGCGAAACCCGAGGGACTACAGTCCGCACACGCGAATGCCCAACTTCAGGTTCTCGGATGAGCAGGCGGAAGCGGTCACCGCGTATCTTGTCAGCGCTTCGCGGACATCGGAGTTCACGCTGGAGCGCCCGCGAGGCTCTTACGCAGGCGGCTCGCCGTCGGAAGGGAAGAGGCTCTTTGAAGCTGTCGGTTGCCAGGCATGCCATGTCACCGCAGGCTTCACAACGGTCAGGGACGTGCGAGGCACGAGTTACGACATTGCGCCGGAATTGAGCCGAGTCGGTAGCAAGGTGAACGCCGACTGGTTGTTTGACTGGTTAAAGAATCCGCGCCATTACAATGCAGATTCCCGAATGCCGAGCCTGAGGTTGTCCGATCAGGAAGCCCGTAACGTCGTGGCATACGTTATGACCATGAAAGACGAACGGGCGCTGGACAAATTCTCGGTGGCTTTGGACGACCCGGACCGCATTGCGCGTGGCGACAAGCTCATCCGAGAATACGGATGCGCGGGATGCCATCTCATTAAGGGGATGGAAAATGAAGGAAAAGTGTCGGTGGAATTGTCGGATTTCGGCAGGAAGAAGGCTGAGCAAATGGATTTCGGCGACACGAAGCCGATCCAGGCGCACGGAGAGCAGGAATACCTGGCGAATGACGACGGAACAGTGAGCGTACAGCACACGTGGAGAGGATGGATCTACGGCAAGCTCAAGAATGCCCGGCTCTTTCAGACCGAGCGTATAGCCCAGAAGATGCCGGTATTCGAGTTCTCCGACGAGGAGATCAAGCTCGTCAGGATGTTCCTCATCAGCATGACGCGGGACATTCCACTGCCGGCTCACCAGCGTGCGTACGACAAACGATTCCAGGATATCGAAGGCGGCCGTCGCGTGAGCATGCGTTATAACTGCCAGCAATGCCATATCCTCGAAGATGAAGGCGGATACGTCCTTGCGAAGTACGAAGAGGCTGCGCTGGGACCCCCTCCCATTCCGGAGACCCAGGGAGCCAAAGTGCAGGAACAATGGCTCCATGCTTTTTTCAAGAACCCGACGACGATCAGGCCATGGTTGAAGATCAGGATGCCGACCTTCCAATTCAACGAGGAAGAGATTGGCAAGTTACAAAAATACTTCCTGGGCATGGCGCATCAGGACATGGTGATCAGGGACTATGCTTCAGTTCAGCCGGAGACCGACTATCTTCGGCCGGGACGACAGTTGTTCGACACGTATCAATGCGCAAAATGCCATCCGTCTGGACCGGTGAGCGGGGAAGGGGCTGCAGACCTTGCGCCGAATCTCGCCATGGCATCGTCCCGGCTCAAGCCGGAATGGATCAGCGGTTGGCTCCTCGATCCCCAGAGGCTCCAGCCCGGAACTCGGATGCCCCAATTCTTCTTCGATGGGCAAGGTCCGGATGAAAGCGTGTTGAATGGCGATGCGAACGAGCAGATCCGGGCGCTCCAGACGTATGTGTGGAGCCTTGGTCGTCGCAGCGGCACCCCGATAGCCGACCGATAATTCACAGAATCAACCAACATCAAATCCTATTCCTGGAGGTATCACGATGCAGTGCAGAAGAGTGTTAGGCATTTTGATTCTCGGAATGACCATTGCCTCAGCTGGCGATGTGACCGGAAAAGTCGCGTTCGCTGGAACGCCACCGAAGGGATCTCCCCTGCAAATGACCGCGGACCCCGTCTGTAAAAAGGCCCACACGAAGCCCGTGACGGGCGAAGACGTTGTCGTCAACAAGAACGGGACATTGCGCAACGTTATCGTCTACGTGAAGTCGGGATTGAAGGGATCGTTCACGGCGCCGAAAGACAAACTGGTGTTCGATCAGATGGGTTGCCTCTATACGCCTCATGTCCTCTCGCTCATGGTTGGACAAGAACTGGAGGTTCGGAACAGTGATGCGACACTTCACAATGTCCACTCGCTTTCCAAGGCCAATCCTCAGTTTAACAATGCCCAGCCGATGAAGGGCATGAAGATGACAAAAACATTTGCAAAAGAAGAGACCTTCAAAGTGAAGTGCGAAGTCCATCCGTGGATGGGTGCGTATATTGGCGTTTTCAACCATCCGTATCACGCGGTGACCGGAGATGACGGTTCGTTCACCATCAAGGGACTACCCGCGGGAGAGTACACGATTGAAGCGTGGCATGAAAAATACGGTACGAAGACGGCGACCGTGAAGGTGGATGCTTCGGGCAAGGCGACTGTCGACTTTTCATACAAGAGCTGAGTTTCACCATTCGCTGACACGAAAGGAATTTTGCACGTGGAACATGTAGCGACCGCACCGCATACCGACCACGCTCACCTCCACGAGGAAGAGCTGGGATTCCTGCGGAACTATATCTTTTCCGTTGACCATAAGGTCATCGGGATCCAATACGGGATTACCAGTCTCCTGTTCCTGCTGTTCGGTTTCTCGTTGATGATGGTCATGCGGTGGCAGTTGGCCTATCCTGGCCAGCCCATACCGTACATCGGCGAATGGTTTGGAGAAATGAATGCGCCCGGCGGGATCATGTTGCCCGAATTCTATAATCAACTTGGTGCGATGCACGGAACCATTATGGTGTTCCTGGGCGTCGTGCCGCTGGCAGTAGGTGCGTTCGGCAATTATCTGGTGCCGTTGATGGTCGGAGCACCAGACATGGCATTCCCGAAGTTGAATGCAACAAGCTATTGGTCGTATTTTGTCGGCGGCGTCGTCATGCTTGCAAGTTTTTTCATCCCGGGCGGCGCTGCAAATTCTGGGTGGACATCATACGCTCCATTGTCTGTGATTGCGACCGCCGGTCAGACCTACTGGCTTATCGGCATGGTATTCTTGATCACCTCGTCGTTGCTCGGATCAATGAACATCATCGTGACGATCATTCAACTTCGCGCGAAGGGCCTCACGTTTATGCGGCTTCCGTTCTTCGTCTGGGCGCAGTTGGTGACCTCATTCCTGCTTCTCCTTGCATTTCCGCCGCTTGAAGCTGCCGGCATTCTGCAATTGATGGACCGCCTGGCGGGAACGAGTTTCTTCATGCCCAGCGGGCTGATCGTTTCCGGCGTTCCGATGGAGAACTCGGGTGGGGGCAGCGTCCTCCTCTGGCAGCACCTCTTCTGGTTCCTGGCGCATCCCGAAGTCTACGTGCTCATTCTCCCGGCCATGGGCATCGTCGCGGAAATCATTGCGAACAACACCAGAAAGCCGCTCTGGGGATACAGGTCGCTCGTGTATGCGACGGTATTTCTGGGTTTCATGTCGTTCATCGTGTGGGCGCACCACATGTTCCTCACCGGAATGGGAACGACGATCAGCACGTTCTTCCAGACTACCACAATGATCATTTCCATTCCTTCCGTGATCATCCTGACGGCCTTGATCATCTCTCTCTGGGGAGGATCAATTCGCTTCAGTGTGCCTATGCTCTTCGCTCTGGCATTCCTGCCGATGTTCGGTATTGGAGGTCTTACCGGATTGCCGCTCGGTCTTGCGCCCACCGATATTCATCTGCATGACACGTATTACGTCATCGGTCATTTCCATTATGTGGTTGCGCCCGGAACGCTCTTCGCTCTGTTTGCCGGCATTTATTTTTGGTATCCGAAGGTCGTCGGCCGGTCGATGAACAGCACGCTTGGGAAGATCCATTTTTGGGGTTCGTTTGTCTCGATCAATTTCATCTTTATGCCCATGTTCATCCAGGGACTCGCAGGAGTCTCACGGCGATTGTATGACGGCGGTGCTCAGTACACGCACGCCCAAGGTGTGCTGTATCTGAACGAGGTCATGTCCGTAGCGGCGTGGACGCTCGGGCTCTTCCAGATTCCATTTATCTTCAATTTCTTCTGGAGTATTTGGAAAGGGAAGAAAGCGGCGGACAATCCATGGGAGTCGACAACACTCGAATGGCAGACTCCGACGCCGCCGGGCCACGGGAACTTTCTGAAAGAACCTGTCGTCGTCCGGGGCCCTTACGAGTACAGCCTCCCTGGGGCATCCAAAGACTTTTCGCCACAGTCCGAATCTTGATCAAGGTATCGCATGCAAATCCCGTATAATGCTGTCGAACGGCCGGACACCGGCCTCTACAACGCCAAACTTGGCATCTGGCTCTTCCTGGCGTCCGAGGTCATGCTCTTCGGGGCGCTTTTCTCCTCGCTGGTGCTTCTGCGCGTGAACGCAACGACTTGGCCGCATGGCTGGGAGATCCTGAACGTCCCCTTGGCTACCGTGAATACGATCGTCCTGATCTCTTCGAGCGTCACGATGGTGATGTCCTGGGCCTCGTTGCTTGAGAAGAACTTCGCAAAGTTCCGCCGATATCTTGGCGGAACGATCCTGTTTGCTTTCGTATTCCTTGTCATCAAGGCATTTGAATATGGCGCGAAATTCGAGCACGGTCTTCTACCTTCAACGAGTAATTTCTTCGCCACATATTTCACGATGACCGGCCTGCACGGACTCCATGTCATTGGCGGCATTATCGTGAACATCTACCTTTGGGGTCCAGGGAGCAAGATGTGGACAACAGACCCGGCCCGATTCATCAACCGGATCGAAGTTGCCGGGCTCTACTGGCATTTTGTTGACCTCGTATGGATCTTCTTGTTTCCCATTCTGTATCTCCTGTAGGAGGAAGTATGTCAGATTTCCACTCCATAGACAGTAGGACGCACGTCCGGAAGTATCTGTACGTATTCTATTCTCTGATGGTCCTGACGGTAGTCACCGTGTCCGTCTCCTATGTGCATCTGCCTTTCATAGCGGCGTTGATAGTCGCTTTGATCATTGCATCCATAAAAGCTGCGCTCGTCGCCGGATACTTCATGCATTTGATCTCGGAACGGAAAATGATCTATGCACTCCTGGTGCTGACGGTTGTTTTCTTTGTTGCCTTGATGTTCCTCCCGATGCTGCACCACAGCGACCCCGGCATGGTGGGCTGAGACAATGTCCCTGAAAGCATTTCACATCGCCTTTATCATCGCGTCGGCCGCTATGTCAGTAACCTGCGCTATATTGTTGCTGACGATCGCCTCCGACGAATCCTGGGCCGTTGCGGGCGCTATTGGATCGGTCATTGGCGCAATTGTTCTCGTGATCTATGAGAGAGCCTTCCTGAGAAAGATATCGCATCTGACTCCCCGGCCATGAGAAAGGGAAGATCGATAGTACGAAATCGCCTTACACTCTTGGCGTTTGCGTTCGTGTTTGCGGCAGAACCGCTGTTGTCGTGTCCGGTCTGTTTTGGAGAGACCGAATCGGGATCGGCAGCCGGCGTGAATGCCGCCGTGTGGGTGCTTCTGGGGATCACCGCAGTCGTACTCGGCCTCCTCAGCGCCATGTTCCTCCACTTTCGGCGTCGCATGCGAATGACGCTCGGGGGCGACGTTCAATTCCCCGGTTCAAACTGACACTGATACATTCCCGCATCTTATTAGGGAGATTCTGAAAGCATGAAGGAATTCCTTGGTTTACCCATCGACGCCGCCGCTCATGGCGGGGATATCGACCAGATGATCGGCGTGGTGCATTGGTTGATGTTCGTGCTGTTTGCAGGCTGGGGCTCGTTTTTTATCTATACACTGTATCGATTTCGGCGTCGTGCTCAGAGCGCTGCGAATTATACCGGGGTGCGGACGCACGTTTCGTCGTATCTCGAAGCCGGTCTCGCGGTGTTTGAGGTAGTTCTTCTCGTCGGCTTTGCCTTCCCGCTCTGGTCCGCACGCGTCACGGAATTTCCGCCCGATGATACAGCAACGGTCGTCCGTGTCGTCGCCGAACAATTCATTTGGAATATCCATTATCCGGGGGCGGACGGCGAATTCGGCACGACGATAGCATCGCTCGTTTCCGCGGAGAATCCCATCGGCCTGGACCGGACGGACCCTTCAGCAAAGGATGATATTGTCTCCGTGAACCAAATGAACCTTCCGGTGAACAAGCCCGTGATCGTTCGGCTCACGACGAAGGACGTCATTCACAGCTTCGGACTTCCCTTGTTCCGCGTGAAGCAGGATGCCATTCCGGGCGAGACTGTGCGATTGTGGTTCACGCCCACAATGACCACCGCTGAGATCCGCGATCGTTTAGTGCGCAGGTATTCGCTTCGTGAAGGCGTTTTGCCCAGGGAACTCCAGGGGCCATACTCTGCGGCGGAGGATTATGCGGACAAGGACGGCAATGTGATCGTCGGGAAAGGATATTCCTTTTCCGAGGAAGCGGTTCAGCAGCTCACCGCAGCTGGGATCTTCGACGTAAAGGCTTCACCGGACAGCCCCACAGAAATCGCATGCGCGCAACTTTGCGGTCTGGGCCATTACCGCATGAGAGGCTTTGTCACGGTACAGACACAGGAAGAGTTCGACCAGTGGATGAAGGAACAGGAAGCCATGATCCCGCAGGATGTCCCCGCGGAAACAGCTCCACAGGTTCAATGAGGATTGTTCAACGGTTCGAGGTTTTGCGCCGTGCCTTCCTGCCGGAAGGCACATGCATTTCAAGCAGTCAAGGAAAAGTATGCGCCTGAGGTTGTTTTCTCTGTTCGTTGTTGCATGCACATTCCTTCTCCTTATTGCGGGAGGAATGGTCACTAGCACCGGATCCGGACTTGCCGTTCCAGATTGGCCTCTCTCATACGGACAGCTCATGCCGCCTATGGTGGGAGGGATTTTCTACGAGCACGGACATCGGATGATCGCTTCGTTTGTCGGCTTCCTGACGGTCATACTCACCGTTTGGATATGGAGGACAGAGCAAAGGAAGTGGGTGAGGGGCCTGGGCGTCGCAGCCTTGGCGGCCGTGATATTTCAGGGCGCACTTGGAGGGCTCACCGTGCTCTTCCTTCTGCCGACTGCCGTTTCCGCAAGCCATGCGACCCTTGCACAGACATTCTTCTGCATTGTGATAGCATTAGCATTCGTGAATTCACGATGGTGGCATGAGCGTGACAAAGAACCACGCATATCAATGTCATGGTACGGCTTCGTAGTTCCCTTTTCCGCGGTGTTTGTGCAATTGATCCTTGGTGCGCTCATGCGCCATAGTCAGGCCGGACTTTCCGTGCCTGATTTTCCGCTTGCGTACGGGGGACTGTTCCCCGACCTGAGCGATGCTTCTCTTAAGGCATACACGGAAGAACTTGTCCGCCGGGACTATCACCTGTGGGCGGATGGTCAGATCACCGCGTGGCAGATCGTCATTCACCTTGCCCACAGGTATTGGGCTCTCGTGGTGACCACAGTGCTCGTGTGGTATTCCGTGCGCTTCTTTCGCATGAAGGTCCATCGGGCTCGATTTCGGACGTTGGGCTGGTCGATAGTCCTGCTTTTGATCGTGCAAGTGACACTTGGCATTGCGACCGTCCTTTTGGGACGTCCTGCAATCTTGGCAACGATGCACCAATCGGCAGGGGCGGCTCTGCTTGGGCTTACATTCCTTTCCGGCCTCCATTTCGTTCGATTGAAAGCTCCGAATGAGGCTCCCCCCGCCGTCGAGCCCGCGTCATTTCATCCCGAAGGTCTCCGTGCCTGAAGCAAAAGGAAACAGCCTGCAATTCCCCCGCGTTCTTCCGATCGGACTTTCTCGGCTGTCCACGTACGCAGAATTGACAAAGCCCGAGCTCACGGGACTTTCAGCTCTGACATCAGTGTTTGCCTATGTCCTGGCAGCAGATTCGCAGGCAACATGGCTTACGGCGGCAATGGTCGGTAGCGGGACTCTTCTGGTTGGAGGTGGGGCAGGAGCGCTGAATCAACTCATTGAGCGGCGCTTCGACGCCATGATGAAGCGTACAGAACATCGTCCGCTCCCTTCAGGACGTGTACGAGCGCTTGAAACAGGGGCCTTTGGCGTATTACTTGCCCTCGCAGGCGCACTTCTGCTCTGGATCGAGGCTGGGCCCTTGCCATCGTTCATCTCTCTCCTCACGTTGGCCCTTTACCTGGGAATCTACACGCCCCTCAAGCGTAAAACCTGGCTGAATACAGTTTTTGGAACCATACCGGGAGCATTGCCGGTCCTTATAGGCTGGACGGCCGCAGAGACTACCCCGTCGGCAGGAGGGTGGTTCTTATTCCTTTTCCTGGTCATCTGGCAATTTCCGCACTTCTTTTCTCTTGCCTGGATGTACCGAAAGGACTACGAACGGGCAGGATACCACATGCTCTCCGTTCAAGATACCGAGAACGCCCATCAGACGCACCGCATCAACCTCTTGTCCACACTGAGCTTACTGCCCGTTGTCTCAATCTTTTTCTATTATGAATCCACGGGACCAATGGCAATCCCTGCAGCCGTATCATTGACACTTTGGTTGGTTTCGATCTCCGCCAAACCGATTGTGCGAGGACTGGCAAACACCTCTACGACAAGAACCATCAACGCGGACTCCAGAAATCTCTTCTTTGCATCACTGCTATATCTTCCTCTGGTGATGATTCTCGGACTCGTTTCCAGGGCCTGACAGTGTTCCCCCTCGATCTGCTACCCACTGTCAACGCCCTACTGAACGCCACATCCGCACTTCTCCTCGTCGTGGGCAGAAGTTACGTTAAGCGTGGAATGGTCCAGAAACATAAGGCCTTCATGATCTCTGCCTTCTCGGTCTCCATTCTCTTCCTTGTTTCCTATCTTGTGTATCACTTGCATCACGGTTCGCAACCCTTCCAGGGAGAAGGAGTTGTGCGCTTCATATACTTTGGAATACTGCTTTCGCACACGATTCTTGCTGCCGCCGTGGTCCCCATGGTGATTGTGACGCTTCGCCGAGGACTCCGTAGGGACGATCGCCTGCACAAGGCAATAGCAAAATGGACCTTCCCCGTGTGGACCTATGTCTCAGTCACGGGGGTGGTCATCTACGTAATGCTATACCACCTTTGTGCTCCCGTAACATGACGGGAGCATGCGATAGACTTAGAGGCGAAGCAAACAGGACTTAATGAGGTGGGAAAAGCGTTCGGACGATCTGTTTGCGGTGTCTGTGACCTCAGCGTGGGAGAGTTTTGAAGGAAGAATGCCGGTTCCCATATTAGAGATAAGCGAGACTCCGGCGCAACGCATGCCCAGCGCTCGGGCTGTCTGAAGTTCGGGAACGGTCGACATTCCGACGGCATCAGCTCCCAGAATACCGAGCATGCGAATCTCAGCAGCTGTTTCGTATGAGGGGCCTTTCAACCAGCAATATGTGCCTTCCTTCAGCGCAACTTCCTCTTCACGTGCAGATTCCTTCAAGTGCATCGTCAAATCCCGGTCGAAGACTTCCAAAAGCTTCTGCTTCCCTGCAATCATCCTGGATGACGGGGGAAGCAACGACATGACGTCGGTCATTAGCATAAGATCGCCGGGAACGAATGAGCGGTTGATACCACCAGCGGCGTTAGTGATCAACAGCCGTGTAACTCCCAAAGCCGCTGCCAATCGGACTGTGGCTGTGGTCCGGTCGACATCCGCAGTTTCATAGAAATGCACGCGCCCTTGAAATACGAGAAGGAGGGGTGAGCTCCGCGACCCGTCGGATACGCTGCCGAAGATCAGTCTGCCTGCGTGTCCTTGAACGGTCGATGAAGGATAGCCGGGAAGGTCCTCCGCCGAAATTGTGATGCCGTTGGAGATCTCCTTCGCGAAATCTCCCAGTCCTGACCCGAGGATCAACGCGACGGAAGGGGACGGGACATTCCGTCGTCGAAGTTCAGAGACGGCTTCCCGAAGGTCGTGATCGATAGACACTGTCATCCCAGCAGCACGCCCGCGATTGTCGCTGTCATCAACGTCGCCAGGGTTCCTCCCAATACGGCCCGAAGTCCCAGAGCGGCTATGTCCTTCTTCCTGTGAGGGGCCATAGGTCCGATACCGCCCATCTGAATCGCGATCGAAGAGAAGTTTGCGAAGCCACAGAGCGCATACGTTGCCATCAGCGTGCCTTTTTCGCTCAGCGCTCCACTGCGGACAAGCGTCGATAGGTCGAGGTACGCCACGAATTCGTTGAGGGCAATCTTTGTGCCGATGAGACTGCCGAACGAGAGAGCATCGGATGCTGGAACACCGATGCCGTGCGCCACGAACTGCAGGACAAGCCCGAACAACAACTGCATGGAGAGGGGCTGGCCGTACGCCGCGGTCAAGGCAGTATTGATGCCAGTGAGATCGCCGGTCCACTGCAGGAGTGCGTTGATCAAAGCGATCAACGCTATAAACGCGAGCAGCATGCCTCCAACATTGAGGGAAAGCTGCAACCCGTCGGCCGCGCCCGTGGCTGCAGCCTCGATGACGTTCGATGCGTTCTTTTCCACTTTCAGCTTCACGGTGCCGCGCGTTTCCGGCTCTTCCACCTCGGGATAAATGATCTTGGAAATGAGCAATCCGGCCGGCGCCGCCATAACGCTGGCTGCGAGCAGTTGCACTGCGAACTTGAACTGCGCTTCGTCAAGAGAGATCCCCTGTGCAGTTGCGAAAGACTGGCCGAGCATTTGGATATAGCTCGCCATCACTCCTCCGGCGATCGTGGCCATTCCTCCGATCATGATCGTCAGGATTTCGGAGTTCGTCATTTTACCGATGTACGGCCTGATCAGGAGGGGAGCTTCCGTCTGTCCAACGAAGATGTTCGCTGTGTTGGATAATGATTCCGCGCCGCTCGTGCCCATGAGCCGGGCCATCACCCACGCCATGCCCTTGACGACCACTTGCAAGATGCCAAGATAATAGAGGACAGATGTCAGACATGAGACGAAGATAATCGTTGGAAGGACCTGGAACGCGAAATAAAACCCCAGACTATCCGGACCGGAGTTTATCGCGAGGCGGCCAAAGATGAATTCCGAACCTTTGGTCGTAAAGCCCAGGAGTGCAACCACGCCGTGTCCCAGACCGTCGATCGCATCCTTCAACCAACCCAGTGGTCCAAAGAAAGAGCGTAGTGACTCGCTGTAGAGGATGAGGATAGCAAAAACGATCTGTATTGCCAGACCGCTTCCTACCAGCCGCCAGTTGATCTTTGACCTATTGTTGGAAAAGAGCACGGCAATGCCGATCAGCAACACAAGGCCGCCTACGCCGCGGAGAAGGGAAACGAAATCCATGGGGGGATCCTGAGGTTAGTGTTCGATGACGCGATGGCATCGTCGGCAACGCGCTTCGTACAGATCTTTGGCGCCGACAATGACGCGTTCCTGGGATGAGGACGTCCGCTGAGTGCGGTCCGCGGGATTACCGCACACCACGCAAATAGCGAGCGTTTTCGTAATGTACTCGGCAACGGCAAGGAGCTGCGGAATGGGTTCGAACGGTTTGCCTCGATAATCCTGATCCAAACCCGCAACGATAACGCGCTTCCCGCTCCGTGCCAGTTGTTCGCATACGTCTACAAGATTGCCGCCAAAGAACTGTCCCTCATCAATCCCGACAACCTGGGCGTCCGTGGATCCAGTGATGATCTCCGAGGCATCCTGAACGGGCGTGGACACAAGTGTTTGTTCGTTGTGGGAGACAATGTGCTCCTGGCTATACCGGTTATCGATGACAGGTTTGAAGACGACCACGCGTTGCCTGGCTATCTGCGCACGCCGAAGGCGTCGGATGAGTTCCTCGGTTTTGCCGCTGAACATGCACCCGCAAATAACCTCGATCCAACCGACATCTCTCGGAATGACGTGCTGTGCTGACGTGTCCATTAGCGTGATTTCTTCGTTCGGCGGAGTCCGAGATGACGGGCCGTAAATGCGTGTGGCAACAGCTTGTTGAGCCGATGCACCGCAAGTGTATTCTCGGTGTTCATCGTGATGACTTCAATGTTGCCCGCAAGGTCAGAAAGGACCTGACGGCAGGCGCCGCACGGTGGAGTCGGAACAGCCGCATCCGTTGCAATGGCGATCGCCTTGAACTTCCGCTCGCCATCAGAGATCGCCTTGAACAATGCCACGCGCTCCGCACATAATGTCAGTCCGTACGAGCTGCTTTCCACATTGCAGCCGGTGTAGACTTTGCCTGAGGCGGTCATGAGAGCCGCGCCGACCTTGAATCCTGAGTACGTGGCGACCGCGTATTCGCGGGCCCGCATCGCCACACGGCCCAGTTCCCTGTGAAATGTTCTCATGGAGTCATTGTAATGGGGCAAAAAGGTATAGAAAAGAGCCGCGAGTTGCAATTATTCGGCCCGGTGCGATGAAGTAGTTCGAACCGTTGCGAAGAGCGGATTCCGGCCGATCACTATGCGCAGTAGCGTCTTCGAAGTCATCCATGCCGACGAGAATCTGCCCTTCATGAGTGCATACAAGATTTGCCCGAACACGGACCAGGCGAACCAAAATGCCCGGGTTCGATTCCACTTGCCGTGCTTATGGAGGAAATAGTGGAGTGCATATGTTCTTCGCTGCTGCACGATGATTGGAGCAAGCCTTCCGGCGGGGGAACGGTAGTGCCGGACGGCGAGGCGGGGCACAACTGTCACCGGATGCTCCCGCGCGACAGCCAGGCAGACGTCGTAATTATCGCCGATCCCATGAGGATCAAGAGCCTCATCAAATAGGTTTCTCTTAAGCCAAGCGGTCCGGAACAGTGCCCCGCCAAGAGTGAAGATTTCAGAAGTGAATGGTTCTGAAGTTATCTGAGTTACCAGCGGCCAACCTCCCTTGGATAAGGAGTTACCAACTTTCTGATAGTATGTTTCGAAGGTATGCCGAAACATTCCCTCGAGAGTTTGTGCCCCGCTGGATACCACCGTTCGTTCAACCGACTTCCAAAGTCCAAGTTGAAAGAACCAAGACCACATCATGTTCTTTAATTTTGCCGATGGAAGCGATGTCTCCCAAGTTCCATTCGGAGATCTCTCATAACAGAGCCCCGTCGCGACATGTACGGTTGGATGTTCTTCCATCATCGTCAACAAAACCTCCAGGTAGTTCTCTGGAAACTCCAGGTCGTCGTCGCACAGGAGGATGAAGGGTTCTGCCGCCCGTTGAATCCCGAGGTTTCTTTGATGTGAGAGCGAGGGAGCCGATAACACGACCTCAGTTCTCACCCGGCTCGCCATGCCCGCCTGCTCCCGTTCGAGCACGAATGGAATATCGCTTGCGTCGACAATGACAATTTCCTTCAGGACAGTGCCCAGCCGGGAGAGGGACAACATCAGCCTCCGAGTATCATCGGGGCGATTTCGTGTAGCAATGACGGCGGAAACCATCAGGTCGATCCATCCTCCCGAAGCCTGCATCGAGCCACGATTTGGTCGCAAAATGCTTCGGGTGACATCTGTCTTGAAATCTGTATTAGCTTGTGAACTCGGTGTTTGTACTTTTCGGGATGAAGAAGAATCTTGAGTGATTGGCTCGCGATTTGCACAGGATCATTTGGGTCCGAAACCAGAATGCCAAGGCCCTCCCAATCCCAGCCAAGGCCTACCCTGGTAGTGACAACCGGGATTCCGTGGGAGGCCGCTTCAACGACCACCATGCCTTGGGATTCATGCCGCGAAGTTTGAATAACAAGGCTTGCAGACCTCAAGTGCTCTTGAACTTCCGCATGTGTGAGCTGCCCAGTGAATTCAATGTAACGGCTAAGCCCCATATGCTTCACAACATCATGAATATATCCGGCTCTATGGTCTGGCCCAATAATTCTTAATCGAACTGAGACCTCGCGGCGTATGATATCAAACGCCTTAAGCAATGTAATTTGGTCTTTCACTTCGGTGATATTCGCAACATGGACAAGCACTCGAGGTGAAGAAGATCGTTCGGGAGACGACACCGAGGGACGAGTTGCGCTGACGCCAAATGGCAACACAAAGAGAGAATGAGGTCGGATTCCTCGTTGCTGAAGCTGATAAGCTTGGTACCCCGACAAAACGTGAAGCTGGTCCGCGTGGCGGGCGAGGTAGGTGAGGAGCATTCTGCTGGGAAATCGGAGCATCCCCCCGTATCCAACCGACGGTACGTCGGCGGTCTCGCCGCCAAGAAAACTCACGGCGTTTGGCACCTTCGCCAGACGAGAAGCGATGTACGCAGCGATACCCGCAGGAAAGCCCCAAAGTCCGAGAATAAGATGAAAGCGGCTCCTCCTGTGCGCCCGTAAGACCTCCTGAACGAGCATTCGCACAGAGTTCCAGAGTGGCGCCCGTGCCTCAAGGGGAATGATCGTGACGCGTGCATTGCCTATGGAATATTCGCCCGAGGGTTTGCCTTCGAACTGCAGGGTGAATGCCTCTACATCCGCTTTTGTGCTCAAAGTCCGTACAGTCTCGACCAAATGGGGAATATGGACTCCGTTTGCATACGGGGCAATGCCACCGTGCGTCAGCACGGCGAACCGCAGCAAATGTCCTGTAGTCTCAGTCCTCATCCGTCATACCGTTGCTGAGCGATTCAAGTCCCGGCGCGGCTTACCTGGTCTCTCCGACATCACTGCATCGAGCGCTGACATGACCTCTTTTGGAGTTCGACGCGACAGACAGTGCACATCGCCAAAACGGCATGTGGGAGACATGCAACTTCCGCATTCCAGGTCTCCGGAATGCAGAATAACGCTCGCCAAACCGGTTGGACTTGACATGTCATGACGACTGGATCCGAAAAGTGCGACGATTGGAAGCCCAACCGCCCATCCCATGTGCATGAGTCCGGAATCTTCCGTGACCATGGCAGTGCACGCCCGGAGAACTGCAAGTGCAACTGGCAGGGATGTCTTGCCGGAAAGGTCCATTGTCCATCCTGGGAGATCCGCCTCGATCCGTCGTGCTCTTCCTGATACGCGATCCGTTCCCAGGAAAACGATGGTTCCGTCGAGGATCCGCACAATCTCCTTCGCTACAGCTATGTAGTTCTCTTCCGGCCATTGGCGTGTTACCCAAAGGCCGGCTGGATTCAGGACGAAGAGCGCACGATGACCATCCCAGCCGTGCGCACACAGGAGGGCATGCGCTTCACGCTCGACTTCTGGAGAGAGTGAAAACACATGATCCGGCGCGATTGGGCCGACCCCGGCGCGCCGTAAGGATCTTTCCACCCGCGTTGCCGCATGCAATGGGACAAATCTTTCGAATTCGGTAAACGCGGCAGGTCGCGCGATCCGACGTACAAGTCGACTCGTCCAATTCCGTTGAAGGTCGAAGATCAGGTCATACCGCCGCCATCGTGCTTCGAGACCTTGCGCAAATGCATCCACGGCGCGTGCAAGCGGACCTCGACCAGTATCAATGACAAAGACGTTTGAGACCCAAGGCAGGTCTTCAAACAGCTTTCGAGCTCCGTTTGCTGTCAGTACATCTATCGTCGACAGCGGGTACATCCTCCGAAGACAGGCCAGATAGGGAAGCGTCACAGCCGCGTCACCGACGGCATGAAATCGCATCGCCAGCATGCGTTTTGGGGGGTCAGATCGGTCCCACGAGATGGAGGCAACACTTTCGTTCATCATGTGCGTTGGGCCACCACCACAAAATGATCACCGAGACCTCGCAGGATCGGGACGCGACGAATTACATCGTCGATTCCACACAGCACGTTCGTCAGTCCTGAAAAGCGACTGGCAAATCTAATTGAGCCCAGGGGAGGAGAGCAAATACTGAGTCCCGCAATCTCCCGGATTTTCAAACATTCAGGCAGGAAGTGCACAAACTCCCTCGGAGTATAATATCGAACACGCACTTCGCACCCACCAAGAACGACGGTCTTTGGTTGAATCCCCCAGCGACGAAGCGCGGCACGCGCTTGACCTCGGACGAGATAGCTGAATGACTCCCAAGCAGCATGTCGGTTCAGGGTACACACAACGAACCATCCTCCAGGCGCCAGAAGTCGCGCAGCAGTTGCAAAGACGTCGGAGAGATCTTCCGTAGTGTTCAAACCGCCAAAATTGGAGAACACGGCAGCGTAATCACGCCTATCATGCCGTCCAACGTCTTCATTGCGCATGACATCGAATTGGACTCGGTCCGCCACGCCTGAAGCAACGGCCCGCCGGCGTGCGATCTCGATCATCTGTGGAACAGCGTCGAAAGCTGCCACGTGCAAGCCCGCGCGGGCAAACGCAATTGCATCCGCCCCTCCGCCGCAGTTCAGTTCCAGCACGCGTTGTCCGGGGCCCACTCTCCGCATCAGACATGAACGAACGTAATCACGTGCCCGGGTAACGACCGGGGTCCAGTCAAACTCGTCGTATGATGCTGCAAGGGCCGAGTAGGCTCCAACAATAGCCTGTTGCTGATTCACATCGGGCCGGATGGGGGATTCTGCGGTGTCATTGCGACGCGCAGCAAAGTAACGCATTATCGGACCGGTCGCCTCAAGTATGCCGTCCGCAAGGCGACAGCAGGAAGGGTCAACGTTTGATAGCAGGCGACAGCAACATTTCGGATGACTTGTCGAAACGATCCAGGGCCCCCGTGGAAGAAATTCCTCAGCATGCGGAGGGCCCTCCAGCGCGAAAAGCGCTTGTGGGTGAGCACATGCAATGCGCGATAGAATGGGGGAGGGTATGTCCCGGCGAACATCAACTCAAGGTCTCCACTGTCGGTCCAATTCTGCTTTGACGTAAGATCCGCGCTTACGCGATCATAGAAGCTCGTTCCGGGAAGGGGATACGAAACCGAGATACCGATCTCGTCGGGCGCACATTCTCTTACCATGCGGAGCGTGGCATCGATGTCTTCTTCGCCCTCGCCAGGGTAGCCGAATTGAAGGAAGAAACCGACCCGAACCCCTGCACCACGCAGCCGGGTTGTCGCCGAATGTATCTGCTCGATCGTCGTCCCTTTTTCCATGGCGTCCAGAATCCGTTGTGACCCGGATTCTGCACCTACCCAGACTGTGGAGCATCCCGAGTTGCGCAGGTGACGGACAGTGGAGGCATCAAGCAGGTCCGCACGCGAAAGACACTTATACGGCAGGATCGGCTTCGTGGTGTGCACAGCCCGATCGAACGCCTCAACCCAACCCGGACGAAGCCCGAAGATGTCGTCACAGAACCAGATGTGATCTGGGGAGGCCGTGGAGCAAAGTTGGCGGAGCTCTGCGGCGACATTCTCCGGACTTCGGCTGTGATACACTTGACCGTAGAGCGGTTTTGCGCACCAATTGCAGTGAAACGGACACCCACGTGTGGTGACGACGTTGAGGGAGAAGTATCCGTGACGACGCATCCAACGGCTCCGATACGCGTCCAGTTCGATGAGATCCCTGGCTGGAAAGGGAAATTTGTCCAATTCCCGCGCAACACCCCGCTTGGGCGTTCGGAAAATCGAACCGTTGCGAACGTAGGCCAGTCCAGGAATTTCTTCGAGCGAAGCTGCCGAACGGTCCAAGACGGCCGCGGATAGCTCGGCCGTTGTTTCTTCGGCTTCTCCGCACAGCACATAGTCGACATTGCGGCTGACATACGCGGGAATATGGTCGGTGGCGTCGGAACTGAACACCGCAACGGTAATGCCGGCTTCATGCGCAAGCGCAGCCATGCGGTAGGCGACGTTCCGCATATTACTCAGACACATCTTCGTCAGATAATTGAAGCCATCGTCGTATATGACGAGGAGCTTAGGCCGGTGCCGGCGAAGAGCGTTGTGAAACGGAAGTTCGTCATGATCGAATTGAACATCGTGTACCGCGACATCGATACCGTGTTCACGGAGAACCGCGGCGGCATACAAGGTCCCCAAAGGAGGATACGGCATCATCGTCCGCTCTTCCTTGGGGTCGAGGTGTAATCTGTAGGAGTGGGTCAGGAGTACGTCGGCCATAATCCGGCGGCCGCCGACGCCGTTCGCGATATGCCTCCTGATGGCTTCTCGGGAGGGGCGCAGCGGAATTCTATGAGCAGTTCTTGGTAACGAGCCATGACGCGTGCGAGCATGTCCTGGCCGTACGCTGTCGAGATAAATCGGGACGATTGAAATTGGTGACGCAGGGCCTCGGGTGAAAGTTCAGGGTATCGACGCCTCCAGAGCCGGGTCCAGAATTCGAAAAGTTGCATATCCCAGCGGTCGACGAGCGCAGCAGGAAAAAGTGCCTCCATACATCGTTGCACATACGACTGCGAGTCACGCCGTGGCGGGGTCAAGTGTGCATCCTGGATAGCGTTCGGAACATATTCGCGCGTCCAATCGTTCGCCTGGAGGTACTTGCGATAGAGCTTTTCGCCACACAACGGACGGAGCGTCACGATCTCCAGAGCTGTATAGATATTCCTGTCACCGAAGGTCAAGTGGTCTTCATCGATGAAATGGTTCAAACAGAAATATCGCTTGCTGTTCAGGAAGAGCACTTTCTTGATCGCGGTCAGAATGGCTCGCGTCACCCAGATCCGTCCTCCTGCGGTTATGACAAAGAGATCGATATCGGACGATGAGCTTGCGACCCCCTTGGACAGCTCACCCGATACGCACACGCATCTCACGTAGGGGATGTGGCGCAGAGCAATCCCCAGGAACCGGGCAATGCGCCAGAGTTTCCTTGCGCGGCGTTCTTTGTGCTCGCGTTCTTCGATGATGGTCTTAGAACGCACGGCAATCCGAACATATCCTTTATCAAGAATCAACACTGACGCAAGAGGCCCATGTTCGATTACAGACCGCAGCTCGCCCGACACGGGCGACGGCAGAAAACGCTCCAACTCACCGAGGGACAGCGGATGACGGAAGAGGTCGAAGTACAGTACGGTTCGCAGGATGTTCTCCTGCTCGGCTGTCCATGGTGCGGGCTCCATCGATCCAGTGATGCTCATCGCGATGATGATACGAAACAATGGAATGGGCTGCAATCGACCGTGGAATTGTTGTAACTCAGAACACATCTTAGTACAATAGACTACATGCCCATTTCGAGACAGTCCCTCCGAAATCTCTCCCGTCAGTCTCTTATCGCCTTCGGCGTTTTCGTACTGCTATTCATTCTTGTCGATAACGTTCTTATGCCGTGGTTCACAGAGCAGGGAAAATCCACTGCCGTACCGTCCGTTGTCGGGTTGCCGCTTGAAGAGGCAAAGGTAATGCTCACACAAGCCGGCCTCGTTCCTAAAGAGGCGGAAATTCGACCGGACAAGCAATTCCCGATCGGTACTGTGGCATTTCAAGTTCCCCCGCCAAATGCAGAGGTAAAATACGGTAGGGGTATCTACCTGACCGTAAGCGGCGGTGAGATTATGGTGTCGGTGCCGAATCTTCGCGGAAAGTCTCTCCGTGAAGCCGTATTTACGCTGGAACGAGCAGGACTTCGCATGGGCGATGTTCAATTCACTCCCTCCGAAGACATCTTCATGAACACCGTGATTTCCCAATCCGTGGAGCCCGGACGCAAAGCACGATCCGGGTCGTCAATCGCGATCGTCGTGAGCCAAGGGAAACCGGGAGAGAAACGCGCTGTTCCAAACGTTACGCTGAAATCGTTGACGGAAGCCCAGCGATTGCTGCTGCAAGCGGGCTTTAAGGTCGGCGCCATCAATCACCAGGTGAGCCAGGACCTGCTACCCAATACGGTCATTGAGCAATATCCCAAGTCCGGAGAGCTTGCAGTTTTCGGACAGGCGGTGGACCTCTTTGTAGCGCAAAAAGTCGATCCGCGGGCGACAATGGAGAACTGACGTGAGCCTCGTCATCGCACCGTCAATACTTGCGGCCGATTTCACCCGTCTTGGCGATCAAGTTCTCGACGCCGAACGGGGGGGCGCTGATTGGATACATCTCGACGTGATGGACGGCCATTTCGTCCCCAACATCTCATTCGGACCGCCGATCATCAGTGCTCTCCGTCCCGTAACGAGCCTGCCCTTTGACACTCACCTGATGATCGAAGATCCCGATACGTATCTGGATGCCTTCCGCTCGGCGGGGGCCGACCTTATCACGGTACACGCGGAAGTGTGCCGTCATTTGCATCGTACATTGAACAGGATCCACGAACTCGGCGCGAAGGCCGGAGTTGCCATCAACCCTGCGACGCCGGCGTCGGCGGTCGCCCCGGTCCTACCAGATATCGACCTCATCCTCGTCATGTCGGTCAATCCCGGGTTCGGTGGACAGCAATTCATACCTCTAACGCTTGAAAAGATTGCTGAAGTCCGTAGGATGGTCATATCGTCCGGGCGCACGATCCGCATCGAAGTCGATGGAGGAATTGATGTGGCGAACGCGGGTCCGTGTGTGCGGGCCGGGGCCGATACGCTTGTTGCCGGCACGTCAATCTTTCGGCAGCGCGATCTCCGCGCCGCGATCGCGGGCATGCGGTCTGCGGCAGAGCTCCGGGTCACCGCCTGAGGCACACGACCATGATCGCGATCAAGAATGTCGACGTTATCACGCCGTTCCGCATCGTAGAACGGGGCGTTGTTCTTGTGGAGGGGAAGAAGATCTCCGCTGTCGGAGGTCCCCGCGAGTTTGCGATCCCAGCCGAAGCAAAGGTCTACGATATGACCGGCATGATGCTGACGCCTGGATTCATCGACCTTCTCGTGCACGGCGGCGGAGGGGCCGGCTTCGCCGACAAGAGCGACGAAGCGGTACAGAAGATCTCGACGTTCTTCTTTGCACACGGTACGACAGGTCTGCTCGCCGCGCTGTACAGCAAAGCTGAAAGGGACATGGTCGCAGATGTGACGCGCCTTGCGGGGTTTGCGGAACGACACGCAGGAGATACGAATGTCCTCGGAGTACACCTGGAGGGACCGTTCATCAATCCGGAACTCCACGGTGCGATGAAGGCCGAATATTTGTGGAAGCCGAATGTCGAAGGATGGAAGAGGCTGCTGGGTGCCGGCGGGAAATACATCCGGCTGATGACCATCGCACCGGAACTGCCGGGAATTGAGGTCGTGATGCGTGAGGCCGCCCGTCACGGCGTGGTCCTTTCTATCGGTCATTCATCGGCAACGTACGAAGAGGTGCTGTTTGGCATCGACTATGGCGTGGCACACGTCACTCATATGTTCAATGCCATGAAGCCATTCCATCACCGGGAGCCTGGCGTCGCGCTTGCAGCCCTCTTGCACAATGAATTGAAGGTGGAACTGATCGCCGACGGCATTCATGTCCATCCCGGCGTGATGGAACTCATCTACAATATCAAGGGCTCGGGCGGGATCATTCTTGTGACAGACGCCATTCGCGCATCCGGAATGCCCGACGGCGAATATTCCTTCATGGACCAGACGATCTTCGTCAAGGCGAAACGCGCCTATCTTTCGGACGGTACGCTGGCCGGCAGCATGCTGACGATGAATGCCGCCATTCGAACGATGGTCGAACAGGTGCACGTTCCGCTGACGGATGCTGTCCGCATGGCGTCACTAAATGGTGCGAAGGTCCTGGGACTCGAACATCTCAAAGGCATCATTGCCGTCGGCAAGGATGCTGACCTCGTTGTCATGGACCGCGGCTTTAACGTTCAGTTGACGCTCTTCCAGGGGTCCGTCAAGTATCAACGCTGATACGTCCAGTCCAAAGCCGCCTCACGTATTGAGGCGGCTTTTTCTTGTTATTTCCCTTGACTTTTTCCGCATCTGACCTTACCTTTCTAAGGCCTGTGCGCATGTTTTCTTAAGTTACTTAGGTCTACTATGACCCTGGACGCTATCGACTGCACGATTCTCGAGCTCCTTCAAAAGCAGGGGCGGACGCGACGTAATGAACTGGCCGAGAAGGTCGGACTCTCACTGCCTGCCGCCAGCGAACGACTTCGCAAACTTGAAGAGCATGGGATCATCCAGGGCTACTTTGCCAAGGTCGATCACAAGAAGCTTGGAAAAGACATCACCGCCTTCGTCACCGTGACCGTCGATTCTTCAAAGCATTTCACCGCGCTCGTCGACCATGCCAATGCTTCCGACGAAGTACTCGAGTGCCACGCCGTCACAGGAGAGGGTACGCACATCCTGAAGGTCCGCACCGACACGACCGCAAGCCTTGAGAAGCTTCTCGCCCGAATTCAATCATGGGTCGGCGTCACGAAGACATCGACCAACGTCGTTCTCTCAACTCAAAAAGAAACGTTTCGCATTAAAATACCAAATCCATCATAACTCTCACGTCAATCCAACGAAGGAGCCCGCATGGCCAAATCCAAAGGCGCGTCCGAGATCGAGAAGGTGTTCAAGCTCATGAAGGACCGGGATGTCAAGATCGTGGACCTCAAATTCACAGACATGCTCGGTCAATGGCACCATTTTTCCGTGACGACGAATGAATTCTCAGCGGAAACGTTTGAAGACGGCATTGGGTTTGACGGGTCGAGCATACGGGGATTCCAACGGATACATGAGAGCGACATGCTCCTGTATCCCGATCCCACGTCGGTCTTTCTCGACCCATTCACAGCTGTGCCGACCATCAGTCTGACATGCGATATCGCGGATCCGATCACGAAAGAACCCTATTCGCGCGACCCCCGCTATATCGCCCAAAAAGCGGAATCGTATTTGAAAACCACAGGCATCGCCGACACCGCATATTTCGGTCCGGAACCCGAGTTCTTCATCCTCGACAATGTTCGCTTCGATCAGTCAACGAACTACAGCTTCTATTTCGTCGATTCCGACGAAGGGATCTGGAACAGCGGTCAAGAAACACGTCCAAACCTCGGCCATCGCCCCAGATACAAGGAAGGATATTTTCCGGTCGCTCCCCTGGACACCCTCCAGGACCTTCGTTCCGAAATGGTTCTCACGCTGCAGAGTGTCGGTGTGGACGTCGAGGTCCATCACCACGAAGTTGCCACGGCCGGACAAACCGAAATTGACATGCGCCGGACAACTCTTACGAAAATGGCAGACAACTACCTGCTGTACAAGTACGTCACAAAGAACGTTGCGAAGAAAAACGGAAAGACCGTGACGTTCATGCCGAAGCCCATCTTCGGCGACAATGGATCGGGGATGCACGTCCACCAAAGCCTCTGGAAAGCGGGGAAACCGCTGTTTGCCGGGACTGGGTATGCGGGTTTGAGCGAAATGGCGATGCATTATATCGGAGGAATTCTCAAGCATGCACCTGCATTGTGTGCGTTGACAAACCCAACTACGAACTCGTACAAGCGGCTTGTGCCTGGATATGAAGCTCCCGTAAATCTGGCCTATTCCCAGCGTAATCGGTCTGCGTCGGTCCGCATCCCGATGTATTCTTCGAATCCGAAGTCCAAACGGATCGAATTCCGGTGCCCCGATCCGATCTGCAATCCGTACCTCGGCTTTCCCGCGCTTCTCATGGCGGGCCTCGACGGGATCATCAATAAGATCGACCCGGGTAAACCGCTTGACAAGGATATTTACGAAATGTCTCCCGAGCAATTGCGCGACGTTCCGAATACTCCCGGTTCCTTGGAAGAAGCTTTGAAAGCCCTCAAGAAGGACCACGACTTTCTCCTTCGCGGTGATGTCTTTACCAAGGACCTTATCGAAACATGGATCGAGTACAAAATGTTCAAAGAAGTTAAGCCGATGCAGCTTCGTCCACATCCGTATGAGTTCATGATGTATTACGACGCGTAGGCTGTCGCATACAACGTGAAGTCGGGGTCGAAATCCCGGTCGCAGGGCCGGGATTTCGCGTTTTCGGGATTCCCCGTTCGGTTGCATTTCGTCCCCTTGTTCAGTAGGTTTTCTGCGGCCAACCATGGACTTTACTCGCATAAAATACACGGTCGATCGCCGAACTGCTGTCATAACGCTCAGCCGACCTGACAAGCACAACGCCCTCGACGACATTATGGTGGAGGAGCTTTCAGCCGCCTTCCAGACGGCCCTCCGGGATGCCGCCGTTAAGGTGGTCCTGCTCCGCGCGGATGGGGAATCATTTTGTTCGGGGGCCGACCTTGCCTATCTTCGCAGGATCTCCACGTTTGATTTCAACCAGAATCAGAAGGATTCGCTCCAACTGATGAAGCTGTTCCAGCAGATTTACGCCCTTCGCAAGCCGGTGATCGGGCTCGTGCAAGGTGCGGCGCTCGCCGGCGGGTGCGGTCTCGCTACGGTCTGCGACATTGTCATCGCGGCTCGAGAAACGGCACAGTTCGGCTATACGGAGGTTCGGATCGGCTTTATCCCCGCGCTCGTCATGGTCTTCCTGTTGCGCAGGGTCGGAGAGTCCCGGGCCCGCGAACTCACGCTCCGCGGGCACACGATCGGTGCAGAAGAAGCAATGGAAATCGGACTCGTGAACTCGACGGTTCCCGCGATCGAATTGGACGAAGCCGGCCGAAGGCTCGCAGATGAACTCATCACCAGGAACAGCGGCTCCTCTATGGGACTCGTGAAAGAGCTGCTTGGCAGGATCCACGGAATGTCGACGACCGATGCCCTCGAATACGCGGCCAATCTCAACGCTCTGACGCGGATGACGGAAGACTGCAAGAAAGGCATCGACGCATTTTTGAGAAAGGAGCCTCTGCAGTGGTAGACTCATCTGACATTGTGAAATCGCTCACAGCGAAGGTTAGGAATATCCCGGATTTTCCGAGGAAGGGAATCGTCTTCCGCGACATCACGACCCTCCTGAAGGACGGTCAGGCCCTGCGTCAGGCCGTTTCACTCCTCGCCGATCGATACAAGGACGAACGTATAGATAAAGTCGTCGGCATCGAATCAAGGGGTTTTGTTCTGGGCGCCGCCGTGGCCGACCGCTTGGGCGCCGGATTTGTGCCCGTCCGAAAGCGCGGGAAGCTTCCCGGGCCGACCCGTCGGATGGAATACGCCCTTGAGTACGGAACCGACGTGGTCGAAATTCACGTGGACGCCATTCGCACTGGTGAACGCGTCCTGATGCACGATGATCTTTTGGCGACAGGGGGAACGATGGAAGCTGCGCTGAAGCTCGTCTTGGAACTTGGCGCCACGATCGTTGGCGTGTGTTTTCTCGTTGAGTTGTCCTTCCTCGGCGGACGACGGCGTCTCTCGCAGCACACCCCGTACGCGATCATTCGCTACGACGCGGAGTAAGAGCAGGTGTCGCTGTTACCAGGGTTGCATGACATTCGAGAACCATGCTCCGCATAGATTCGCCCGCACCAGATTTTGAATTGCAGCTCCATAACGGACTTCGCTTTCGTCTGAGCGATCAGACGGGGCAGAAGTATGTCATTCTGTACTTCTATCCCCGCGATTTCACGTGGGGATGCACAAAAGAGGGGTGCTTGTTTGCCGATCATATCCTTGAGATCGAGTCTCTCGACGCCGTCCTAATCGGCATCAACAACGAATCCGTCGAACAACATCGCAAATTCGCCGAGAAATACCGATTCCCGTTCGCTCTCGCAAGCGATCCTCACCTGGAGGTCTGCCACAACTACAGGGCAAGCTGGCTCGGCGGAAAAGCCATTCGACGCGTCACCTACATTATCGACAAGAATCGAATGATCAAAGGCATCGCCCACCACGAGCTCCTCATCGACAGGCACTGGAAACACGTCAAGAGGGTCCTTGTTCGTCTGCGCGAGGATGAAGCACTCCGCACGTATAATCGGAAGGCGTGGAATCTATGAAGACCATCATCGAACCGTTCAAGATCAAGTCGGTCGAACCCATTCGGTTTTCGACGGTCGCACAACGGGAGGAGATCCTCCGGCGCGCATGGTACAATCCGTTCCTCATTCATGCGGACGATGTCATGATCGACCTTTTGACCGACAGTGGTACGTCCGCCATGAGCGCCAAACAGTGGTCGGGAATCATGGATGGCGACGAATCGTATGCAGGTTCGAGGAGCTTTTACAGGTTTGAGCGCACTGTGAGGGAGCTGACGGGTTTTACGCATATCATCCCCGTGCATCAGGGACGAGCCGCGGAAAAAATCCTCTTTAGCATCGTTGGAGGACGCGGAAAGTGGATTCCCAGCAACACACACTTTGACACGACCCGTGCAAACATCGAAGCCTCGGGTGCCGAAGCGGTCGACCTGTTGCCCGCTGCGGGCATGCAACCGAGGCTACGTGCAGACTTCAAAGGGAACATCGACCTGGAAGCGCTGGAGTCATTTCTGCGAGACAAAGGACCGGCAGCCGTCCCGCTGGTCATGATTACTGTGACGAACAACAGCGGGGGTGGTCAACCGGTTTCCATGGCAAACATCCGCGAAGCGAGCCGTATTGCACACAGTTATGGGATACCGTTCTTTATCGACGCTTGCCGTTTCGCCGAAAACGCCTATTTCATCAAGCTGCGCGAAAAGGCGTACGCTGGCAGGTCGGTGCAAGAGATCTCCCGAGAGATGTTTTCATATGCGGACGGATGTACAATGAGCGCCAAGAAAGACGCCCTCGTCAATATGGGCGGGTTCCTTGCCATGAATGACGGCGACCTGGCCGTCCGCGCGCGCAATCTATTGATCGTGACGGAGGGTTTCCCGACATATGGCGGCCTGGCGGGACGGGATCTCGAGGCCATTGCCCAAGGCCTCGAAGAAGTGGTGGACGAAGATTACCTGAAATACCGGGTCCGGTCTGTGGAGTACTTGGCGGAGAAGATCATCAGCAAGGGGGTCCCGATCGTTGAACCTCCCGGCGGACACGCCATTTATATCGACGCCAAAGCCTTCCTCCCGGAGGTCCCTCCCCACGAATATCCCGGACAAGCGGTGGTGTGTGAACTCTTCCGGGTTGGGGGTGTACGGAGTGTGGAAATCGGCAGTGTTATGTTCGGAAAATACGATGCACACGGAATTCTCATCCCGCCCCCCATGGAACTGGTCCGGCTTGCCATTCCGCGCCGCGTTTACACCCAAAGCCACATTGATTATGTCGCGGAAGTCATACTGGAAACGTTTGAGCGACGGAACCAGTTACGCGGGTACCGCATTATCGAAGAGTCTCCGGTGCTTCGCCACTTCACGGCAAAATTCGCCCCTCTGCACTGAAATTTCCCGCATCAAAAACCCTTTGTAAGAACAGGCTTTTCTCCGTATCTTTTTCAAAGATCACTTGTCCTTTTCAACGCATAAAGCATGATTTGCCCGATCTGTGCGGCCGAAAATCCCGATACTGCCACGCTTTGCCGTTCTTGCCGAGCGTACCTTCAAGACAGAGTCCCATCCCTTGATTTGTTCAACACGCTTTGGGGGTTGGTAGAATCGCCGGGAAAAACGTTTCATGTCATCGCACGTTCGGAGCATAAAAACTACGCATTCTTGCTCTTTGCCACCGCCGGTATTCCCGCACTTGCATCGATGGCATCGCTCTTTCGTGCCGGCGAACTCTTCCCAACGCTGCTCGAAGCGATGTTTGCAGTACTGGCCGGAGGGGTTTTCATGGGACTCGTTTCGGCGCCTGTAGTGTCTGTGGTGCACGCCCTGGTTGTGCGATTGCTGGGCGGAGCCTGGAGCTTTCGAACGTCCCTTGGTGTGACGTCGTACGCATTGGCCCCCGGTGCGATCATTGGACTTGTGCTCTTGCTGATCCAACTTCTCACGTTCGGCATGTATTACTTCACGTCAAACCCCCCGGCGGCGACCATAAAACCGGTTTCGTATTGGGCACTTGTCGTCCTGCAAAGCCTGGTGCTGATCTGGTCGATCGGATTGTTGATGTCGGGAACAGCTCGATCATGCCGATTGACCGGGATCAAGTCGGCACTGGCGTCACTGATCGTTATTGCAGCCGCAGGAACAGGATGGTGGTGGGCGACGAGAAAGATCTACGAAGGATTGCTGCACATGTCTTAATGGCCGAATGACGGCCGTGACTATGTACACGCTCTGACTGAACACCATGGCAACACACATACTCCAGATATCCTACGAGATCGATCCGCAGCGGAGAACGCAATTCCTTGCACTTGCGTCGGACCTGAAAGCGCACTTCGCGGGTGAACTCAAGAAACACTATGCGATCTTCGAAGTGAAGGGGAAGCCGAATGCTTTCGTCGAACAATTTGTGTGCGGTTCAAAGGAAGAGTTCGACGCACTCGAAGACGACATGACAGAGCGGGGCGAAGAACTCGTCAACCGCCTCGAGCAATTTATGGTAGGGGGAAAGGCCCGTTATGTTACGATGGTCGAGGTGTGACAGTCCACCGGGCCGGTCACTATCTGTTTCTCTTTACCAGCGTTACGTTCACCACCTTCTGCACTGAACCGCGAACGACGACGATCTCCAAGACGTCGCCGGGCTTGTATTCTCCCGGTGCATACGTGTAATCAGACACGTTTCGCACATCAACCTTCCCAAACTTCACAATCACGTCCCCTGCCTGAAGTCCGGATTTTTCCGCCGGACTGTTCGGGCTTACGCCCGAGATTTTCATCCCGTTTGACTGTTCCGCATCATTCGGTATGGTTCCTGCCCATACGCTGAATCCCCGTCCCTGCCCCTGGGGTCGGGATTGTTCCGCTACCAGATAGCGGGGTTTTTCCGGCGCATCTGCCAATGCCGTCGCAATACTCGCGATAGACTGCAACACCGGTTCTACAGTCTCGGCGCGAACAAGCTCGACATCGTCTGTCGGCTGATGATACTCAGCGTGTAGATCCGCAAAGAAGTGCATGACGGGGATCTTCTGAGCGTAGAAGGAGGAATGGTCGATACGGTAATGACGAACAGCGATGTGCATCGTAACATTGTCATGAGAGGAGTCCAGGATTGGCGACGAATGAAGTAGCGTCCAGCGATTGTCCGGAAATTCCTATCCCATCGTCGGATGCGAGATACACGAAGACATCCGTGACCTGGTCGGGAGTGCGCAGGGAGGCCGGGTCTTCGTTCGGATAAGCCTTCTTGCGCATCTCGGTTGACATGGGACCGGGATTGACCGAGTTGACGCGAATGTTGAACGGTCGCAATTCTTCGGACAAGACCTGTGTGAATCCTTCTAGCGCGAACTTCGACACCGAATAGGCACCCCACAGCTTTCTTCCGGCACGGCCGACCGACGAACTGACATTGATGATCGATCCCGATCCGCGTTTCATCATTGGCGGCACGATCAGGCGAGTAAGGAAGAACGGGCCATGCACATTCGTTTGGATCACGTCGTCCCATTCCCCGATAGGATAATCGACGACGGTCGTCCGTTCACCCAGTCGCGATGCATTATTGATGAGCACGTCGACGTCTCCGAGTTCGGCTGCGACTTTTTCCACGAACGATTGCACCTGGACGGAGTTTGCCACATCGCACTGCACGGCAACAACGCGGACTCCTGTGGAGATAAGAGAATTGTGAAGTTCTTCAAGCGCTTTTCCCGACCTTGCGCACAACGCTAGGTCAGCTCCTTCGGCAGCAAACCGCACCGCCAACGCGCGCCCAAGTCCTTTGGACGCCCCGGTGATCATTACGCGTTTTCCCTTGAGTTTCATTCGGTGGCTCCCGTTAGTCGATCCAGTCAGCAATGAAGATATTGAACTCATACCGGCCTTTAGCGTTGCGATCAGACACGAAAACGAGCTTTGAGCCGTCGTGAGAGAACATCGGAAAGGCGTTGAAGGACCCGCCAGAGGTCACCTGTTCCATAACGGATCCGTCGTCCTTCATGACATAGAGATGGAAACCCCGGCCGGCAGGATCGTTCATGTTCGATGCGAAGATGATGCGGGCATCGTCGGGATGGAAGAAGGGGGCAAAATTCGCCGCACCGTTGTTCGTCAATTGCTTCCTGTCCGTCCCGTCGTCGTTGCTCACAAAGATCTCCATGCGCGTCGGCCGCACAAGCTGTTCTGCCAACAACCTTTTGTACTCCGCGACAGATGCACTGTCGGTGTGGTGGAAGCCCCGGTATACAATGCGCTTGCCGCTCCACGAAAAGAAAGCGCCGCCGTCATAGCCCAACTCGTTCGTGACCCGGCGAATGTCCGACCCGTCAAGGTTCATGGTATAGAGGTCCAAGTCGCCGTCCCGCGATGACGTGAAGACGATCTTTTTCCCGTTCGGCGCTACCGTCGCTTCAGCATCGTACCAGGGAGTCGAGGTAAGTACACGAAGGTCCGACCCGTCGACGTTCACGGTATAGATGTCGTAAGCCCCGTAGACTCCCCAGACATACCCTTTCGATTTGTCCGGGCGAGGGATACAGTCGACGTTGGAAGCGTGGGTGCCGGCATACAGGATGCGTTTTCCGTCCGGCAGAAAGAACGCGCAGGTGGTAACTCCTTTGCCTGTGCTCACCAATCGCTGGTCGGAGCCGTCTATGTTCATTGTGAAGATCTGGTCGCAGCCATATGGATCCCGGGTCGACTGAAACACGAGCCTCTGAGAATCGAACGAGAAGTATCCTTCGGCATTCGTCCCTCCAAGCGTCAATTGTCGTACGTTCTTAAGATGCCGTTCATTGGGGGAGCGCAGGCTGTCCGGAACCTGACCTGAGGCAATGTGAACTGCGAACAGTGCTGAGAACAATACGTAATTCCTGCGCATGACAGATCCTTCTTAGTGGGAGTTGGTCGGAGTCGATATTTGGAACAATCGCTGGAGATCTGCTGGTGTGCCAACGAGAGTCGAACACGCGAATTTCGAACAGAGCAAAGCAACCGGGGAGCCGCCGTCGATCAGCAATGACCGAAGGTACGGCGGCAAGAGATCCGAATCGCCGGAGTCGTAGGACGTAATGATCGCCCCGGGCTTAGCCCACGTCAGTGCCGTCGTCCGCAACTGTTCGGCGGCCTTTGTGTCGCCAATGAGGACAATATGTTGCGGCGGGTCCAGATACTCAAGAAGAGCAAGCAGATATGTCGAATGGAAGAGCGCGTGCTCCGCAGACATTCCGGCAAATATGCGGAGAGATCGTTCGGCTGTCTCACGGAATCGATCATCGCCCGTGATCTGATGGAATCGGAGGCACAGTCTTATGGCGGCTGCGTTTGCCCCCGGCGTTGGAGCATCCTGGATTGGCTTTGAACGGGAAGATAGATATCCGGGGCCGACGGATCCCTGGAGAAGGTCGTAGAAACCCCCTTCCGGATCGCCGAATGCCACTATCGTCGAGCGCAGAAGTTGTTCTGCCGTCGACAGCCACGTCATATCTCCTGTCACGGCATGCAGATCGAGAAATCCTTGCGCGACAAAAACCTGGTCGTCGAGAAACGGAATGCCTCCACGAGAGGGAGGCGTGTGCGTCACAAGTCCATCGGATCTCTGAAATTCTTTCGCAAGCCTTTGTGCAGTCAGGAGTGCTGCGGCCCGGTGGGCAGGTTCGTGGAATTCCGCAAATACTCGGCAGAGTGCGGAAATCATCATGCCGTTCCACGATGCATACACCGTCCGATCGACGTATGGTTCCTGTCGCAGATTCCGGAGCTGCATCATGCTTAGCTGCGCTTCATGTACTATCTCATTCATATCCGATCGCTGAAGGTGAAGCAATTCGGCAATCTCTTCGTGTCCTTTGTCGAGGAAGAGCACGTGGTGCGACTGGTCGTGCGGCATTTCGCCTCGATCATGAACATGATACCGCAGTCGGACAACGGCGCGTACTCTTGCCGGCAGCTCGTTCAGCGCATGTTCCGTCCATGTGTAGTAGGAACCGTCGTCGCCTGGCGCTACGTCCGCATCCTGACTTCCACCAAATCCGCCGCGATCGCTGTCGTAGAGTGCACGGAGGCAGTAGCCTGCCGTCTCCAATGCGACGCGCCGAAATCGGGGATCATGTGTCAATCGGTGCGTGTCGGCATAGACCGACATGAGCTGGGACTGGTCGTAGAGCATTTTTTCGAAATGCGGTACGGTCCAACGCTCATCGGTGCTATAGCGATGAAATCCCCCGCCGAGGTGGTCGTACATCCCGCCTTCCGCCATTGCCGATAGAGTCTTTCTGACGGCATCAAGCATCCAGGTCTCGGGTTTTCGTCGGTAGGATGTGAGGAGAAATTCGATCGCCGGTGCATGAGGAAATTTCGGAGATCCTCCAAACCCACCATGACGCGCGTCGTAGGCGCGGGCAAGTGCACCGAGAGCAAGGTCGATGGTCTCTGCACCGGGAAGACTGTTCGCTCCCGCACGTACGGAAGCTTGCTGGACAGCTTCCATCACGGCACTGGCATTTGCCGCAACCCTGTCGTGTTCGCGGGCATATGCTTCTGCCAGCATTTCTAGCACCCGGGGGAATCCGGGACGACCGTACCGATCGTCGGGGGGAAAGTACGTACCTCCGAAGAACGAACGACCGTCGGGTAGAAGAAAAACTGTCAGAGGCCATCCGCCCTGGCCCGTCATTGCTCCAACTGCAATTTGATACCGGGAATCGATATCGGGGCGTTCGTCACGGTCCACTTTGATCGGAATGTAACGATCGTTGATGAGGTGCGCGATCTCGAGGTTCTCGTAACTTTCCTGGTCCATAACATGACACCAGTGGCACCACACAGCGCCGATGTCCAGAAGGATTGGCCTGTCGAGTGTTCGCGCGGTTTCAAACGCTTCAGTTCCCCACGGGAACCAGTGAACAGGTTGTCGGGATGCAGTTCGAAGGTAGGGACTGGTCTGGTCCGCCAGTCGATTATGGGGAGTGGAGCTCATGAGGGCTTTGGAACAACACCCTATGGGAGCTCTGCAACGGCCTGCTTCAGTCGATCGAAATCCTGGCTGTCCCGGACGCTGTATTCGAGGTCGGCGTATGCGAGCTTCCCGGCCCGATCGATGACGAACACGGTGCGTCGATTGTAACCAGTCGATTCATTGAAACTGGCATATGCCGTTGCAACCGCATGGTTGTGATCGCTCAGCAGACGGAAGGGTAGCTCATGGTGCTTTGCCCATTCAAAATGGGAGTACACATAGTCGCCGCTTATGGCAAGAACATCGGCATTGAGCTTCCGTAGATTTCCGAAATCATCGCGCAGTGCACAGACTTCCTTGGTGCATCCTGAGCTCCAATCAGCCGGATAGAAGGCCAGGATAACGACATTTTTCCCCGTCTCTTTCGATAGAATGAGCGGCGATGAGGCAATGGAATCTTTTGTCGCATACCTGAGGGAAAAATCGGGCGCCATTTCGCCGAGAGCCGGTCCCTGGGCAAAGGTCATCGACCAGATGAACGTCGTCACAATGAAACTGCCGAATATTCTCATTTGGCACTCCTCGAAAAAAGTAATCGTTCTTGCCGTGAAAAGCAAAATATCCAACCTGAACGCATCGATCTTGAATCTACTGCTGAAAAGGCTTTTCGTTTATTGATTTTGGGAGGCATGTGCGGTATATTTTCGTAATGTACAAAGCGCTCCAGTGTTCGGTGACCGTCGTTTTAGCAGTCGTCATCCTTTCCACGGCCGTGGAATTTCAAGTTCACGGACACCCTGGAAAGGTTGGACGCGATCACAGCACTCCCGCATTTGCCCAAGGCCGGACGGGAAGCCCGTCATCGGCATTGGGGGAAGGGGGAGACTCCGAATATTGCGCTTTGTGCCTGCAAGCACACGCCGACCTTCCGCTACATCGCCTTCTTTTGCACCCTGAACGCAGCACCTTTTTGCTGCGCCATGGCCGCGATGTTGGCCATAAGCACCTCACAGACTACTTCGGAATCGCCTCCAAGCGGGGACCGCCTGTAGCCTCTCTGTAACTCCGTCACTGCACTTCACGCCCGACCTCAATCGGCGCTGGGATCTTCGGGCTCACGAGCACAAGATCTTGGAGATCTTGTTGCGCACGCAGCTCGTTCCGCGGATCTCGTCGACCATCGGACATCGTGGTTCGGACGCCCGATGAGATCATGAGGTCTTCATGCTGTCATCTTTTTCTGGTGCCTTCATGCACTTTCGATTTGCATTCGTCTTCATCACGCTTGCGTGCTTCATGTGTCTGCCGGCTTATGGCCAGCCTTCCAACGACGTGAAGCGCGAGCTCGATTCTTTACGATCGCAACTGGACAGTCTCAAGGCTCTGGTCGCGACAGGCATTACGGACGAAATGTTGGACAAGGTCGCCGAGAGGCTCGAGCGCCGAATGCAGCAACTCGAGGAGAAGATCGACGCTTCTTCGCGTGCAACAACCCCGATCGTCTTCAATCCCCGGACAACAGCGTTCCTTAATTTCTCAGCCCGAATGGACGACAGGGCGGTGTTCGACGAAGAGGGGATCGCAGAGATCAGCAACAAGATGTTCTTGAGATCCGTAGAACTAGACCTTCGGGCGCCGGTCGATCCCTACGCAGAAGGAATTATCATTCTGGCGGTTGAAGATGAGGCCGGCACCGGATTCGCGTTGGACCCCGAAGAAGCATATGGGATCATGAAACGTCTTCCCATTCTCGAGAGCGCCCCACTCGGTCTTAAATTGAAGGTAGGAAAATTCAGGGCTCCATTCGGACAGAATAATCGACTTCATATGCACGACCTCCCTTGGACTACGAGGCCCCTTGTGGTTTCAAAATTCCTGGGAACGGAACATGGCGACTTTTTCGAGTCTGGATATAATCCGACTGGCGTTGACCTTGATTTTTTCCTTCCCACGATCATCCCCGGAACGACCGCCGAAATGAACATCGACATGTTGCGCGGTGGGGAGATTGGTTTGACACAAGGGCATGGTGGCGACCAGCCGGCGTGGCTTGCCCACCTGACGGTTTCGGCAGACTGGAGCAATGAGCATCTTCTCGTTTTGGGCGCGAGCGGTTATCACAACTACGGGATCGCAACGACATCGATGGTAGGTGTGGACGTTTTATACAAATGGTCCCCGTCGGAGCGACGTGATTCACGCTCGTTCGTCGTCGGAGGGGAGGCTTTCTCCGGATGGCACGCTTTTCCGAATTCCGGATTGGGTACTGTGACGATGACTCCAACCGGATGGTTTGGATACATCCAATATCAGTTGTCGTACTCGTTGTATGCCGGGATTCGTGTCGACAGAGTGGAAGAACCGGCCGACGAGAGCAAACGGACTCAGGCTCTATCCGCATATATCAGCTATTACACTACTGAATTTCTGAGAATCCGTGTCGGGGTCGATCACAGGCAAAGTGACCTTCAAACGCTGGACGAACTGACAACCGCGAATCTCGAGATAAACTTCGTGTTCGGAGCCCATCCGACCGAACCCTATTGGGTCAACCGGTAACCATCAAGGAACGATCATGAAACGTAAGTTCACTTGCTGTGCGGTGTTCTTCGTTGCTGGACTATCGCTTCATGCACGATCGCTGCCGCTGCGTGTCGTGACGACGATGAGCTACCTGAAGTATGTCGCAGAGCAGGTTGGAGGCGACCATGTTTCGGTCGTGGCGCTCGCAAATCCCCGGCAAGACCCGCACTATGTCACGCCTACGCCAAGAATGAATCAGATCGCGTACAACGCCGATCTCTTTATTGAACATGGACTCAATCTCGATCTTTGGGCCAAGAACGTTTTGGATGCGTCCGGGAATCCAAAGATCCAGCCTGGAAGCTCCGGTCATTTGGTCGCCACCATCAATGTGCCCGTAAAGGAGCTTCCGACGGAGGTCTCGCGATCGTGGGGAGATATTCATCCGCAGGGAAATCCGCATTGCTGGCTCGATCCGTTCAACATACGCATCATTGCTGAGAATGTTGAACGCCGACTAATAGCCGTCGATCCGTCGAACGCAGATGCGTTCGCCAGGAATTACCGGGCGTTCATCGACCGTCTTGATGCTGCGATGTTCGGGGAAGACCTCCTCAAGTCGGTTGGACCGAAGGCGGGAGACATCCTGACGCGCAAGACCAGAAACGATGAGCTCATTCCCTGGCTGCAGGCACGGCATTTGACCGGAAGGTTGGGCGGTTGGCTGGCCAAGGCCGAACGATTGCAGGGAATGCCCGTGATAACGTACCACAAGACGTATGTGTATTTCAGCGAAAGATTTGGGCTGAATGTAATCGCAGAGCTGGAGGACAAGCCCGGAATTCCACCTCCCCCGCAACGACGGGACGCGGTTGTGGAAGCCGCCAGGTCCTCAGGGGTCCGCGTCATTCTCAACGACAATTTCTATTCCCGCGAAGCCGCAGATTACGTTGCTTCGAAATCGGACGCAAGAGTTCTGTTGACGTATATCGATGTCGGCGCCTCGCCTGAAGTCGACACATACGAACATCTCATCACCTATCTCGTCGAAAACATACTCCAGGCCGGCCGATAAATGGACATTCTCTCTTTCCCATCGACAATGTGGTGGCCCCTTGCGGCCTGCTTAGTCTTGACGGGCATCCACGTCTATCTCGGCGTACATGTGATCGCCCGAAAAGTCATCTTCGTCGATTTGGCGCTTGCTCAGATTGCCGCATTGGGGACCGTCATTGGCGTGCTCATGGGCTATGAAGTAGGGAAGGATACTACCGCGCTCTATCTGTATTCTTTGACATTCACGATATTCGGCGCCTTCGTCTTCTCAATCACAAAAATGAAGGGGGAACGGGTTCCGCATGAGGCGATCATCGGCATCGTCTATGCGGTGACGTTCGCCGCAACGATTCTCGTCCTGTCGAGCAGTGCACTCGGACCTCAGGAACTCGACCACATCATCAAGGGTGAACTACTTTGGGTCCAGGGTCCAACCGTCCTGAAAACCGCCGCGATCTATGGTCTCGTAGGTCTCTTTCACTTTCTGTTCCGGAAAAAATTCCTCCCTTTGTCGTTCGGCACGATCGAAGAAGGGAACGACATGAATGTGCGGGTGTGGGATTTTCTATTCTATATGTCGTTTGGCTTTGTCATTACAAGCTCAGTGGCAATCGCCGGTGTTTTTCTTGTATTCAGCTACTTGGTGATACCGGCGGTGGGCGCAATGCTGTTGTCGGAGAAACTGGGAACGCGACTGGTCATCGGCTGGGTCGGAGGAGCACTTGTCAGCGTTCTTGGCGTCAAGATGTCGTATGATACGGGCTTGCCGACGAGCCCTCTCGTTGTCGTGCTCCTTGCCGGTTTCCTCATCGTAAGCGCCATCATCCGCTCCCTGCGGTCACAGCAAGGGCCTCTCATCGCTCTGAGGAACCTTGGCCTCTACGTTCTCGTGGCGGCGGTATTCTTCGGGGGCATATGGCTGTTTCGGAAGCCGATGGAGGATCCTCTCGTTCATGCGCTGCATATGTTGGAAAGTCCAGTAAGCACAAATCGCATCGGAGCGTTGTCCGACCTGAGTCAGCTTGTGAACCGACGGGACGAATGGCGACCAGCGGTGATCGCCGCCCTTGCCGACCAGGATGCCGAGGTTCGCAAGACCGCCGTCGACATTCTCGTACGTTTGGAGGACCGGGAATGTCTTTCGAGCATCGACGCGCTTTTGAAAGACCGATCAGATGTCGTTCAACGTAGTGTGATCTCCGCTTTCATTCGTTTTGGGAGTTCCGAAGATGCGGACAAGCTCGTTGCGGCAGCGTCCACCGAGGAAGACCCGGAAATGAAGGTATCGCTTCTCAAGACTGCTGTCCATCTGGGAAATGTGGAAGGGTTGAAGATGCTGGCGGACATTATCAAAGAGGGGACCGTATTCTCAGAGGACGCTGAGGCCGTTATTCGCACACATATTCAGGCGCGCCTCCCTGTTGGCGATCGACCGCGGTTGGCAGAGTGGCTTGTGTCTCATGCGGATCGGTTGCGTTGGAACCAAAGTCAACTCATGTTCACACTTTCGCCATGACATTGACGCAAAAGACTGCATTGGTCGCAGGAGGAGCCGGAGCCTTGGGATCGGTCGTCGCGAATCGCCTGCTTTCCGAAGGGGCGAACGTGTTTGCCACTCATGTCCCGTCACACCTTCCCAGTTCGAATCCGGCGGGAATAGAGTGGGTGCCATGTGATGCGGCCGATGAACGTTCGGTAGACCAAACGTTTACTCAAGTTCACGAACGTGTCGGGGGGGTGGATATATTTGTGAACACAATAGGGGGCTTCATCGCCGGCGGTCCGATTGCATCTCTGAGTACGATCGATTGGGACGCGATGATGACGCTGAACCTAAGGACGGCCTTTCTTCTGACCCGTCGGGCGCTTCAGGAAATGGCTGGAAAGTCATACGGCAGGATCATTCACATCAGCGCGATGACCGCTTTGCAGCGTCCGCCGGGACGCGCGGCGTACGCCATCTCAAAGTCGGGAGTGATCATGCTCACGGAGATTGCTGCGCGGGAGCAGCGTACGACAGGCGTCACAATCAACGCCATTGCTCCGGGTATTATTGATACACCAGCAAACCGGCGAGACATGCCCGGCGAGGACTTTACCAAATGGACCACCCCGGAAGCATTGGCTGACATGATTGTTCGCCTTTGCAGTCCGGAGAGTAGCGGCGTTTCTGGAACGATACTTCAAGTGCCTCTAACCTGATTCGGTGAAAGTGGGGCAGTTTATTCGTATTTTAATGTTGGTTTTCGTCACATCCCACCGCCCGACTTATTCGTACACTCTGCAATGAATCTCACTGACAAGATCAATGAAGACCTGAAGGCTGCCATGAAGACGGGCGATCAGGTCCGGCTGATGACTGTGCGCTCCATCCGGGCCGCACTGATAGAACTTTCGAAACGCGGTTCTGGAGCGATTACCCCGGAGGACGAGACAACCGCTCTGCTCACAGCCGCAAAGAAACGGAAAGAAGCTATTGAGATGTACGAGAAGGCAGGGCGCGAAGATCTCGCATCGACTGAACGTGCCGAACTGAGCATTATTCAGACGTATCTTCCGAAACAGTTGTCGCGCGACGATGCAGAAAAAGTGGTCATAGGCGTCATCGAACTGACAAGCGCCACTACGATGAAGGATCTCGGGAAAGTCATGTCGGCAGCCATGAAAGAATTGAAAGGGAAGATCGAGGGGGGAGTGGTCCAGGAAATCGTCAAGGGGAAACTTGGAGGCCGTTCGTGATCCTTGACATTCTTTTAGCCTTCTGGCTCATCGGAGCATGCGTGATTGGGTTCCGCGATGGCATTGTGCGCAAGGCCGTTTCTATCGTCATGACCATCGTGGCGCTTGTGCTCGGGCAGGTTTTGATGCGCGAGGCAGGCGACCTGCTCATAGAATCCGCCGGTGTTGATCCGACCGACGCGCCGCTTCAGGGTTTCCTGTCCGTCTTCTTCTTGATCGTCATGATGCAGGCGTTGGTCTATCGATTCGCAACTGATGCCTACAAGATCGGCGGGCTCACTGACCGCGTTGCGGGAGCCGCACTAGGCGTGCTGCACGGCATCGTCTTTCTCAGCTGTTTTCTCTTCATCATGGCCATGTCCGGATGGCCTTCGAGAACTTTCAAAAAGGATTCCCGCATCTACAAGGGAATTGTCAACGTGGCTCCCCAGATTCTTGATCTCGTCATGAATGTCGGCCCGGAATCCTACCAGCAGCTCAAGGACATGAGCTCGCCTGACGCACCAGCGATCGACCCGCGAACTGGCCGACCTGCGATCCGCCGTCCGGCACCCGGCTCCGATCGCCAATCTCGCATGCTCGACTCTCTTCGCTCACAGCAACGACGTTGACGGAACAGCACCATCCAAGGGACCACCACTTCTCGGCGGCCATCCGAAAGCTCGAATTCGGAAAAGTGCTGGACCGTGTCGCGAAATCGGCGGTCTCAGAGCCCGGCCGCGAGGCGGTGAATTCAGTCCTTCCGACAAGTCATGCCGCCGACATTGCCCGCTCGCTCGACGAGGTCACAGCTGCAAAAGAGATCCTCATCGAAGAGCATGCGATTCCGTTGTCTTCCTTCCGTTCGATCCTCGTCCCGCTAAAGAAGACCCTGGTCGTCAATCAGTCCCTCACGCCAAAGGAACTCCTGGATGTCGGGCTCGTACTGCGCACGTCCCGGGACATGAATGTTTTTCTTCGCCGCCGGACGGAACGATATCCGGTCCTCGCTCAGTATGTGAGCGGCCTGTTCGCAGACAAGGTCGTTGAATACAACATCGCTCAGGCCATCGATGAAGAAGGGGGGATCAAAGATTCTGCGAGCCGTGACCTTCGACAGATCCGGAATGACATGGTCGCTTCACGCGAGGCTCTTCAGCGCAGGCTCGCCGCAATCCTTCGAAAAGTTTCTGAGCAGGAATTTGCGCAAGACGATATTATAACCACTCGCGACGGTAGGCTAGTCATACCGGTCAAGACCGAGTTCAAGGGACGGGTAGCGGGATTCATCCATTCTTCGTCGGCTAGCGGAGCAACCGTGTATGTTGAGCCCACAGAAACCCTCGAGCTGAATAATGGGTTTCGTGAGCTGCAAATCCAGGAACAGCGCGAGATACAACGGATCCTGACCGAATTGACGCGCCAGGTGGCCGAGATCCGTTCTCCGCTGGAAGTCGCCTTTCAGTCGTTGGTGGCCCTTGATGTGATCTTTGCAAAGGCGCGGTTCTCCATTGAAATCATCGGCACGGCGCCAACGATTGCACGGACTCCGACAATTCGCATTCGGGAAGGACGACACCCGGTATTGCTGATCCGACACCCGCGATCCGAGGTCGTTCCACTCGACCTCGACTTGGGGAGCGATCACTGGACGCTCGTGATCACGGGCCCGAACGCCGGCGGAAAAACAGTTGCGTTGAAAACGGTCGGACTTCTCACGCTGTGCGCAATGGCTGGATTGCACATCCCTGCCGGTTCGGAGACCGAGGTATTTCCTTTCCCGTCGATGTTTGTCGATATCGGCGACGACCAGGACCTTGAAAACGACTTGAGCACATTCAGTTCGCATCTCGTCCATCTCAGAGAGATACTGCAGAATGCGGATGCGGCGTCGCTCGTGCTGGTAGATGAAATCGGATCAGGCACAGACCCCGAGGAGGGTGGAGCGCTCGCAGCGGCCGTTCTGAATGAGTTGACAAAACGACACGCCCTGACAATTGCAACAACCCATCATGGCACACTGAAGGTTTTCGCGCACAGCGCCCCGGGGGTTCAGAATGGGTCGATGGAATTCGACCAGCGCACGCTAAAGCCAACGTTTTGTTTCCGCGCCGGCGTTCCCGGAAGCAGCTTTGCACTCGCACTCGCCGAACGGATAGGACTGGATAAAGAAGTGTTGGCCAAGGCTCGTGAGTCCATGGGCTCCGAGAAAACGCGCCTCGAATCATTGCTCGTTGAATTGGAGCAACTGAGACAGGAGGCCCGAACAGACCGCGCACACCTTGAACGTGACTTGGTACGGTCGCAATCTCTGATGCGTGAATACGAGCAACGGATGCGCGAACTCGAGCGTAATGCGAAGGACATCAGGGCACAAGCTCTCGCGGAAGCGCGGAGGCTCCTCGACGAAGGAAGGCGAACGCTAGAACATGCTGTGCGAGAGGTTCGTGAAAGCGCAGGCGACAAGGGCCGCATCCGTGAGGCCCGGACCACAGTGAACTCCTTTACTTCATTCGTGGACAAAGCCGTCCAGGATATGGGCCCTCCGTCTGAAGATGCGGAGGTCCGCCTGATGCCCGGCGACCGCGTAAAGCTAAAAAGTGGCGGCCAGGCGGCAGAATTGACAGAGATCACCGGCGAAACGGCGACCATTGTCGCAGGGACGATGCGAATGAAAGTGCGCCTCAAAGATCTTGTCAAAGCGACCGACGCCCCTCGACAGTCCCCCTCATCAGCCCCTATGATGGAGCTACCAGCCGCAAGCAGGGAGATCGACGTGCGCGGCATGCTGGGCGATGAGGCGGTTGCCAGCGTCGAACATGCCATCGAACATGCCGTCGTCGGAGGGCTCCACCGACTGGACATTATCCATGGGAAGGGGACCGGCGCATTGAGAAAACGTATCGCCGAATATCTGAAGACTGCGCCAAACGTCGTATCTTATCGCCTTGGCGAATGGAATGAAGGTGGAACTGGTGTAACCGTCGTCGAACTCGAATGACTACAACTGGCCGTCGCCCGTTCTCAAAGGTGCTCGTCGCGAACAGGGGAGAGATCGCGTGTCGCATCATGCGTTCGTGCCGCATTATGGGCTTGCCGACCGTAGCGGTTCACTCCGACGTCGACAAGACTGCTATGCATGTGTCGATGGCCGATGAGGCGATCTCCCTCGGGGGAAAGAGTCCCGGCGAGTCATATCTGCAGATCGACAAGATTATTGCAGCCGCCCAAGAATCGCACGCCGACGCAATACATCCTGGATACGGATTCCTTTCAGAAAACCCGAACTTTGCCGATGCCGTCGCGAAAGCAGGCGCAGCCTTCATTGGGCCGTCCGGAAAGGCAATCCGGAAGCTGGGAGACAAGACATCGGCGCGTGCATTGGCCATCGCGTGTGAAGTGCCGACGATTCCGGGATCGACCGGAACTGTGGATGACGTGCGTATTGCCCAGGAGGCAGCACACCAAGTCGGATATCCTGTTCTCCTGAAGGCCGCTGCCGGGGGCGGCGGAAAGGGCATGCGCATCGTCCAACGCCCCGAGGAAATGAATTCGGCCTTCCGGGCGGCCCACTCCGAGGCAGTGACCGCGTTTGGCGATGGACGGCTGTATGTGGAAAAGTATCTGGATCATCCACGTCACGTTGAGATCCAGGTCCTGGCCGATTCCTACGGAAACGTAGTCTATCTTGGTGAGAGGGAATGTTCCATCCAGCGGCGGCATCAAAAAGTGATAGAAGAATCCCCGTCCCCTGTCGTCTCCCCCGAACTGCGAACGACGATGGGCGAAGCGGCCGTCCGGATCGTGCGTGCTGCAGAATACGAAAATGCCGCGACAGTGGAATTCATTGTGGACTCTTCGAGAACCTTCCGATTCCTTGAGGTAAACACTCGCCTTCAAGTCGAACATGCCGTTACGGAAATGGTCACTGGCCTCGACCTGGTGCGAGAACAGATTCTGATCTCGGGAGGACAACGATTGACGCTGACACAGGAAACTCTCTATTCAAACGGCCATGCTGTTGAATGCCGCGTGTGCGCTGAGGACCCTGCACAGAACTTCATTCCATCGACCGGAAGGTTGGATTCATTTCGGCTCCCGTCAGGACCGTTTATTCGCGTCGACAGCGGATTCCAGGTCGGCGATGAGATTTCCGTCTACTACGACTCTCTGCTGGCCAAGATCATTGCTTGGGCACCGACACGCGAGCAAGCCGTTGCTCGACTCAGACAGGCGCTCCAGGAATTCCGATGTGTAGGCATTCGAACGAATGTTGCATTCTGTCTATGGGTGCTCGATCATCCGTCCTTTTTGTCTGGCGATTTCGACACGAGGTTTGTCACAGACCATTCGACCGAATACGGCCGTCCGGTTGTACCAAAGCTTCTCGCCGATGCAACCGCGCTTACCGCAGCGCTCATGATAGCTACAGTACAATCCCAACCCAAGCGAGTGCGCCAGCAATCGAACAATGAGCGAACATGGCTGAACCTTCGAACGGACAACCTCCGCTGAGGCGGGGCCAATACCGTGTATCTGCTCCATCTTCAACAACTATCGTAACAGTCTTGTCGAACGAGCATGCCGTTCTCGGCGACAGAAGAGTTTCCTATGCTTGGGAACCCGATGAAGTGGGGGGCGGGGTGCTCCAAATGGAAGGACGTGTATTCCGGGTGACGCCGGTCGGTCCACCGCCGATTCCCGGGACCCCGACTTCTGTTGAAGTGAACGGCGTGCTTATGGACATTCTCGTCGACGATGCACGTTCCGAGCTTCTCCGTTCCGTCTTGACTTCAGGGGACGGAACTGCGGCTGACCTCGCGGTGTGTGCGCCCATGCCGGGACTGGTCGTCAAAGTAGAAGTCCAGGACGGCGAGCGAGTGGCCAAAGGTCAGGGGCTTATTGTCCTCGAAGCAATGAAAATGGAGAATGAACTCCGCGCTGAGCGGGATGGAATCGCTTCGGACATTATTGTTCGTGAGAAGACAGCTGTCGAAAAAGGACAACGTCTTTTGACGATCCGAAGGGCTTGAAGATTGATTCTCCCTCCTTTATTGGCTATCATCGGAGCCATGAAACTCAAACACACGCTCTTCTCGACGACATTGGTTGTTAGTGCCGTGTCGGCCGCCGCCTTCAGTGGCGGTTTTCAACTCAACGAACACAGTTCTCGCGGGGTGGGCATGGCCGGAGCATTTGTCGCCAGACCCTTCGACCCTTCTGCGGTGTTCATCAATCCCGGAGGACTGCCTCTCATCAAAGATGTCCGTTTGTACGGCGGCGGTGTGTTGATTCTGCCGACCTCCTCCTTTGTCGGCCGATATCCGGAAAATCCTGTACCCCACACAAATATGGAGAAAAACGCATTCTTCCCCCCTCATGTGTATGCCGCGTACGGAAACGGAACGTGGGGATTCGGGATCGGGGTTTTCACCATGTTCGGCTTGGGTACAGAGTGGCCTGATAAATGGGCTGGAAGGGTTCTGAGCGGAACTGTGGATCTGAAGACGTTCTTCATCAATCCTACCGTCGCGTATAAACCCGCCGAATGGATCTCCATCGGAGCAGGCGTGTCTTACGTCCCAAGCGTGGTCCTCATCTCCCGCCGTATCAAGACGGGATTCACCGATCCTCAGGGGCAGCCCGTGGAGCCGAAAATAACTCTGGAAGGAACCGGAAGCGGATTCGGATGGAATGCAGGCATCCTGCTGATGCCGTCGGAAAGTTTCTCTATCGGTCTCGCCTACCGATCGTCGACCAAACTGACCTTCGACGGCAAGGCGTCGTTCTCAGACGTTCCGCAGTCATTTTCGACTCTGTTCACGAACGGGGGAGGGAAGAGTTCCTTCACCGGACCCGCCACGTTTCAGATCGGCGGAGCGTATCGGGTCACGGAATTGCTCACGCTTGAATTGGATTATCAGTGGACGGGCTGGTCGACCTTCGACTCGCTTAAGGTTTCACTCGAAAAACCCATCAATGGGATCAGTGAAATCGCTTCTCCCCGCATATATCAAGATGCCTTCATGATCAGGCTCGGTGCGGAGTATGTGTACGACGAATCGGTGACCATTCGCGCGGGATATATTTTCGACAGGAATCCCGTTCCCGACGGCTATGTAGAACCGTCCTTGCCCGACGCAAACAGGCATGACCTCACATGTGGAATAGGCTGGCAGGCGACCCCTACGCTTCGGGTTGATGCTGCTTACATGCTCGTACTGTTTGAACGACGAACCGAATCCGAGAGCATCCCGGAATTTTCATTCAACGGTACGTACGAGAACCGCGCTCATCTCTTTTCCATCAGCGCTGAAGTATCCCTCGGGGAGGTCTTCTAAGATGACGACTCGAAAAAACCTCCTGCAATGGGCGACGGTAGGACTTATCGGAAGTGTGTCGATGGTTGGTTGCGAAGGCGACCCCGTTCCGGTGTCATCTGGATCGCTCGGCAGCCTGGATTTCTCGTCATATGTCGCTATTGGAAACAGTCTCACAGCCGGCTTCACCGACGGATCGCTATGGGAGAGGGGCCAACGGTACTCGTTTCCGAATTTGATCGCCCAACAGGCTCAAAAGGCCGGAGCAACGACATCCTTCACCCAGCCGATTTTGAAGGAACCCGGCATTCTGCCGTATTACCGTTTGAGTTCGTTTCCAAACGTGTCGATCGATACTTCGACTGTTCCCAGCTACGACTGGCGCGATCCGTCCGTGTATGTGGACCCAGCATTACCGATCGTTGGGTACCGGAACCTGGGTATACCCCAAGCTCGCGTGTACAATCCGGTCACCGGCACCAGCGATGTCCTCGATACGACGAACAGCTATACGAAAAGCGGTGCTGGCGGCGATGGCAACGGGTTCCATCATGTCGTACGCAGGAATCCCGCTGGAGCACAGGCTGGGAATCCCGGAAGCGTCTTTCAGCAGGCGAAGGGGCATCTGCCGACGGTGATCACGTCCTGGATGGGGAATAATGACGTTTTGCTCTACGCAGTCTATGGAGGTACTGTACCGCTGACGTCGGCATCTACTTTTCAGTCCCAGTACACTGCTTTGATGGACAGCCTCCTCGGCACCGGGGCAAAGGTCGTCATCGCAACCATTCCGAACGTCCTTTCGATTGCCTACACATCGACGATTAAGTGGTTCGTTCCGGACCCTGCTAACCCGTCAAAGCCGCTTCTGGGGCTCTACATTCCATTGTTGGGCACCAAGGCCAACGGCGATACCGTAAATTTGGGTCCTCGAGATCTTGTGCTGCTGCCCGCTTCAACCTATCTCACCGAAGGATACGGGTTGCCTGGAGGGCCTCTTTTTGCCGCCTATCCGCATGCAGGCGAACCGCTTCCTGGCGCCGTGATCCTTGATTCAATCGAAGTGGCGAATGCCGCTGCGGCAACAGAATCGTATAACGAGGTCATTCGATCCTACGGTGCGCACCCAAGGGTGGCAGTAGTCGATGTCAACGCCGAGTTCGAAAAGATCGCCTCCGGCGGACTCGTGATTGCGGGGCAAGAATTCACGAAAGATTTCATTTCCGGCGGTATTTTCAGCCTCGACGGAATCCATCCAACAGCCCAGGCATCGGGTTATATCGCGAATCTCTTTATCCGTGAAATGAACCGAAAGTGGGGAGCATCCATTCCGTATGTGGACGTGCTATCGCTCCCAGGCATCGTTGTGCCGTTGAGCAAACGGCAGGGGCTCTTGCCCCTATCTGAATTCCCCATTGGCATCATTCGTAACGGCATGTACGCCATTGGACATGAAAACTGAATCCAAACAAACACCTTTATCCTTTGCACTTTAACTTTTTCACTCGTTAAGAGTTACATGTCCATCTTCGTCCCAGTTGTAAAGAATGAGCCTTCGGTCACACTGGACCTTGCCAAAGAGCATGGTCTAACGGAGGAAGAGTTTCAACGAATGTGCAAGATGTTGGGCCGTATCCCGAGTTACACCGAACTCGGTGTGTACTCCGTGATGTGGAGCGAGCATTGTAGCTACAAGAATTCCATTTCGATGTTGAAAACCCTACCTCGGTCTGGGGGCCGTCTTCTCGTGGCCGCCGGGGAGGAGAATGCAGGTTTGGTTGATATCGGCGACGGACTCGCTGTCGCCTTCAAGATCGAAAGCCATAACCATCCCTCGGCGGTCGAACCGTATCAAGGCGCAGCCACCGGCGTGGGCGGCATACTGAGGGATATCTTCTCCATGGGTGCTAGGCCAATCGCTGTCCTGAACTCGCTGCGGTTCGGGGAATTGACAGACCCTCAGGTCAGATATCTCTTCAAGCGAATTGTGAAGGGAATAGGCGATTACGGAAACAGCTTCGGGGTTCCAACTGTCGCAGGTGAAGTATATTTTGATGCCTGTTATGCGAGGAACCCACTCGTCAACGCCATGGCGGTCGGGATCGTTGAGCACGAGAAGGTCGCAAAAGCAGTGGCGAAAGGGAAGGGGAACAGCGTAATGATCGTTGGCTCTTCGACCGGCCGGGACGGCATTCATGGGGCGACATTTGCTTCAGAGGAGATCTCAGAAAAGTCTGAGGCCAAGCGTCCCGCAGTCCAGGTGGGTGATCCGTTCACAGAAAAGCTGCTGTTGGAGGCGACGCTAGAGGCAGTCCAGACAGGGTGGGTGGTGGGCATCCAGGACATGGGTGCGGCCGGGATCACATGCTCCACGAGCGAAATGAGTGCGAAAGGGGAATCAGGGATGGTTGTGGACCTCGGCAAGGTACCGCTCAGAGAGGACGGCATGACTGGTTATGAGATTATGCTTTCAGAGTCGCAGGAACGGATGCTTTTCATAGTTACAAAGGGTTACGAGGAAGATGTCAATAAGATATTTAAAAAATGGGACTTACATGCAGAGATCATAGGAAGTGTCGAGGATGAACAAAGATTGAGGGTATTTGCAAACGGTGTGGAACTGGCTGATGTCAAGCCTTCGACTCTCGTCCTTGGCGGAGACGCACCGGTCTATACCAGAGATTCAAAAGCGCCGAACTACCTGAATAAAGTCGGCAGCTTTGAGCAATCGAAACTTGGGCAACCGGACGATTACGTCCGCGTTTTCCGCGATCTCTTGCGTGCTCCCACAATAGCAAGCAAGCGTTGGGTGACCGAGCAGTACGACTCCATGGTACGTACGAACAGTGTGATCACAAGCGAGGGTGATGCAGCAATCGTACGCATCAAAGGAACCTCCAAGGCGTTGGCAGTGAAAACGGATGGCAACGGTCGGTATGTGTACTTGAACCCTAGACGAGGGGCACAAATCGCTGTAGCTGAATCGGCTAGAAACGTTGCCTGTGTGGGAGCTACGCCTGTGGCGATCACGAATTGCTTGAACTTTGGGAATCCTTACGACCCAGAGATCTACTGGCAGTTCAAGGAGGCTGTGAAAGGCATAGGCGAGGCGTGCAGGGCACTGAACACGCCGGTGACCGGGGGCAATGTGAGCTTCTACAATGAAAGTCCGGACGGTCCGGTGTTTCCGACGCCAGTCATCGGCATGCTTGGACTCCTGGACGATGCATCTAAGGCTGTAGGGTCAGGGTTCAAACAGGCAGGCGACCTTATTGTTCACGTTGGGCGAATAAAAGACGAGGTCCAGGGGTCGGAATATCTCTACCGTCGGGTCGGCCTCGATTCGGGTGACGCTCCGTCACTTGACCTTGTCTACGAAAAAGCTGTGCAGCGAACGATTATAGACCTCATCGGGGCCAGGCTCGTTCACAGCGCCCATGACGTCTCGGAGGGCGGACTGTCGGTTGCTGTCGCTGAGTGTGTATTTGGCGCACCTGATTTAGGCGTACATGTTGACTTGCCGATGCATGCATATACAAGGCTAGACGGTGCACTTTTCGGTGAAGGCCAGTCAAGGATAATCATAAGCCTGGCCGAAGAAGATTTCAAACACGCCCAGGATATCGCTGGTCGAAACGGCATAGAAGCAGTCGAAATCGGCACAGTGACGTCGGACAACCGGCTGAGAATTACCGAGGTTCTGGATGAGAGGAAAGAGGACTTGGAGGCTGCCTATATGAATGCGATTTCCGAATTGATGAAGGGAGAGTAACGGTGAATTGCCTTGAATTCCAAAAGCAACATAATATGGATTATAGCACAAAGGGTTTGGCAACCTGCAGGCACTTCGGCTTGATTTCGAGGTCCACTCTTACAGCACTCGTGCCTGCAATCTCCCCGTCAGCATGGACGCAGAACGGATCATCCGACACGACCCGAAGTCTCCGTGCACGATTCATCCGAACATTCCTGTCGGTTGCATGGCCTCCGTAGACCGCCTTGCCAAGCAAACTAAGGGCTGTAAGTTTTGGGACTGAGCCCACCATGCAGACATCAATCAATCCGTCATCATGCAGTGCTCCGGGGAACACTCTGAACCCGCCGCCTTCAAATTGGCCGAGTCCTCCGCACACCATGAGTCCAGGGAGATACTCCGACACGCCATCGTCAAGTGACACTCGAAACCCATGGTCTTTGTAGACCGACAGGGTCCAAAGTGCGCTCGTGAGATATAATGGCAGTCCTTTCAGGACCGCTATCCGGTCTCGACCCGCAGCCGTCGCTGCATCGAAACCAAATCCCGCGGAATTGATCACCCATCGGTTGCGACCCACTGTCTCATCTTCTTCAACCGTAGTAAGTTGAGCGACGTCGACTGATACTTTTTCGCACCCCGAAACAAGCAATCTCACTGCCTCGCCAATGTTACGCGGCATCCCAAGAAAACGGTTAAAATCATTACCAGACCCGTTTGGAACAAGCCCCAAGACAGCCTGCGTACCGATTACACCCTGGGCTACCTCGTGTACCGTCCCGTCGCCTCCAACCGCAACAACGAGCTCATGCTCCCGGGCGAGATTCGCCGAGATCTCCTCGGCCTCTCGCGGCTGCCGAGTGCGGACGAATTCACACTTCACGTTTGCGCTCGCGAGTCCGCTTCGCAGCTCTCGCTCCCAGAAATCTATCTTTCGGCGGCCCGCCTTTGGATTTAACACAAACCCGATCGATGTCGGCTTAAACATTGATCACACCTTCAAATGTGATCTTCGCCGGCCCCGTCAGCACAACGTTCTCAAATACCTCTCCGTCGCGATCAAACTCTACCGTAAGCGTATTTTGGCTGCGTGTCTGAACACGAACGGGCGGAGCCATACCCCAAAGCATTGAAGCAACAATTGAGCTCGCCACCGAACCTGTCCCGCACGACAGAGTTTCATCTTCAACGCCACGCTCGTATGTCCTCATTTTAAGAGACTTAATACCCGTGCGCTCAATGAAATTGATGTTCGCTCCGGCCTCGCCGAAGGCCTTATTATACCTCAAATCCCGCCCCGGCGTTCGCACATCCATGACGTCCAGTGTCCGTCTTCTTACGGGAATAACCGCATGCGGGGCGCCTGTATCGATGTATTCAGCAATGTACCGCCTGCCTTTTGCTTCGATCCTTAGCTCGTGCCGCGCATCTCGAGGATTCTTCATGTGCAAGGCGATCATTTCGCCGCCAACCTTCCTGGCGGTGTACACGTGGTCAAGTGCCTCAAAGAAAAGCACCCTCCCCGCGATCTTCTTCCTCATTGCATACCAGGAAATGCAACGGCCGCCGTTTCCACACATCCCACCGTAGCTGCCGTCCGCATTATAATAGCGCATGTGAAAATCAGCTCTTTCCGAATGCTCCAGTAGTAGCAGTCCGTCCGCACCGATTCCCTCAAATCGGTCGCACACTTCCCGCGCAAGCCGGCTCCTTTGTCGAATCCTGCCGTTCCTGTTGTCGATGACGACGAAGTCGTTTCCGGCTCCCGACATTTTTGTGAACTTGATCTTCATGTTATGTTGGCAGCTCGAAAGAAAATGAGGTTCCGCGACCAATGACACTTTCTACCTGCATCTTAGATCCATGGGCCTCGACCAAATGTTTAACGATTGCCAAACCTAGGCCGGTACCCCCTACTTCCCTCGATCTTCCCACATCCACCCTGTAGAAACGCTCGAAGATCCTTGGGAGATGTTCTGCAGCAATTCCCGGCCCGTTGTCGGATATTCGTATCACTACCTGATCCTGCTTCACTACAGCCCCGATGACGATCTCCGATCCCTCCGGTGTGTACTTGAGGGCATTGTCGACAAGATTGTCCAACGCCTGTCGCAATCGTTCTTTGTCGCCTAGTACTTCCACGTCGCCCTCCGGAGCATGAAGACGGAGCGTCTGCTTGCGCTGCGAGGCCACCTCCGCGTAATCTTCAGCCAGTTGCCGCAGGAATGGAAGGAGCTGAAAAAAACGAAACGACAGACGCATCTCACCCGACTCAATTCGCGAGATTTCTATCAGATCTCTTAGCAAGGCGTCCAAACGTTGTGCCTGCTTGTATGCGCTTTCCACAAATGTGCGATTTACCTTGGGATCGTCGATCCCACCGTCTTGGAGAGTCTCCAGAAATCCTTTGAGCGCGAACAACGGAGTGCGGACTTCGTGGGATACATTCGCAAGGAATTGACTCCGAACCCGTTGAAGTCGTTCGATTTCGAGTTTGTCATGTGCGATCTTACGGCGCCCGTCTTCAAGAATATTAGCAAGCACATCAAATTCATCTTGACCTTCTTCAATGGCGCTCGGGCCAGCGTCCGGATGTGCCAGCCTTCGCGCCCCTTCCTGTATTTGATGTAATCGCGACGAATACCGTCCCCCCATCAGTGATGCGATCAAAATTGAGCTTGCCACGCCGCCGAATGTCAGGAGCAGCAGACGGAAACGTACTTTTGCATACGCGTCTGCATACAGCCTTCCGGAGCAAAGAAGGGCCACCGCCGCAGGGTCTGACCGACTCTCCGTTTTCGAAAGGATGAATGTCAGTCCAACGAGGTCGTTTGTCAGGAATTCCTCAGGTGGAGGTATTCCGCTCGGACCGGAGATTTCGCTCAACGAACCTGAGGACGGTCTTCGGATGACAGAGCCGGATGCGTCAAAAACAATCATCGTTGATATGCTGCCCTCCATTGTTACCTCAGCGGAAGATTCCCGGGCCAAGAGTTCAGGAAGGATAGGCTCCAGGAATATCCATTCGGACCGGAGAGCTGCGTCAAGAGAGGCCGCTAGATCGCGGTGCAGAGCGGACAGTGCAATCAGGGAAACGGAAACGCCAAAGGCGGAAGAGAAGAGTGCGGCAAACAACATGAGTCGTGCACGAAGGGAGTGCATCAACGGTCTTTCTTGAATCGGTATCCCACCCCTTTCACGGTCTCGATACACGACGACAGCGAATCGAGCTTTTCTCTGATTTTGCGGATATGAACGTCCACGGTTCGGTCGACAACGTAGACATCCCTCCCCCACACTTCGTTCAAGAGGGTCTCACGTGAAATGACCCGATCGGGATGTCGGACGAGGTACAACAGCACTTCGAATTCCTTTTTCGGAAACGCCAACTCTTTATTCCCGACCTCGACCACATAGTTGGCGACATGGATCTTGAGTTCGCCGATGGTCAGTTTCTCGCCCACATCCGAAGTAGTACCTTTCTCCCGTCCTTGCGCCAGAGTCTTCTTCACGCGTGCGACCAACGTTCGTATGCGCACGGGTTTCGTGAGGTAGTCGTCGGCCCCCAATTCGAGTCCCAGAACTTCGTCCACTTCTCCATCCCGGGCAGTCAGGAAGATGACCGGAAGTGAAGCAGAAGCAGGATCCTTCCGCAAGGCTTTACAGACTTCCCAACCGTCCATTTCGGGCATCATGACGTCGAGGATGCAGAGGTCAGGGTGACGGGCAGCCGCGGACAGTGCTGCCCTACCGTTCGAGGCTGTCAGAACGGTATATCCCTCCTTTTCAAGATTGTACTTCAGGAGGTCACGGATGTCCTTTTCGTCGTCAACGACCAGGATGGTGGACATCATGCACGTGGAGAAAAAAAAGCCTTGCGAAAAGGCCAAGGCTTGTTCGTGGAGGTGCGGGGAGTCGAACCCCGGTCCGAAGAAAAGCCGTTCTGAACGTCTCCATACGTAGCTTGTCGTTAGATCTCACGCCGAGGAACTCCGACAAGCGGGATGCCCTTGGCGCCAGCTTCGGTGGTTCCCTTTCGGGATTCGCCCCGCATCCCGGAGCACGATGCGTTGCTAGCCTGTCCTTGCGGCGTCCTTCCGCGCGCCGACAGGCGGGCCCACGGAGGACGGGCTACTTACGAATTAAGCAGCCAGTGCGTAGTTGTTGGCACTTATGCAGTGCTGCCGAGGATTAACGTGGTACGGCTCCACGGTATGCAGTTCAGAACCTCTCGTTCCCCGTCGAATCCAGGTCACCCCCAGAGGTTTCATGGAACCAATGTACCCATACCGTGCCGCAGAATCAAATCGGATCAGTTCCTTCTTCCGCCCAGGAGGCGTGATTCTTCAGGATACAGTTTCCGCAGGGCCCCGGTCACTGCTCGAAAGGCTTCTTCAGGTGTGTCAGCGTATGAGAACAGCTTTAGGTCCTCACTGTCGATCAAACCGCGGCGGACCATCTCGTCGAATCGGATGACGTGATCCCAGTATTCTTTGCCATACAGAACAACAACGACAGGCTTCTTCACTTTTGACGTCTGCAAAAGCGTTAGGACTTCCATCAGTTCGTCGAATGTCCCAAACCCTCCGGGGAACATTACGAACGCCTTCGCCAAATACACGAACCAGAATTTGCGCATGAAGAAATAGTGGAATTCAAAATTGAGTTCCGGGGAAATGAACTGATTCGGAAGCTGTTCAAAGGGCAGACTGATGTTCAACCCGACGGACTTCCCTTTCGCCAACAAGGCCCCGCGATTTGCCGCTTCCATGATCCCGGGGCCTCCTCCGGAACACATGACGAACCTGTTGGGCTTGGCCAGATTCCTCGACCACTCGGTCAGCATTTTCGACAGGGAGACCGCATCCTCGTAATACTTGGACATTCCAAGCGCCCGGTGCGCAGAGTCAAGTGCTGCCCGTGCAGACGGTGTTGAACGCCTTTGTACTTTCCGCTCTGCCTCGCGCACTGCCGCAAGCGAATCCTTCCTCGAGCATACTCTCGCACTCCCGAAAAAGACGATTGTGTCTCGAATACCTTCGCGCCGGAATTTTGCCAACGGCTGCAAAAATTCGGAGAGGATTCGCAGTGAACGGGCGTCAGGACTATTCAAGAAGGACAGGTCTTTGTACGCCTTGTCGCCCCTGGTGACTCGCGGTTTCTTCATGATCTATTGTTGAGGATATACCCCGTGTTCCGGCTCTCGATCGAGTATGGTCACCGTCTCTCCGTCAACCTGCACGGGCGCGGCCGACGGCGCAAGAAACTGGACACGGATAAACGCCAACCCACGCCATGTTCCGTCGCTACAATCCACCGCGCTCGTCAGAATCCCGGCGTCTGAGCCATCGCCTCCAACAGAGGCCGCAGGAGTCGAGGGCGCCCGGCCTTTGCCGGACGTTCGCACAAGTACGCGCTGAACTTTCCGGTATGTGTCCAGACGTGCAACCACTTCTTGGCCGACATAGCAACCTTTGGTAAACGATATCATGTCAACGAGCCGCGCTTCCATCGGATGAGTTTCCTCGGATATGTCTCTCCCAACCGAAGGGATTCCGGCGAGTATCCGCGAACGTTCATACGCAAGTTCTTCGACGGCCTTCCCGCCCACTGACGCAATCAACTCTTCGAAAGAGCCCAACATGTCCTTCGGCATCAGTAGCCGAACAGACTCATTCATCCAATGCGATTCGTTCACCACGGCCACGCTCTTCGGTATACGGATGTCCGGATATTTCCAGGATTCTGAACCGGGCGACTGGGACCAGCAACGCACCTGCAGCCAATCGCCCGATGCGATGCTGATCTTGGCGTCTTCCATGATGATGAATCGCTCCACCCAACGCTGAACATCGTTGGCGGACTTACGCTGACCAGCCAAGATCAGTCGACCCTTTTCCGACTGGCTGCATACATACACTACGTCCACAATCCTGCCTTTTTCGTTGGTCAGGATCGTCGCTACACTGATGCCAGACACAACGGGCTTGACATCATTCGTGCTGATCCTTTGGAGCAGGTCCAGTGCGTCTGACCCTTCCATAAAATACACGGGATCATCGAGAACAGCGTAGAACATTCCGCCGGGATTTGACGCAGAATCAGCCGGCGTCATGTTCCACCGCACAGTAGGTCAATCATCGCTCTGCCCGAAGGGTCAGCAACGTCACGTCGAGCGGCGCCTGAAAGCGGATGGGCGCCAACGTAAATCCAAGACCGTTCGTGACATTGACCGTCATATGCCCCGCATGATATACGCCGCTGACATATTTCGACTCGAACGACGCCGGCGAAAGCACACCGATTCCTGGAAGACCAAACGCAATCCCTCCGCCGTGGGTATGTCCCGCCAATGCAAGGTGATAGCCCGCTTTCTCGGTCATGTCAATCACTCGTTCGGCAGGTTGATGGATCAGCAAGATCCGAAACGTCGAGTCCGGCGCATTGAAGATCCTCTCCAGCTTCACGCTGTCGGGCTTTTGTGGATACGTATACGTGACCATCGACAACCACACCGGAACATCGCGAACGCTGAGCAGGATTGAAGTATCATCCTCGACGACAATCCCATTATCGCGCATCGCTGTCAACATTTTCGTCTTACTGGAAAAAATGTCATGGTCTCCAACAGCGGCAAAGTGTCCGTGAACAGGCTTCAGTTCTCCAAGAAGCCTCGCCGTTGAGGCTATGTATTTCTCTCCCGACGTCACTTGGTCCCCGGAGTTCAGGGCAATATCCGGCTTGAGGGAATTGCACAGCTCGACGAATTGCGCGATCTTCACCTCGTCCGTGCGGCCATCGCCTTGAACATCGGACACGTGAACGATTTTCACCCCATCAAGACCGGAAAATTCGCGAGGGATACGTACGTCCACGCGTACGACACGCACGGTCGTTGAATCGCTGACCAGCCGAACCACGGAATAGACCGCCACGATCGCCGCGGCATACACGACGAAGGTGTGAGTACGGACCTTCCACAGTTCGCGCCGACCGCGCAAGGCCAATGCGATCAGCGATCGCCCAATGTCCCATACGGCAATGCACAGAAAGAGTTGAACCAGGACGACGAGCCAGGTCCAAAAGGGATAGACGAGCAGAATATCGACCAGATGGTTTTCGCCAGAGAATGCCTGGAGGGCGTCACGCCCCCCTATTGAGAATGCCACTATCGCGGCAATGGGCAACAGGTTTGCGAACACTGCAACGGGCAATAGGACTGCCCGGACCCTGCTTGGGGGAACGCCGAGTCGGCTCGAAAACGCCTGAACGCATCGGCGCCCAACATACCAATTCATGGCCGCCAACGGCACACCGATGAACAACAGCGACCGTATAATCCACGGCATGCAGACTACCGAGAACGCTTGTAGAGATACGCACACTCCATGATTCTGCTTTGGGCCTCGCCTGTGTTCACGGCGTACCTGCTTCCGCTCCAGATCGAGGCCCCGCCAAATTCTCCTTTGACATTGATCGCATAGAAATTCACGTTGAAATTTGGCCTGTTATTGTCGTCCAGGAGACGTTTCATTTTTGTCTGCTCGGAGATCCGCTTGCAGGCCATTAGACACGCTTCTTCCGGGCCCTTCCCTTGTCTCATATACTCGACGATCATCACGCTGCTGCAGGAAAGGAGATTCGCTTCTCCTCGTCCGGTAGAGCCGGCGGCGCCGACAGAATTATCCACGTACAAACCCGCACCAAGGATCGGTGAATCACCGACGCGGCCAGGAATTTTCCAGGCCAGTCCGCTTGTCGTCGTAACGCCGGAGACATTTCCTTTCAAGTCCAACCCATTACAGTTGATCGTACCGGTAACGCGAAGCCATTTCTTGAGATTCTCGCCGATATCCTTCGATTCGATGTCATGCGGTGGAAGCCAGTCGTCCTCTGTGCTGAGCTTTTCCTTCCATTCAAGCCAAAGCTTGCGCGATTCATCGGTCAAGAGATCTTCTTCCTTGAAACCATGTGACTTTGCGAACCTCAGCGCACCCTCCCCCACGATGAGGACATGGTCCGACCGTTCCATGACCAACTTTGCCACTTTCGACGGATTCTTGATATTCCGGATCGCCGCAACCGCGCCTCCCCGGCCCGATGGACCGTGCATGACCGAAGAATCAAGCTCAACGACGCCTTCCTCATTCGGAAGCCCTCCGTATCCGACCGAATTGTCGTTCGGGTCATCCTCAACGATGTTCACACCGGCCACAACAGCGTCCAAGGCATCGGCCCCATTCTTGATCATTTCCATGGCCTTTGCAGTGGCGGCAAGGCCATTGGCGCTCGAAATAACAACCGGCTTGACTGCGGCGGTCTTTGTACCCACTAGGAGACCCTCCGCTACGATCGATTGCGCACCTATTCCCGTCGCCACACCCGCCAACGATGCTGCCTTGAGAAAATCTCTGCGGTTCATTCCATCGTTCATGATCGTGCTCCCAGTTTGGAGGAATGGTTGTATTGATTCACTAGAAAGTCTTGAAGATCTGCAAAGTTTGAAAAATGTTCAGTCAGACACCCCTGTACCCATCCCGGCAGATTCGTACGATTCGTTCTGCTGACCACATACACGGGTTTTCTCGACATGCGCGCGACCGTAAGCTCTCCCTGCGTGCCAGCACCTCGCCTCGCACCCGAGTTCCAAAGGCACACAACATAATCGGATCGATTGATGACCAAGTCGACATCTCGGTCAACAATTGTTCGAAAAAACTTGGGCCAGTCGCCGCCAACGCGATCCGAGCCGCGCAAAACCCTTCCCTTCTTCCTCCATCGAACCATAAGCTTGTTGGACTCTTTCACCGGGTCAATGACGCGGTGACCCAGAGCTTCTTCGGCCCACGCGCGGAATGTCGACCTCCATGACGCTCCGCCGCCGGGAGCATACTGCATGCCGCCGGAGAGATAGACAACCTGCCGCCTATGGATCACATGCCTCCCGGAGAAACGTTGCGGTGTGGAGCAGTCGTACGTTTAATCCTCGTCGTTCCAATCCGTGCCGAATCTGAACCATGCATCCCGGGTTTCCGGTCACAAGCACATCCGGGGCAATCGAAGCAATATTGTCTACTTTTCGCTCGAGAATCTGCATGGCAGCTTCATGTTCCACAATATTATAGATGCCAGCGCTTCCACAACACCATGAAGCTTCAGGAAGTTCTACGTATTCATATCCGGGGACGCTTTGCACAAGGCGACGCGGCTCCTGAACGACCTTCTGCGTATGAGCGAGATGACATGCGTCGTGATATGTCACTCGAGGCGGACGCTTGTTCCCCGAGGGCCGGGCATGTCGCGGTCGAAACCCGGTTGACGCAAGAAATTCCGTCAGATCCTTAGTGCGAGCTGCGACGAGCTCGGCGGCTGATGCCCGTTCAGGGTCGTCTGCAAAAAGGTGACCGTACTCCTTGAAGAATGCTCCGCATCCGGCCGAGTTCATGACGATCCAGTCCAAACCATCACGTTTGAACAAATCGACGGCTCCAGCCGCCATCCTTCTCGCCGACGTCATATCCCCGTAATGAGCGGCGAGCGAACCGCAGCATGACTGGCTTTGGGGAACGATCACCTCGCACCCATGACGCCGAAGAACTTCGATTGTATCCATGTTCACGTTGCCGAATGCGACATCCATGATACAGCCTGTGAGGAACCCTACGCGATAACGGCGTTCACCATACGGGGAAAGAACTTCCGGCAGGACATCCGACGAAAACGAGTCGCTGATCTGCGGCGTCAGCGGATCCAATCGGGCAAGCTTCGGGCTGATTGCAGCAAGAATGCCGGTCCGCCTGAGAAACCACGCCATGCCCGATCGCTGATATACCTTCAGCAGTGTCGCAAGCCCCTTAAGTCTGCGGTGAGAGCTGAACACAGTTCCCAGGAAGAATCGCTTTAACAAGCGGGTCGCGCGTGATTCCCGTTCCTGGGCGAACGCCTGCGCGCGAGCGGCCTCGACAAGAGAACCATACCGGACACCGGCCGGACATGCCGTTTCGCATGCTTGACAATCGAGGCAAAAATTCATCTCCTCCACGAAAAGCTCGGACATCGGCAAATCGCCGGATGCGACCGATTTAATCAGCCGGATCCTGCCTCGAGGAGAAGATCGTTCCAGACCCGTGAGCACATATGTGGGACACGTCGGAAGACACAACCCGCAATGCATACAGTTGGTGATGACGTCGTCGTTCGGAACATCAACACCGGCAAATCCTTTTACAGACGTCGTGGTCACCGGTATTTTCTCAGTGGAATGACGAGAAGGAAGCCGGCAGCGAATCCTCCGATGTGCGCCCACCAGGCAACGCCGCCCATACCGGCCGTGTTCATACCCAAGGAGAGAAGCCCGTTGAAGAATTGCAGAACAAACCAGAAGCCAAGAACAATGAGAGCTGGAAGCTCAGCGACCTGCAGAAAGATGAAGACGGGAATCAGCGTAACCACACGCGCGCGGGGAAAGAGAAGGAGATATGCCGCCAGAACGCCCGAGATCGCCCCGCTCGCACCGACAGTAGGCACGCCGGATCCCGGTTCGATGACGACATGCACAAGAGTTGCGGCAATTCCACATACAAAATAAAATACGACGTAGCGCACGTGACCCAGCTTGTCTTCGACGTTATCACCGAAGACCCAGAGATACAGCATATTTCCGAGGAGATGAAGCCATCCGCCGTGGAGGAACATGGCCGAAAAGAAGGTGGCCAGCGCGGGCATTACGCCGATTCCCGATTCCCAGGAGAAAGTAATCCGAGCGGGGATCACCGCATATTGCTCAAACAGCGAGGGGAGGTTTTGAGCGGCGGACAGTTCCCACAGGAATGCGAGGATGTTCAATCCGATCAGTGCGATGTTGACATAAGGAAAATGTCGCGTCGGATTCCGGTCTTTCAGCGGAATCATCTCGGGTCGGCGTACATAGTCTTAGCAAGCGACAGCATTCCGAAGACAACTGCAGAAATCACGACTGTTCCTCCATCCCTCAGTTATGACCTTTCTTACGTAAAAGCTCCCTGTGCAAGGAACTTCTCTATCTGCTCACGCCGGCGCGGCATCGGCCCTTCACAGCGCGGCTTGAGTTCAAAGATCTTGCCCGGATTCAGCACTCTGCGCGGGTCCATTACGTCCTTGAGCGACCTCATCATTTGCAGTGCAGGCGGATCGGTCAATCGATCCAGGAATGCTCTCTTGGCGAGGCCAGTCCCGTGTTCACCCGTGATGGTTCCGCCCAGTTTCACCGCTGCGGAGAACACTTCATCGAAGGCTTTCTCAGCCTTGTGGACCTCCGCATGATCGCGCTCGTCGGTCAGACATGTCGGGTGTAGATTGCCGTCTCCCGCGTGTCCGAAGTTTCCCCACATCAAACCGTATTTGCGGGATATTTCCTGGATGCGGTCAAGCATGAGCGCAACTTCACTTCGCGGAACGGTGACATCCTCCAGGATCGTCGTCGGCTTCACCCTTGCCAGCGCCGAAAATGCGATTTTGCGCGCGCTCCGCAGCCTGGCCGCCTCTCCATCGTCGCGTGCTCTCCGAACTTCGCGGGCCCCGTGATCCCGGCAGATCTTCTCGATCATCGACGCGTCTTCTTCCACAACGGAACCTCTCCCGTCGACCTCGATCAACAGCAGGGCCTCTATGTTCGTCGGAAGTCCGAGGTGCGCAAATTCTTCGACACAACGAATCGTGGTATTGTCAAGGAATTCGAGGGCCGCCGGAGAGATCCGGGCGGCGATGATGGAGGAGACCGTCTCCGCCGCATCGGTCAACCGGTCGTACATCACGAGCATCGTCGACGACGACTCCGGCTTCGGAATGAGTCGAAGAAGGATCTTCGTGAAAATGCCGAGTGTCCCTTCGGACCCCACCAGAACGTCGCGCAGGTTGTAACCTGCGACGTCTTTCACTGATTTTCCACCGACCGTCATGATCTCGCCCGTCGGCAACACCACCTCGAGCCCAAGCACGTAGTTCTTCGTAACTCCATACTTCAGACCTCGCAGGCCGCCGGCATTCTCAGCCACATTTCCCCCCAAAGTGCACACTGCGGCGCTGCCGGGATCGGGCGGATAGAAAAGCCCTCGTCCCTCGACCGCTGAGTGGAATTGCGCCGTTATGACACCCGGTTCCACCCATGCCGTGAGATTTCGCTCGTCGATCTCGAGTATACGGGTCCAGTGATTGGTGAGCATGACAACACAATTCTCGACCGGTACTGAGCCGCCGCTGAGTCCCGAGCCTGATCCTCGCGGTACAATGGCAAATTCCTCTTCATTTGCCAGCTGCACAATGGCTGCGATTTGGTCGGCCGTCCTTGGACGAAGTACGGCTTCCGGAAGTCGGCTCAGCATTGGCGTCCCGTCATATGAATACGAGATCCTGTCCTCTTGAGAGGTCAGAACGTCGGCGGGACCGAGAATTGTCTGGAGTTTCTTGAGTGCGGAAGGAGTGAACATCTTACGCCAAGATAGCCCTAATCGGACGGAGATTCAAGGCAATCCCGATGCTCTCAGTCTCACTTTGGAGTGGCCACTATCACGGCTCGATGCCAAAATTGGGTGTACACTTCGTGACAGTAGAAATTCTCAATAAAACTTGTAAGTTGGACCATTCTTTCGATCGGAGTACGTTGCATCATGTACACATCGCACGTCGGTACGTTCGGCCCCTCCAAGAGATTCCATGTGCACGCCCTGATACTGATCGCCATGATGCTGAGTCTTTCGTGCGCAGAACGCGAGAATCCTGAGGCTCGGTCAAGCGTCGCGGGAAAAGATACGGTCGAAAGCGACGTCGGACGGAATGGAAATCCACGCCCGCTGCCGGGAAAACCCGTCGACGAAATGATAAAGGCTGAGCGGGCTGCCTACATAGCCCAACTCAAGAAGGCAGGGTACTTCGATTGCTGCATCAATCCATCTTGCACGATGTGCCTTTTTGACGAAAAAGAGTCATGCTCCTGCAGAGAGAGTGTTCAGGCCGACGATCCAGTCTGCGGGGAATGTTACAAAGGTTGGCGGAAAGGAAACGGAAACGTAGCCGGAATCGTAGTATCCGACATAAGGCGCAAGTGATGATCGATCGGGCTCTCAGGAAAGCCCAAGCCGGGCCGCATCCTGCTTCATGGCATCTATCACGAACTTGATATGATCATCAAGCGGGACACCGAGTTCCATGGCTCCATGTGTGATGTCATCTCGGTTCACATTCCTAGCGAAACCCTTGTCCTTCAATTTCTTCTTCACGGATGAAGCCTCAAGGTCGGTGATCTTGTTTGGTCGAATGACGGCGACGGCACCGATGAACCCGCATAACTCATCACAGGCAAAAAGGACTTTGGCAAGCAACGAGTCCCTTAAAACCCCTGTATAGCCGGCGTGCCCTAGTATTGCGATCCGCACGTGCTCCGGAAAGCCCTTTTCCTTTAAGACCTCAGAGCCTTTCAGGGGATGATCGGGCGCATTTGGATACTTCTCATAATCGAAATCATGCAGTAATCCCGTAATAGCCCATTCCTCTTCATTCTCATTGTGTTTTCGGGCATACGCTCGCATTACAGTTTCGACGGCGTACATATGTTTCCGAAGCGCATCTGACTGCGTGTATTCGTGCATGAGACTCAAGGCATCCTGGTATGTCGGTGAAGGCATGGCCGATTCTATTGATGATTATCCTCAGTAAACATTAGATAACTTTTATTAACATAAGCACTAGTGGTTCATTATTGAATCTACATTAGAGCATTTACTTGCACTTGCAAAGTGGCAACTCGCCACCAATCGACACCTGAGCAATGCTGACTTACCTCGCCATTGTGTTCGTGCTGATACTCATCGCAGCGATCTTCTACGGGTTCGGCATCATCATGAGGCGCGCCCCATCGCAGTCCGAGCTGAATTCCGAAACGTGCTCCCTGTGCCGAAAGAAATATTCCCGATCAAGCCTTGTTGAACGGGTGGTTGGCGACAGCCGGGTCTTCTACTTCTGCCCATCGTGCATCAAAGGGCTCCAAAACGACGCAGGGCGAATGGCCGCCGCATCTCAGGAGCTCAAAGGCTCGCCGGAAACGTAACCCTCCTGTCGATTCACTCCCAGCTCGGATAGGCCTTACCTTTTCTTCTTTGCCGGTTTCATTCCCTTCATGAATCCCGGACCTGAAGGGCATACTTCAAGAAGTGTGCACTCTCCGCACAGCGGTTTCCGGGCATCGCACACTTCCCTTCCGTGAAGTATCAAGAGATTGCTGAAATCGTACCAGTCTTTTTGAGGTACGATTTTCATCAAGTCCTGCTCAATCTTCTCTGCATTTTCCTCTTTTGACAATCCGAGACGTCCGGCTAATCGCTGCACATGCGTATCGACCACCACTCCGCTGTTGACCCCGAATGCACCGCCCATGACGCAATTCGCCGTCTTTCGGCCGACTCCCGGAAGTTCCACGAGATCGTCAAATCTCTCCGGCACCTTCCCACCATGACGCTCCATGATAGCCTTACTGCACCCGATGATGTTTTTCGTTTTGTTCCGAAAAAAGCCGGTGGATCGTATGTCTTGCTCCAGCTCTTCCGCACGGGCCGTAGCAAAGTGTCCCGGTGAAGGATACTTGGCAAAAAGGCCCGGCGTAACCTTGTTCACCCGCACATCCGTGCATTGAGCCGAGAGGATTGTCGCAATCAGCAGTTGGAACGGTTCTTCAAATACCAAGGCGGTTTTCGGCGCTGCATATGCTTTCCGCAGCCGGCGCACGATACCAGAGGCACGTTTCTTAACATCAGTAGGTGATTCGGTCTTCTGTTTCATGGCTTCGCTAGTGCGATTCTCATCTTGAGCAACAAATGCCCCTTTTTCAGGGAGGCACCAACACCCCCCGATTCGGGTTCGGAGAGCAGGTCTTTCACAAACGCACCGGCTATTTCCTTTGACGCCGCCCCGATCCTGCAATGAAATTCTTCTCCATTCCCGAGCCCCAGTTTTCTTTGCCAAACAGAGACCCGGACTTTCTTATGCCGTTCAAGCACCTTCAGTAATCTGTCCGACATTGCTTTCCGAAATAGAGCATATTTTGACTCTCCTTTCGCAAAGAAGAGCACAGCTTCGGCCGTCTCCCCGCTCTCCTCTTTCGGTTCGGCGGCGATGATTCGATTGAACGCGGCAAAGACGTACCCGCTGAATTGTTGGATGTGTTTTCCATGCGTCTGCGCATAGATGCCAACCTTGTCGCGCACGATTGCTTCCATCACATCCAGGTTCAATCCGCCATCCACCTCGAACGTTGATTCAAATACTGGAGGCGACCCTTTGCCCAGAGTGAAGCCGAGCGATTTGAGATATTTCCGTCCCGACGTCGACACGTTTTTGAGCGGACCATTGCGGACCAATTCCGTCACGAACTGGGCCTCCGTGGACCTCATGACGCCAACATGCCCCCACGGCTGGAGTGTAGTGCCCAGCTGCCGCACCTGGTCCCCCACCAATCTTCTGATCTCGCCCTGATCGGACTGAAGCGGCGTGGTTAGGAACTGCATTAGCACTCCCCGGATCGCCTGAACCGATCGATCGGTCGCCTCCCTACTGAACATGTCCCAGGCGGTGCTGACATTCAAAGATTCCTCGTGAATCCTCCGATGAAGTCCGATCAATGTCTCCACATACTCTTTCGTCGGTACCGATCGCTTCGGTTGATGCATTACTTGATACTCGACCACCGGAGCATCCATATTGAGGACACGATAAATGCTCATGTTCTCATCCTTTCTTTGAGGTACGGACCGACGCAAAGAAACGCTCCACTTCTTCCACCGACCAGGCATTCACGACATGCTTCTTTTCCAGCCATCCTTTGCGGGCGATCCCGACGCCATACCGCACATCGTCCAAGCCGTCTACGTTGTGAGCATCCGGATTGATCGCGATCGGCACACCCTTGTCACGCGCATAGCGAACCCATCTCCAATCGAGGTCCAATCTCACCGGATGAGCGTTGATCTCGATCGATTTACCAAAGTCGGCGGCAACGTCGATCACGGCTTTCACATCGACAGGGTATCCGTCGCGCGACAGCAGAAGTCGACCGGTGGGATGACCCAGGAATGTCGCATACTTGTTCTGAAGCGCTTTGATGACCCGTTTCGTCGCTTCCACAGCCGTCATGTTGAACTTGCTGTGGATCGAAACGACAACATAATCGAACGTGGCAAGTACTTTGTCGGGAAAATCGAGGCTGCCGTCGGCGAGGATGTCGCATTCTGTTCCCTTGAAGATGCGAAATCCCTTCATTGCCTCGTTCAGCGCGTCGACTTCCGCATGTTGTTTCCGAACGCGTTCCGGCGTCAATCCCCCGGCATACGCAGCCACACGGCTATGGTCGGCGACACCCCAATACGACCAACCGCGTGCTTTTGCCGCCTCTGCCATCTGCTGCAGTGTATTGTGCCCGTCGCTGTAGGTGGTGTGGCAATGAAAGGTGCCGCGGAGGTCCTCAACATCGATCAACGTTGGCATCTTTCCCGTTTTGGCCGCAGCACATTCGCCGCCATTCTCTCGCAATTCCGGCGGAACATATGCAAGGCCAAGCGCCTTATAGATATCCTCCTCCGTCGAACATGAAGGCACGCGTGTACCCGAAGGCGCGTTTTCGATCTTCGTAAAACCGTATTCGTTGAGGCTCAACCCCTTCTTCCGGGCGATCGAACGCATCTCAACATTGTGTTCTTTGCTGCCCGTGAAGTAGTTCAGCGCGAACGGGAATTCTTTCTTCTCAACGACACGGAGATCGCAGGCAATGCCTCCATGAAGTACGACACTGGACTTCGTGTCGCCTTTGGCGACGATACGCTCAACGGAAGAATGCTTTGTAAATGCATCAAAGACGAAGTTCTTCGACTTCCCGGAGGCGGCTACAAGAAGGTCTATGTCACCGATGATCTCTTTCCTGCGACGAAGACTCCCTGCAACTTCGCACAATGCAACTCCCTGGAGGTCTTTCAGCGATTTCAGCAGGTCATCTGCCGCCGCCCGAGCTTCCGGAAACAAATGCTTGTCGCTGGTCTTCTTTGCCGCTTCGATCGATCGAAGGATGTTCTCCTCCGTCTTGGTGCCAAACCCCTCCAGCGCCGCAATCGTGTGTTTCTGGCAGGCTTTTTCAAGCTTTTCGAGAGAATCAATCTTCAATTCCTCGAACAAGATCTTCACCCGCTTTGGACCCAGTCCCTGCAGCCTCGTCATGGCGAGCACGCCGTCCGGAATCTTTCGTTTCAGGTCGTCGTAGTCTTTCGATTTCCCCTTTTTCACCAGATCGAGGACAACTTTCGCAAGCCCCTCCCCTATTCCTTTCACGTCGGTGAGCTTTTCGCTTTCTACCAATGTCGCCAGGTCGTCGGTCAATGCCTCGATGGTGCGGGCGCCGTTGTGAAAAGCCCGGCTTTTGAACGGATTGGCTCCCTGCAATTCGAGCAGAGTTCCAATCTCGTCGAGGATAGCGGCGACTTGTTTCTTGTCCATGGTAGAACAATGTTAGAGCTCAGTTACAGAAAGTCCACGAAGCACCACGAAGGAACACACAACGTTCAACTACCAAGCTATGTGTGTCTTGCGCCTTCTTGCGGCTCATTCGTTTCCCAAAACTGTTTGCGATTTCTCTAATGGGCAGTAATTGGATCTGGCGTGAGGAGCGAATCCCTGTATCTCAAGAGAATCGCCTCTACTTCTACGAACGTCTCGGGAACCATGAGCTCCTGACGAACCTGAGAGACATGCGGGAGCGCTTTCAAGAAACCGGAGTAGTGTTTGCGATTTTCGAGGATTGCTTTTCGTTCCCCCTTGAACTCTACCGACTCCTTCAGATGGTGTAGCATCAATGCAAACCTTTCTTCGAGAGTCGGGGGTGGGAGTTCCTTTCCCGTCGCGAGGTAGTGTTTGATCTCACGGAAGATCCACGGATTCGTTATCGCTCCGCGCGCCACCATGATGCCATCGCATCCCGTTTCACGAAAAGCCCGATCCGCATCGTGCGGTGTATTGATGCCGCCGTTCACGATAATGGGCAACCGCACTGCCGCCTTCACTTTGGGGATCCACGTATAATCCGGGTCACCTTTATGTCCCTGTACACGTGTGCGGCAATGCACCGTCAAAGCCTGGACACCAACCTGTTCCAACATTTTCGCAACGTCGATGATGCGAATGTCGTCGGCATCCCAACCCAGTCGCGTCTTCACAGTGACCGGGACCTTTACCGCCTTCACCACCGACGACACAAGCCGTTCCATCTTTGGAATATCACGCAACAGACCGGCACCGGCTCCACGCATGGCGATGTCTTTCACCCAGCAACCGCAATTGATGTCGACGAGATCCGGTGCGACCGACTCCGAAAGCTTCGCCGCCTGTACCATCGAGTCTTCAACGCCGCCATAGATTTGAATGCCGAACGGACGTTCTTCTTCGACGAAGACCATCTTCTTCTTCGCCTTGACGGATTCCCGGATAAGCCCTTCTGCGTTCACGAACTCCGTATAGACAATATCTGCACCCAAGCGCCGGCAGACGAGCCGGAAGGGCATGTCCGTGACGTCTTCCATTGGGGCCAAAAGGATGGGCCGTGTAAAGCTATGAGGGCCGATGGAAAACATGGATTGCGGTGTAGATCGGGATGATTAATTCGTAAATAGGTCGGTTGGTAATTGGATATTCGCACAAATCTGATGTTGTCCAGAGAATGAAATCTGCCGTGACCTTCTGCAATACCGTTTGTATATGACTGGCAATTGCCTCGCCAGCGAATATGTTTTCTTTCTATAAGCCCCGGCGGGCTTGTAGACCTCAAGGTCTTCAAAGCTGTATCCCCCCATCGCCCCCTCCTGCTTCTGCATTCAACAATTAACCAACAACCAATTAACCAACCACGCTTTACTTCGATAATTAACCATTCACCAATCGCTATTCCACAATTTAGCCAATGAGGACCTCCCCAAGAATCGCTTGGGCCATCTCGTCCGTCGTGACGCCGGCTTGCGCATTCAGATCTTTGGTCACCTTCTTTCCATCTCTTACAACGTTCCCAACAGCCTTTCTCACCCTTTCGGCGGCCGTGGTTTCGCCAAGGTGATCCAGCATCATAGCCCCGGCCAGGATCATGGCGGAAGGGTTGGCAATGTTCTTTCCAGCGATATCGGGAGCACTCCCGTGCACTGCTTCAAAGAGAGCGGCGTTGGTGCCTATGTTGGCGCCAGGTGCCAAACCCAATCCGCCAACGAGCCCCGAGCACAGGTCGGAAAGAATGTCGCCGAACAGGTTGGTTGTGACGATGACGTCGAATTGCCACGGATTCATGACGAGCTGCATGGCCATGTTATCAATGATCCGATCGTTCGTTTCAATGTCCGGGTAACTCTTAGCCATTTCTCGCCCGATGTCGAGGAAGAGTCCGCCAGTATACTTCATGATGTTCGCCTTGTGCACGATCGTGACCTTCTTGCGACCGTGTTTCTGAGCATATTCATAGGCGGCCCGCAGAATGCGTTCAGACCCGGATTTCGTCACGACGCCGATCGTCTCTGCCGCCGACTTTTGCGCGTCGATGTAGTGCTCTATCCCAGCGTAGAACTCCTCTGTATTCTCACGGAAAACAATGAGGTCCACATTGTCAAACCTCGTCTTGACACCTTCCATCGACTTAGCGGGCCGCAGATTGATGAAAAGGTCGAATTCCTTCCTCAACGCAACGTTGACACTCCGAAAACCCTTGCCCACCGGTGTCGTCAAGGGCCCCTTCAGGGCAACCTTGGTGCGCGTCAAAGAATCGAGCACCGGCTGAGGCAGGGGGTCTTTGTATTTCTCAATCGCTTCCAGACCTGCGATCTGAGTGTCCCAATAGAATCGAATACCCGTTGCCTCCAGCACCCGCGTGGTGGCAGACGTAATGCTGGGGCCTATCCCGTCCCCCGGCAGTAACGTGATATCGTAGGTCTGACTTGTCATGCTCGTCGGATTGCCCTCTATAATAACACGCAACTGCGGACAGAATAACAACTTCTGCCGTTCAACTCATAAATTTGACTAATATGCTCTTTTATTGATTCTAAGACAAGAAAGGGGCTGTCCTCAAAGTGTTTGGGACAGCCCCTTGTGCAAACTGCGAATGTGCATTCGATCGAATCAGTCCGGCATCAGCGCGTTCTCCCCTTCTCACTACTTACTCTTCGCTCGTTGTCCGATTGGCCGGAGGATCCTCGGTCACCGCCGGAACGTTGAGTTCCGGAAGTCCTTTGCGGGGACGGAGGTGGTCCAGGCTGGGCAACTATGATGATGACAGGCAACGGTGGACAGCAAGGTTCGGGCATGGGTTCGGCACATGGACGAGGGTCGTAATCTCCAGGGGCTCCGACCAACTCAGGCGCATGGGACCTGTAAGCATATTCTGGTTCTTCAGTGAGCAGTTGCGTATAGCATCCGGGCAAAGCGATGAGTATTGCGGTCGAAAGAATGGCGATCACGGTTTTCATCTGTTCTCCCTTTCGAATGACCATTTTGGTGGAGAACCAGAATCATGCCGCCGAATTCATTTCAGCGATATAGCAGCGCCTCAAAAAGCCGGCACCTTCAGAGGAAATGTGCAATTTCAGGAATTCGAGCGATTGCTCAGGTTTCCATTTTACCCTCAGACCTGGACACACTGTATCGATTCACTCAAATCGATTAGCTTGTTTTTTCAATGATACATGGGACCAAGCATAATAATGCATTTAGGCCATACCGCGAGTTGAATTCATATGAAGCTGCAGTCGGATCGATTCTTATGGCGCGACTCTCGTCAGGGTCGATATTCTGCTCACGTTGCTCTCGGCTGCATTCGCCCTGATCCCGGCCGCAACTCTTTGCGCGCTCACACGCGAAGTGGACTGCGACCTTGCCGTGATGGCCATGTGCTGTCGCGTCAGCGAGGGCATCGTGATCGCCGGCATTGCCGCTCTCATGACGCTGTCCCTTCTGTCAGTTGCGATGGAGAGCACAGCAGCGGCCGCGGACGCGGACGCTGTCGCAGTGAACACTCTTGGTGCCCTGCTGATGAAAATGGGAGACTGGACAGGGGTCATCGCTGCAACCTGCTTTGCTCTTGGCAGCACCCTTTTCCCATATCTCTTTCTGCGTGGGCGAATCATTCCGGTCTCGTTGGCATGGCTGGGCGTACTCACTTCGCTCCTAATCCTTGAGGTCCTTCCCCTGCGGCTTGCCGGATTCATCGAGGGCCCGGTTACCTACTTCTCCTGGTTACCTATGCTTGCGTTCGAAATGGCGCTTGCGTTATGGTTGCTCATCAAGGGAGCTGCAATACCGCAGAACTTATGAGCCCAAAGCCCGTTAGTCGTTTCAGTCCGCCTTCATGTCTCAAGTTTTCCGGGGATGGACTTGCCGAGACGGCGCCACACTTTGGTTGCCAACATTAGAGGCAAGACCACAACCACCAACCAACCAATGCCTAAGACTGCTGCCTCAAGCCATGATGGCAGAAGGCCGGCGTGAGGTCCTGCCAGAAAGATTACGACAAAGAAAGTTGTGACAGCGATGGCGACCAGCGATGCGAAATACGCCGCGGTTGTTGCCAGAATTCTCACCAAGCGCTCCATGTTCGCTTGCACCCAACCGACGAACGGACGGGGGCTCTCCTATTTTAGTTGAACGGCCCCGGGAGGAGGACAATCAACTTGCGGCCCCCTTTTTCTTGGACAACGAACGCGAACAGAAATCTCCCTCTTTGCGTGGCGTTGGGTCCGCGATCGACAACACGCTTCACTCTCCCTGCAAACGAGCCGGAATTCCATGGTCGTTCATCCGCGCCGCTCGTCCAGCTAATAAGAAAACGAGTGTTCATGAGCGTCACATCAACAACACCTTGACATCAGGATAACCCATGAGCTTGAGGATAAAATAGTTGACTGCCGCTTCACCGGGGTCATCGGAGAAGCAAACGAGCTCCGCATATCTCGTGATCCCGGCCTTGACCAGGATGTTCCAGATATCCTTCGCATCTTTGGGCGTGCCATCGGCATTCAGGAGATCCGTGTACGGAACATGCACAATTTTGCCTTCCTGGGCCTTCACGGGCACATTCATGCCGGAGGCAATGAAGACTTTGGGATAAAGACCGTGGGTGCTTTTCGGATCCGTTATGATCACATCCTTGCGGATATTCACAGGATACGTCATTGGAGGTATGGACACCTCCCCAAAGGCTTTTTTGGGGCCGACTACGGTCGTATCCCTAGTCAGGGCAGTACCGGGTTGCGTCCATTTATCGAAAGGGTCCACGAAGATAGATACTTTCTTTTGTCCAAGTATCTCCAACGCAACGAACGCCAGGGCGGACACTTTGGTCAATCCTGCGCCGGATACGATAATTGCTTCGTGAGAGGCGTTGACGCCGGCCGGTCCCAAAATCTCAGCCAGTTTTTCGGGATTGTTGAGATTGGCTTTGAACACTTCGGCGGGAATGTTCAATGCAAACGGTACATGTCCCTGATTGAATTCTTCTGCCGGACGCACATCCACGATGCTGACTTGTGAGACGCCGTACATCCTCATCATCCTGTTGCATCCCCATGACTTCAGCCAGTCTGTTTCTCTCATGAGATTTGGGGCATCGTATGTCCAGTAGGGAAGATCTCTTTCATCCAGCAACCATCCCATTTCAGACTCTTCATAGAGTTTGACCTTCGGGTAATTCAGTATGAACCTCGCGGCGAACCACGGCACACTGGCAGCTACACCGCCGCCGCAATATGTGTGGATCTGCTGTTCAGGTTTGGCCCCAACATAGGCCAGCATTTTCTTGATCTCTTCAACGGATTTGAAGGTCTTGTCCTCATTGTAAAAGTCTTCACTGGGCAATAGGATGCCGTTCGGAATATGTCCGGCCCGGTCAAAGGGATGGACTTCACCAAAATGCCAGTTGGCCCCAAGCGCTTCCAGTAAGACATTGTTCCCGGGATCACCGGATGCGTTAAGAAATTCCGGAAGTTTGACTCTCACATCTTCCCTAAACTTTGTAATGTGAAAAGTTCCTTTCTTCGGTGATGGTGTGGATTCTTTTGTAACCGAGCCGCCATCTGCCTGCCACTTGGAGAGTCCTCCATCCAGTACGTATAGACCGCTTGCTGGAAAGCCATGATATACGAGGTCAAAAAATAGCCGAGTGGCCATTATTGATGCGCCCTGATCGTACAAGACGATCTTTTTGCCTGGGCTAATTCCCCATGACTGGAAGCGTTTCTCCGTATCGGAGATCGGAATTTCGTGAACCCCATAGGTCAGCAGGTCAACGTTTACCGCGCCGGGAATATGCTGTGCCGCATGCATCGGACCGGGCGACGCGTCGAGTATCAGGACATTGGCATTGTTGAGATTGTTCTGAAGCCAATCGACAGTGACAAGATTGCCGTTGATTCCTTCTTGAGCCATCAATGGCTGCGCTAGGAGCAAGCAGCCTGCAACGGCAAAAAGGAAGAGCGAACCCTTTGACATGTAGCTTTCCTGTTGGGGGGTTCTGGCTGTGAAGTGAGGCGACGGTTGTGCAACCCGTACCGCCTTAACGGCTGTGCCCATATTCGTTCCCTCCTTATGAGTGTGATTCTGTAAGGTATATCGATGAAATTGCATTGGGCGAGCCGATGCAGCGCCAAAGGCAAGTGCCCCCGTTAGCATGGTACGCAAATAAAGGACATCGGCCATCCTCGTCTTGACGCACAACGACGGTTAGGCAATCCGTTCCATCATCTCATAATCTACTGGATGTACCCCTCATCAATGTGGCAACTCCGAACAGATGCTCCTCCTGAGCGACGAAAGAACACATGAGGAACATTATCTCACTCGAGAATAGGGTGAGCTTCTTCGTCGTGGCACATACGGAGACCAGTGCCTTAGGTTTCATCTTTTATCGGTGAAAACCGGCCAAAGCGAATCTCTAAACCCCCTTGTTCATTGGGCAGATAAGTCACATCATACCGAAAATCAAAAGATCATGTTCGTAATGTTCTGTCCAGGCTCCTGTACTGTATCGCTTCACTCAGATGCTCCGGTTTGATCTCCGCTGAACGAGCCAAATCTGCAATCGTTCGGGCCACTTTCAATATCCTGTCATACGCCCGGGCCGAAAGTCCGAGTTTGCTCATCGCCAACTTCAACAGTTCCGCCCCTTCCTCCCCTATTCTGCAAAACTCCTTTATCTCATGAGTTCCCATTT
>MHAK01000076.1 GCA_001802945.1 Ignavibacteria bacterium RIFCSPLOWO2_12_FULL_56_21 | reverse complement strand
TCATCTGCCGCGCCTGGCGGATCAAAGACCAGGCGCAACGCGGGATGCCGATGACCATCTTCACGCTCAAGGAGGATGGATCGGAGCGGAAACGCATCACGTTCGATGCGGGGACGAATTGGGCGCCCCATCCGGCTCCGGACGGCGAACATTTTGTCTTTGTCAAAGTGTTGCCTCCGCACAACTATGAAGTATATATGATGAGCCTAAAGACCGGTGTGCAGACCCGGTTGACGTATAATGATGCGTTCGACGGGTTTCCTGTCATATCTCCGGACGGGAATTTGCTCACGTTTTCTTCGAATCGAAATGCCAAGCCGGGCGAACACAAACTCCGTCCCTATCTCATGGACATCTCGTCGTTGAACATCGGACCGAAGAAGTGAGAGAAACGGAGAACCGGCAAGGCACATCGATGATGGGGAAGGCAAAAGGGCGCGCGACCAGCGCCGGTATCTTCCTCTTGGGAATTTCTTTGGTGTACGCTCAGGGAGAACATCCGCCCGTAGCGCGAACTGATGATCTGAAGCACTCTGTCTTCGGTCCGCCTCGGCCAGCCATCTGGGAGTTTCAGCTATCCCGAATGGCCGAAGATGATGAGCGGGTGACGACGTTCAATTTCTACCGAAAGGACCAGCGCAATAAGACATTGTTCTTTAAGCTGTCCGACAATGAATTGAACAACAGAAACGAGCTGCGCGTGAAGGAGGTGACGGGAGGAGCAGTGCTGTTTCCTCTCGACGACGACGACCGCTATCAGGGCGATATCGGTGGAACGTATGATCGGATGAAAGACACGTCGCTTGCCGAAAAGACGTTCTATACGCGGATAACGGTTCGCCCGGACCCAAGGTTGTGGCTTCGAGCGGGCTACGAGGTGTTCGACGGGTTCACGCCGGGCGGACGCACGGTTCCGTACAATGGTCTCTCCTCGTCCGCGATTTATGGGGCGGCGAAAGGGACACTCGAACTCTTCTCGCTGATGGCCGTCGTGGGGCAGGGACGGGAGGATGGTGCCGCCCGGCTCCGATACGGAGCAGGGGGGATCGTCGAACTTCCCTGGAACACATTCGCCCTTGCAGGATATATCGCCAGCGAAGATCGGGCCGAGAACGTTCGTACGCTGGCGATCGGTCGATGGGCGCCATTCCGTCCAGACGGCCTACCGGGCGCGGTAGTCGTCTGGAAGCATCGGGACCGGTACGATTTTCAACTTGGCGGAATCTTCTACGGCGGGAACAACGTCTTTGTGCGACCTGCCGCCATCGGAATGACGCAGGGTATGTTCATCAGCAGTATGGCGCTGCGGGAGAACAGCGAATTGCGGCAGGGACAACTGATGAGCATCACCGACTACTATCGCAATGCAGACTTCACGTTCTTTTATGTGTACATGCAACAAGGCATCGAGATGATTCCGGGAAGGATCAATCACGTCGGCTTCCGGGCAGTCCAGGTGTTCAAGCTCTTCAGCGGAACGCAGGCATTGTTCTTCTCAAAGCCTGTTATAGGGGCATTCTACAACGAGGAAACGGAGCCCGTCTTCGTTGTCCCGCAGCGAACGTTCGTCGATGAACGATCCACATACTGGTCCTTCCAGCTTGGCGCGACGGTGCAGGATGTCTTCATCGTTAATACGATCGTTGCCCCCGATCGTACCCAGTGGAGAGTTGCCTTGTCCTACGTCTACCAATGATGTTCGCACGACAGTCATTGGTTCCTACGCGCAGTTCTGCGCCCACCACAAAAGCATTTCGTCTATGCGTTCCGGAATTCTGTCCGACTCAAAGCCCTGCCTCCGCTACACTCCGCGCCTACATTTAAGAAATCGGTTGTAGGTGCTTCTGTTGTACACCCCTCTGAGAACTTCGGATCGAGGTCCGGCAGCCTTTGAACATGGGCTTAGGCTACCTTCTATTCCCAATCCACCACGATCCGGGACACACTATTAATAGTACAGAAAGCTCGCAGTTCGCTTCAATATTATATCAATGGATTCCGGATCCCCCCACCACGGACGGTCGAAAAGATCCGCAGACCTCAATCCGGCGGCCACCGCGTGCTTGTCGAGGTGTCGCATCACATGAGTGACATTGTCGTCGAGCGAGAAGAGATAACCATAGCGTTGGCGAAATTCCTTCAGTTTCGGATTGTCATCGATGCTTGATTCGTCCCCCCTCCCGGACGACGACCGATAGATTCCCGGACTCACGCGACGTGGTGTGAGGAGAATCAACGACGATTTGTGAAAGTCAGATGTCTTTTCGGTGGAAAAGATGTATTGGAGTATAGGAATATCGCGCAGCAATGGGACACCGGACTTGAAGGAAGATGTCTGCTTTTCCCTTAGCCCGCTGAGGACCAATGTTTCTCCGATGTTCATGACGACATCGGCGGTCACTTCGTTCTTCGATGTCCGGACTGCCTCATGGAACGACCCTACCGCCCCCTCCTCCACAAACGTTCGGCGGGCAATGACGTGAAGTTGGATGGCGTTGTCCGATAAGAATATCGGGAGAACGTCCAGGGAAATGCCGGCTTCGAGTTCCGAGATGGATCCTGCCTGTATGCCCGTCACAGCTACATTCAGCGTTGTTCCCGCGAACGATGTTGATTGCTTGCCATCCAGGGCGATCAGCGTCGGGAGAGCGAGCGCTTCGGTCCGGTCATCTCCCGCATTGAAAATTCTCAAGCTGTAACTCACTTTTGGCATGTCGAGCGTACCGATAAAACTCTTCGTTGGAACTTGCCAGAGATTTCCTTCTACAGGCTGGGAGTTGAAACGTCCCTCAAACGTGAGCGAGAGGTTTTCAAGAAGATTGATCCCCTTGTTGCTTGTCTCATTCTCCTCAGTCCGGAGCATGACCACATCGATCATGACCATCTTTGGCTGGTCGGCTTCGCCGGTGGTGGAATCGGGGAGTGCGGACGATCGTGCAACCTCGGTCGTCGTACCGGCCTGAGCATGTTGGCCCGCCGAGGGCGTCGCCACAAACTGCGAGTGGATGTCCTTCCAGTCTTCGATTCTCTCTTCGAGTTTCGACAGACGTGTACTCCCGGGTTCAAGTTGCCGAAACGTCGCAAGCATCCGTTGCGCTGTCTCTGTTTGACCGGATGCCGCTGCAATGATAGCGTAGCCGCTCGTAATTTCCGGAGCTCCAGGCACGAGCTCATCAGCCTTGCGCACTGCTCCGAGGGCCGTTTCCATGTCCGACATGTAGTAGGAGGATTGCGCAAGTCCATAGAGAAGCGAGGCATCATTCGGTCGGAACAGGAGCGCGTAGGCAAAATATTCCTGTGCATTCCGGTACTCGCGTCTGCTCAAGGAGAGTCGTGCAAGCTGTTGGGCTGCGAGCCAATTGTTCGGCTCGAACTTCAGGGCGAGCTCATATCCGATCTGGGCATATTCGTACTGATCCGAGGTGGAGTGCTCGGCAAGGAGGTGAAAGGCAAGGCCATTGAGGAAGTGAAGAGAGGAATTCTGTGGATCATACCGCAACGTCTTGCCGAACTCTCGCTGTGCCGCATCGTAGCTCCCCTCGCGGAGCAGTTGTAAACCCCTCCGAACGTACTCGTCGGTGATCTTTCCTTTTGAAGACATCGGTGTTGCTTCGACGATCTTCGCGTTCGGTCCAGAGTTCGTTGAGGTGTCACGAGCACGGAAATCCGAAATTGAAGAGCCAGTACACGCCTGAAGAAGAAGGAGTACGGGAATGAGAAAACAAGGAATGAGCCCTGCTTTCATGGACAATCCTTCTTGAGAGAGAGATGTGTGATGGTGTTCAGACCATTCAGGCGATGCATGGGAACTTTTCTGATGATGGTTACTGCACTTTCACCTGCCCATCACGTCCGTCCGACCAGTTCCACGTGCTCATGGTCCCCGCCAACGGTAACCCGTTGATCCAGATCTGAAGATCGTACTCCATCGGGTCCGCCGGACAATCGTGAGTCTGCTTGTACTTGTCGTAACTTCCCGTGGTCATCCATTTTGTCTTCCACCACGTCGCTTCTTCTTTGGCGTCGACTACAACTTCCCCTGTTTTACGATTGACGAGCTTGAAAGCGATCTTGACGTCGTCTGTCACCAAAGGATTCCAGCTCAAGCCTGTCGGGGCAACATCCGTATAGAGGCCAACCTCAGCTCCAATACCGCCTGGAAACTGGCTACCGAAGTTCTTTATATCCTTCTTCTCGCTTTTGGTAACATCCATGAAACGCGGACAGTATCCTTTCCAGACCTGGACAAGGACGTCCTGTTTCTTTCCGTTGACGGTCATCCCCTTGATGATCCCGTGTGCTTCACCGTATCCCGGGAACGTCACCCATGGACCGCACGGCAACGTCGAACACCTGATGCGCCAGAATTCTGAAACGGCGTCATAATAGTATTCACCCTCTTTCGTGACGTCGACATGGTCCGTCGAAAAATTATCAACCGTAGTATCCCAGGAATGTGTTCCGTCGGGTGCGGTGACTTTGCCATTCGTCTTCACGTTTCCCTTGTCGTAATGTGCTACCACCTCATAACTCTTGAGGTCAACGAGGGGATACAGGTTGACGTTCTTCTTGCTATGGTCGGGGTCAGTGGGGGAGATCGTGAAATGGTCGATCTCTATCCATGTGTCGCCCGTACCAAAGACATTATCCTTCTTGAACAGCTTGAATTGGTACACATGCTTCCCATTGTCCCGATATTGAATCTTGATGTAGTCATTGAACTTCTTCGACGTCCAGGAGCTCCAATCACCAGGAGGCGGCTGATTGTTTGGTGCCATACCGTAGAAATGAACGGCCACAAACATGACCAAGAATCCGAGCAGCTTTGTGCTCTTGTTCATTGCGGTTTCCTTTCATCGGATGAGTGGTGGCCATTCAAAGGAAGAATGGAATGACATGAATGAAGGAGTGTGTTCACGGTGTTGAGATTGTCAGCACCTCGAATCTAATCAATTGCAGGAGTAGTTGTTAGAATTTTTCTTCTTCTGAATGAGGTTTGCGATGCATTCGATGCTGGAGCGTCGCAGGAATGAGAATGGAGAAGTACGAGATCTGCACAAAACAGCATACTCCAGGTCGACAGGCTCTTGTGTGTTTCAGAATTGGGAATTACATTTCCCTATCTGAATACTCGCTGAATCCATGCGTGAACTTCATTAGCTTTCTTCTGATGGAATGTGCATGACGGGGATGATTCTAACCTGAAGAGGGGAAAACAAGTCCAATTGTTGCGGAATCTTCAGTCGCGGACCCTTTCGGAATCACGAAAATCTTGTATGGAAGCCGTCTCCCGCCCTCTACCATATCCCACCCTTGACCCTGAGACTGGTTTTCTTTAGAATAGGATTGTCATGGAAAAAGAAACCATAGATTTTACTCACCTTCCCTCTGTCAGGCTTTATTTCAGCATTGGACAGACCATTCTCACCGAAGGGGACCCCACGAACGGCTGGTTTGTTCTGCTGTCCGGCAAGGTTGGCGTGTTCAAGAGCGATCTCACTGTTGCCGAAATCTCAAAGCCCGGCACGGTGATCGGTGAACTCGGCTTTCTTCTGAATATTCCCCGGACAGCAACGCTTATTGCGCAGGAGCCGACAATGCTCCTCCACGTCAAAGTGAGTCTCGATGATTTGCTTGCCCACCATCCTCATCTCGCAAAAAAAATGATGTTAATGCTCGCAGAGCGACTTGTGAAGACGACAGAAGATTGGCGGGAAGCGGCGAAACCAGTGGAAGTTTACTGACGGCTATCGGGGATCGTTGGATGTGACCCCACAATCAACGGGGTTTTCTCTGTGATTCAACTCTGAAACGCCGCGCCCCCTGTCGGGGCGTATGCGTTTGTAGACGATAAAGACTTCTCAACGGGAAACCGTTTGGAGATTGAGTCTTGACTCATTGCGCTTCTTCGCCGATTTGAGTATATTGATTAACAGACAGGCCAAATAGAGAACCCGGCACTAGCCGGGTTTCTCGTTTGCGGCTGCAACGTTGGGTAAGGATGAAGAGTACATGGCGCGAAGGAGGATGCAATGAAACAGCTTACAAGCACGAAAGCGATGTATCGAGACGTTGCGATTTCAGTTTCGTCAGAGCGATTCAACGGGACGATAATGTTCAGTTGTGCCACAAGATTCCGGAACGCGTCTTCAGAAGACAAATGGTTTGCCACGCAGGGAGAAGCGATCGCCAACGAGCGACACGAGATCGACGACAAACTGGGCCTTCCGCCCTGGAGAGTTGATAATCCTGAGACCCCAGGCCCGATCGGATCACGCAGAGCGGGTCGAGGTGGAAGAAGATAGCAGTAATGAGAAACCCGGCTTCGGCCGTGTTTTGTCTTTCTATGTGCCGGATGGAATCCCATTCATAAGAATTGACCGACAAGGTTGCGAGAAAATGTGAGCGATTGACGAGCAACATTTTAGAATCGTTAGTATGTTTCGAGTGAAAGTACCATAAGAGAAGGGGCTCCGTCCCGCCACGTCAGCACACCCAAGTCCAATGCGAAAGAGTTTACACTCATGAAATCCATGAATTTCCAGGGAACAGTCTTGTTTGTCGTTATGTCCGTTCTCCTCGGCGCAAACCTTTTTTCGAATGTCATTGGCTGAACGGGTGGCGAGCGCGGCGGCCGTCAACTAGCAATCGATAGCACCGGAGATAAGGAAACCTGTGTTCTGCCGAATTCACGATTGATCGAGCTCGTTTTCGACGTTCGCTTCAAGCTGATTGTCAATTCGGTTGTGAAAGAACTTGAAACCGGATTTCAGCAAATCGTAACCCCTGCCACGATAATCACTAAATATAGTATAATCCATCCGTCACAAGGGAGGGAAACATGCGCTCTGATTTCCGCAGTCGTCCCATCGCGTTGATAAGTCTCAGCATGGTGCTGGTTCTATTCTTAAGCGTGGTCGCGCTTGCTAAAGAGCCATCAAATTCCGGCAAGAAGGGGGGACATCTTGCCAAAACCATGGGCACGCCCAGTCACGCCGTGCTGAATATCAACAACATTACGGCGTGGATGCGCGTTGACGGGGAGTCGAATCGGTCACCGATAGGAGACGATGGTTTGTACTTTCCGCGAGGCACCGGAAGTGCAGTCTACCAGGATGCGTTGGTGTGGGGTGGGAAAGCGTTCACGGATCCTGGTATGACCTCGCCCGCACCTGGGCAATGGGTGCGTGTCGGCGGCGGCACATACACTCATGTCGCGACACGGGCCGGCAAAATAGTTAATCCGGCCTACGGTCCTGTGCTCGGAACGGGGGTAGAAGACCCGAACTCCCCTGATGTGCGCATCTTCCGCATTCGTCGGGACTATTATACAATGTCCGCTGAGGAGCTTGCGCGTGATGCCGCCTCCGTCTTTGAGTTGAATGAATCGGCCGTGACGGAGAGCCAGACGATCGCCGTCAAGGAACAGTATGCTGCCGACTGGATGAACTGGCCGGTCGCTAAAGGAGCCCCCTATATAGAGCGAAACGGCGTGCCGGGCTTTCAGCCGCCTCCGGCATTCAGCGAAACCTTTACAGTCGAGAATTTGGTTTCGGGCCAGTATGATGAGCCCGGTGTGGCGGGCAGCGCACCCAATGTTCCCGCGGATCAGGTCATTTGGACGGTATACAATGACCTGCATGTTTTCACTGCATTAAACTTTGTGGGGTCGGAGCCCTTGGGTCTTGAGATTCAGAGGACCGTGTGGGGCTACAAGCGCACGGACGCTCTCGGCGATGTCTACTTCATCCGCTATAAGTTAATTAACAAGGGAGGCGTGGATGTCGATTCCACCGCGGGCGATCAGTACGGGGCATTCTACATCGATTCCATGTATGTGTGCCAGTGGTCGGACCCCGACCTTGGAGATCCCTTTGACGACCTTCTCGGTTCCGACTCTCTGCTCTCGCTGGGCTACGTGTACAATAGTAAAGCTGTCGACGTCGAGTACAGCGGGTTCAGTCTTCCGCCCCCTTCACTGGGGTATGATTTCTTCGCAGGTCCCCGGTATCCTTCCATCGGCGATTCGGCTATCGTCGATTTGAAGCGGGTGAGCAACTGGAAGAATCTTGGCATGACATCGTTCGCGTATTTCTCCGCTGGTTCGCCGTACCAAGATCCTTTCTTTGGCGACTATGCGTTGGGAACTGGACAATGGTGGAAGATGCTCCGCGGCTTTGCACCATCGGGCAGTTTCAACACCTCCGATGTTCCCTACACCCATCCCCCTGGTGCGGAAATCACCAAGTTTCCTCTGTCCGGCGACCCAGTGACGCAAACCGGATTCCTCGACGGTTTGGGAACCAACTATTCGTTCATTCCTGGCGACCGTAGATTGATGTGCTCAAGCGGTCCCTTCAGGATGGCTCCCGGCGATACGCAAGAAGTCTATGTTGCCGTCGTCGCGGGAATGGGAGCCGATCGTATTTCGAGCGTCGCTGTTATGAAGTCCAACGATCGTGTTGCTCAAAGCATATTCGACGGCCTGTTCAATCCGCCGCCATACATGGAGAGACTTATTGACATTCGGCATCCGACTACGACCATCACTGAAGCGGCAGTACGAATAACGCCTCCGCCAGGATTGATCGTCCAGTCGGCGGAAGTTCTGTTTGAACCTGAAGTCGGAACAGAACCTGCTTTTTCTTCTCCGATGTTCGACGATGGCGCACACTTCGACAGTCTCGCCGGAGACGGTATCTGGGGGGCCGTTCAGGCGACGGCGAACAAAAAATACCCCTACCGGGCGAAGCTCGTACTGCACACCTCAACCGGCATCGTCACGAACGACGCATTCTTGGCGAATGTTTCCCTCCGTCCCCGTCCTGTGCTTTCAGACTGGTCGATCGTATGGGAGGATGGTAAGCAGGACCGGAAACTCAACCCGAATGAAAATGTGCTGGTGACGTTTTCCGTGCAGAATCGTGACGCTTTGAATGCTCTCGATCACCTGACAGTTGCGAATCAAGGAGAGTCACCGTTTGAATCGAAGCGGGTGGCGGAGTTACCCGTGTCCGTGGCTGCCGGTGCAACAGTCTCAAACGAGTCCTTTATCTTGTCCTTCCGCACCAATTTGTCGGAGTCCAATGCGGCTTTGATCTACTCTTTGGCGTATGACGGCGTCGGTTACTCCTCATCCGCCCTGTTTCCAGTAGAGCCGTGGACTCCGGACGCCTCCTGGAGAGACACGTTGCAAGTGATTCAGTCGGTCGGTCCAATAATGAACGTCATCCCTGTCGTTGCAGACCCCGCACAATTAACAGGACACGACTACCTCGTCAGTTTTGTGACTCTTAATGATACGACGGGCGAAGTGGGATGGTCCCTGAAGGATGTGAACATCAATGCTCTGTTACTAACGGCTCAAAAGCTATGGACCGGCTTCGACGGCTGGCCACATCCCGTGGTTGACGGTGTGCAATTCATCGTCCGACAAGTCCCCAACGCTTTTGTCGACTTTCAGCAGCTTTCCGATGGAGCTGGTCCGCTCAATCCTCCTCACTTTGCTTCCTTTGGGTTCGCGGGTATGCCGACAACGCTTGCTCCGCAAGATCGACCGACTCTGGACGCCGGGGGTGGACAATGGGGTATTACAACGGGCAATACCGGGGCCACAGTGAACTACACCTACTTCGTGTCGAGAGTGACCCAAAGCGGAGCCCGATGGCCGATTCTGATCGGGAATGACTGGGAGATTCGTTTCACTGCGGGTCCAAACTACGGCCTCGAGCCTGACGCTTTCACAGGCACGGGCAACGTT
>MHAK01000075.1 GCA_001802945.1 Ignavibacteria bacterium RIFCSPLOWO2_12_FULL_56_21 | reverse complement strand
ATAAGGTTGGCGGCTATTGGGATCGACAGTCTCGTCGTCGTCGGAGCGGCGTATCTCGTCGTTGTCTCGGCTCGAGCGTACGCACACTACGTTCCGTTGGAAATCCTCGCCGTGGCATTGGCGTTGTCATACTCCGCGATTCTAATCGGCGCACATGGACAGACAATAGGTAAGTTCCTGTGCGGTCTTCACGTCCTCAGGAAGGACGGAAAACCAGTGAATTATTTCACGGGCATTCTGCGAGAACTCATAGGCAAGCCGGTGATTGCTCTTATGCTGCCCTTCGGTCTGCCGGTTGCCATCATCCGCGTCTTTGGAGCTTCGGAGGCTGGCGGAGCGCTTCTTGTTCTTTTCTCCCTTTTCCTGTTCGTTTTTTACGTCATGTACTTTGTAAAGACCAAGCGCACGTGGTACGATGATCTTTCCGGTACATTCGTTCAGCAGGAATTCCCGAGGAAAAAACGAGACTCCTTGGTCCTCGCCCTCGTTGCAACTGTCAGTGCGTCTGCCTTGCTGTTGCAGACGATAGTGTGCATCAAGTACTATGGACTGTATAGTGACTTGTTGCCGTACAGCTCGGCTCGTCCGGCTTCAGACGATCGCGACCCGGGCAGACTCATCGACGTTTCTTCGCTTGAACCGTCGAAGAATCCGCGTTTCGTCCGGTGGCTGGATGCGAATGCTTTTTCCCCGGTCGATTACGCCGTGCAGGCCGCTTCCACCCACCAGTTGGTTGTTTTCGGAGAAATGCACAACATCAAGAGCCAGATCTCGTTCCTCGCCGAGGCAATACCTGCATTGTATCATCGGGCCGGCGTCCGATGCATCGCCCTGGAGACATGCACCCAAGAGGACAACGAAGAACTCGCCGAACTTGTGACAGCCCCGGAATACGACCATGAGCGGGCTCTTCGGATTGCGCGCAACCAGCCATGGCAGTTGTGGGGATGGAAAGAGTATTGGGACGTCTTGTACGCGGTTTGGTATCTCAACAGGGGATTGCCTGAATCGGAAAAGAAATTACGCGTCGTGGGTCTCGACAATCAGTTCGACGGACCTTCGTTCGCGTTGTCGATCGCCGGCGACGATGCGGCAGAAGGTCCCTTGTGGGAGAAGCTTCGCATCTTCCGCGCCCTTTGGGATTTTCCATTCGTCCTGCTCAGGGACCAACTGATGGCCCGCGAAGCGGAACGACAGATCATCGGTACGGGAGACCGCGGTATCGTGTGGTGCGGGGCAATGCACAGTTTCATCAATTATAAACAGCCGCACAATCAGGGCCGCATGGCATACATGCTGCGTCGCAAGCATGGGGACAAAGTTTTTCAAATCCTGTTCCATTCAAGAGACTTCGCACCCTCCACTTTTGGTGAACGGTATGCGGGGCCTCCCCCGCGCATGGGTGATTTCATCGAGCGCGTGATGGCACAGCGTGGAGATTCCCCGGCGGGATTCACCGTCGCCGGGTCACCTTTCGAGTTCCTGCGAGACAGTTCACATTATTACTTTTGGCGGCAACCGAAGACCGCGCTTGGAGACGTAGCGACCGGATACATTTACTTTGAATCGCGCGCGAAATTCAAGGATACGCAGTGGACAAGAGGATTCATCACTCCGTCGATGTTTGCAACCAACAAACCGTTCTATGAGGCCAAGGCTCGCCGGACATTCGCGACAGCCGAAGAAGCCGATGAGTTCATTGCAGGGGAACTTGAATCCAAGTGATTTATGAGCATGTGGAAGAATGCCGATCACGACGTGCTGGATATGATCGAAGCGAAAATGCGGCTTGAAAAGCTCACACGAGCTGCCTCAACCGGCAGCCTCAAATGCACTCCATGTGGTCATTGGCTTCCAACAGCCTTCTTCTCAGCGCTTTGCTTACCGCAGAACCGCTGCTCAGCCAGGATCGAACCTCTCACGTGCAGACCGGCGATTATTTTGATCAACAACCGCCCGGGATCCAGGTCCGGCTGTTCGCACCGAGGATCATTTCCACGAGTGACTACGAACATGGTTCACCCGCCTTCTCCCCCGACGGCAAAGCAGTCTATTGGAGCGTTCGACTCAGGGATATTGTTGGACGAGAAGTGATCAGGTTCGCAAACAGGGAAAATGGACAATGGACGTCGCCCCGCACCGCATCGTTTTCAGACACGACGCAGGGCGACCTCTATCCGACATTCTCTCACATCTTCGGCAGTAATCGGAACGGCAATTTTGATATCTACTGGACGGCTGCATCGATCATCGACGAATTAAAGTTCCCTTTGAGAAGGCGATGACCAACGACGCATACCGCGGAATAGCCGCATTCTTCGACACGATCTTTGAGCCCATGAATCGCGGGCTTAGGCTTATCGGTGTGGGTATGTTCCGGCCACAGAAAGGGATGGCTATACTCGACGTCGGATGCGGCACAGGCGTCCATCTGGACCTCTATCGTAAATACGAATGCTCACTCTTCGGCATCGATGCCTCCGAATCGATGTTGAATATCGCACAGAAGAGGTTGCGGGGAGCCGCGGACCTTCGGCTGGCAGATGCACGCGAGATGCCTTTTGAAGACGGCACCTTCGACCTGGTGATATCCATGTTGATGTTGCACGAAATGGACGAACCCGTTCGCGGACAAGTGATCGGCCAGATGAAACGCGTTCTGAAGGACGATGGACGAATATTGCTGATCGATTTCCATCCCGGCCCATATCGATTTCTTAAAGGATGGCTCACAAAGTTCGTGATCTTCTTCTCAGAGGTAGCGGCGGGACGGAGGCATTTCCGCAACTACCGCAATTTCATGTCGATACGAGGATTGCCCTCCCTCATAGAGACAGGCGGCCTCATTCTGGAGCACGAGAAGGTTGTCGGTGGCGGAGGATTGGTATTATGCTTGCTTCGGAAACATTGAATTCGTAAATATCTGCTGTATGTCGTCGCATATCCGATCACCTATTCCTTGACGAGGGCACATTTCCCCTGAATAACGTAGGGCAGAGAGCGTGCGCGGGACATTGCAGGGGCAAGCTTCTCATATTGGTGTACAAGAACGATCGTGCACCTATACCGAGTCGTCGCTGTCAACGCGTAATGTGTCGAGCGTCACGTCGTTCCCGATTTTGATAATCACATTTTCGCAACACGAGTCTTTGCTCCAATTTCACGACTTTCCACGGAAGTCGTTCCCGGATCCAAGACATTGGCCGAAACTAGCCGTTCTGCGCGCTTGGTGTTAGGAAAAGCTCTCACTAACTTGAATGACACTGGAGGACGCTTTTCAACCACATTGACACATTCGGGGAGACTTTCATGTTCCGATTCATGCAATTCTTCACAGCCGCCGCACTGACCCTGTTCGTTTCCGCGTGCGACAAGCAGACCACTGAGACAACGCCCGACACCGCGGCCACAGAGGCCGAGGCATATACTGAGCTCGAGAATCAACTCTACACGCTGAGCAATGCTTCGATCAACAATTCTTCCGACCTCGATCTCATTAGTTTTAGCCGTGCAAATTCGCTCTACAAGAGTGTCCTGAACACTTCACCGTCAAGCCCGACTGCAAATCTCGGAGCCGCGCTGACGGAAGTCTTTGGCGCGTACAGCGACACGTCGATCAACTCCGTGATCAAACGGTGGGAAAACTACACCGGCTCCGCCGTCCAGGGAACGCACCTCTTCCGATTCCGTATTCCCGCAAGCATCGGCGACATGAAAGTACCCCAGAAGGAACTTGCCACGAGCCTCGGAACGATGTTGTTCAAAGCCATGTCCGACCCGCCGACCGTCGCCGAAATGCAGGCCGTCTTGCGCGATCACTTCGTCCCGCGCATCGATTACGCCCTTGAGCGCCTCGCCGTGGTCGAGACGAATACCGGTTTCGAGTTCCCCATCAGCGGCAAGATGCAGGGGGACCCCGGCCTGAGTCCTGTGGTTCTGGACCTTACCGAAGTGTACGTCATGGATGCCATGCTCCGCAGCATCAAGGCTGGAGTCGACCAGTTCCTGGTCTATCAGTTCAACCTTCCATCCTACACAACCAAGGCTGCCGTCGAGGCTCTTCAGCCGAATAATACGACGTTCTTTACGCTCGCGCCTGACGGGTTGACTCGGGCGGCAGGAATTCACACGAACTTGCTGACGCTCATCAGCCGGCTTCGGAGCGGCATAGCATTTCTCAAGGCCGAATCGGATGATCAGGGTGACGACATCATCAAGAAGGGGTCTTCGGCCGACATGGATACGGTAGACTCGTATCTCGCTCGAGCGACGACCTGGCTGACGTCAACGCAAACCGTGGAAGTGCGCGACGCCGACACGGACGGCAACAATTACACACTCCAGATCAACCTCCAGTCCTTCTTCACGAATCCGCCGCAGAACCCGAAACAGCAGTGGCTGCCTGCGTATACGGTCGATTCATCTGCCTCGGGAGACATAATCTGGCGATGGACAGATCAGACGTATGACGCCTTCACGTTTCCCGATCCGACGTTGAGCGGCATTTTCCCGAATATGACGAACACGACGCTGAAGCGCCTGATGCACGTGGACGAGTCGTTTGCCTGGATGCTCGAGGTGAGCTTACGGGACGAAAGCTACATGCTCGACGCTTCGACAACCGTGACCGTCACAGCCAACGGCCAGCTCTACGAGCCGAAGTCGAGATATACCTACGGTTGGCAGGGATATCGCTACAACCGCTTCCTCATTCTGAACAACGACGGAATGCCGGCACAAATCAACGTCGCCAAAAACGGAGTCACCGTTCCCATCGAGCTGAACAATTCGTTAATGGTCCAATTGAAATCGAACGCGTACGGTGAGATCGACGTCACGCCTGCTCCGCAAAATATCACCGCCTACGCGTACGGGCCGAGTCCACGATATGTTCAAGTGTACCTCAATCAATTCGGTTCATACATCATCGAACGCCGCACGACCGGAGCCTTCGCCGTGATCGATACGGTCTGGTGGACGTCTTATTACTACGATGATCAGGTTCCAGCCGCAGACACGTACGAGTACCGGGCGCAACGAACCTGGTACCCCTATTCGTGGGGGAATTTCATGGGGATACGCGCGAATAACTACACGAACACTGTGTCGATCAACGTACCGTGAGCTAAAGGACAAACTCTTTTCACGCTCGAATCGATCCAAAGTGAAACATCTGACCAACGAGCCGCGCCGTCATTGGCGCGGCTCTTTTGTGCTCATCCTCTTTGTCCTAGCCGCCTCGCCAGCCCGCCAATTCGGACCTGATCGTCACGTCGGTGTCGATGTCTCAATGTCGTATTTCGACATGCTTCGCCAGCATTCGGATCGATTCGCAATCACGGCATTTGCGAGTTCAATGAAAGCAGCAGTCACGATCGCCGGCACCTCCGATTCTGTTTCTCTTGCCTTACGTCGCGATCGTACGTACACGTCGTTCGAAAACAGCACAGCCCGCTGGCAGACATCATTCGACGACAACTTCGGGTCGATCGACGTCGATTGGGCGGGGAGAGCAGGACCCTTTTCCATTACCGCGGGATTTCGTTTCTACTCGCGATCAGGCTCGCTGTTGGGAAGCCCCCATGTTTCCCTGTCGGCCGGCCTGTTTGACTCCACAGCCGTCGTCTCGGCCGGCATCCGGCACATTCCCAACATCATACAGAACGAAATAGTCCTGCAGGACTACTTCGCCCCTTTCGACGAGACGCTTCAGCGCTGGAAGTGGTCATATTCATTGGAACTCTTTCCCGCGAGCGCGTTTCAACTTATCATCACCGGGACAAGAACATTTGGAGACACACCCGGACGGGACGGCGGTTACGGAATGTTGCTGGAAACATCCGATGGTTCCGGTGCGGCCGATCTCCGATGGAGACTCTCGCCAAATATGCTCTTCTCTGGCGGCGGGAGGTATGAAGAAACTTCTTCCCCCGTTGCACTGTTGAGCGACAATGCGTTGTTCAGCAAGCTCTCGGATAAGGTTTACTCAAGAGCATTCAATGCCGGATTGTTTTTCCCGGCGTTCGGAATGCCATGGGAGACGTTCGCGCATTATGTTTCATGGAATGGACGGTTCATCGGACATGTAGAGTCTTGGCCCTTCACTCCGCTTGCGGCCTCCATGTTTCAGAACCGGCTCAACATTCGTGGTGGAGGCACCCTATCCGTCTCCGATATTTCTATGTCAGGAAAGATCCCAACGGGCCCTGGGGTCCTTCGGATCGCTACGTCCTCGAATTGGGTCCGGGCGAATCTCGCCATCGAGCACTGGGAGCCCGAGTTCTTGGTGTTTGGAGTGAAGAACTACCGTCGCGACCCGCTGGGGATCACGTTTGCGTATCTCCAGAACATCGAGATTGCATATGGTCTATCGTTGGGCGGGCTCCAGTGGACGATCGGCGTCAGCCAGCTTGTTCCGGTCACCGTCCGATACAGTACGGCAGCGCCGCCAGGCGCACCGAGCACTCCGAGCGCTGCCTCGAGAGTTCGACTGGACGGTGGCCGGCGATACTCGGTGAGTGTGGGCTTGTAGCGCTCCGCGCTTGTGTTTCAGAGTCTGATTGGCTACGTTCGTTTCGCGCAATTTGTGAAGTTGGAGCCACCGAGGGATTTCTCTGAGAAACCTGCCTACGATCGACCGTCATGTTTGCGGTAGCATGTTTATACACGCAACGAATGAGCGCAACGCCACAACGGGGCGATGGGGAATCGAAAAACTGTTGGCGGTCCGCGTCGTTCTACTGCCAAACACTCGCCGTCAGGCCGATCAATACAGGAGGTTAATCAATGCGAAGTCGATCTGCATTGTTCTTCGTGCTGGCTGAAATTGGATTCGCCACGCTCATCCATGCGCAGAATGCTACAACATTCCTCAACCCCGGGATCAAACTCGGTTATACCTTTGGCGACAATGGAGGGTTCACTTACGGCGCGGAAATCAGTTACGTCTGGATGATCCGACCAGAGCACTCGAGCGGCGCCGGTGCTTCCATTGGACCCGTCCTCGACATCGATTTTCTCCCTCGAATGAGCCGAATCCATCTCGGTATCGAAACGGCATATGCCGTTGGCGGCCTTGTGGCGGTTGGAGTGTGCGGCGGCCCTACAATTCTTTTCAAGGACGGCGATGATTACCGGGGGTACAGTGTCATCCCGTTTATCGGCGCTCTCATGTATCCCTACTTCAATTATACGAGCGTCGGCGAACTCCGTTCTACAGAGGTCGGTGGTTACTTGAAGTATCATCTTCACACCGGCGCTGGGACATTCAATCTTGTCCGTTGACCTCAGCATGACAGCTGACAGGCGGCATTGCGACGCCCGCTTACTTTGCGTCATGAAGATGAGACGTGTTCGTCACTCGGACTGTCAATCGCGTGGGAGGTGTTATGAACTCACGATACATCATAATTGCAGCTTTCCTTGTTGCACAGAATGGTTGCACCTCCTATTACGAGTTGACAAGAGAAGAGATAGAAAAGGGAATGATCCCATCTGAGACGGCACTTCGGATAACGCGAAATGACAGCAGCATCGTCGAGAGCGGCGCCTACAGGCATGCGCTTGTGCGAGAGCCGACCGACTTCGTCATCGGATCGGGCTCAGAACGACAATCGGGAAGGCAGTTTGCGGGGAAAGTGCCACGTTCCGAAATTGATTCCACTCGTCAGATTGAAGTTGTGAATTCTCATGGTGTTCAAGAGACATTCTTCATATGCTGGCTCAGAACGAAGACGTCTCTCGCATTCAAAGAGTATGATTTCCTCAACATTACGGCAGAAGATCCGCCAGGTCTCTGGTGCGCAGGCACGGTAACAGATAGGGATCAAGTTCGACCGTTCAAGGGAAGGATCGATCCTTTTACTATCAACAGAATCGAAGCCAAGGGCATGACGTTGATTCATCCTTCGCCTCCATCGTTCGGCGAGTCTGAAGAAGAACGCCATCATTGGCTTACTTTGGGACTCGGAATCGCACCTTCGAAAGGTGCAGCGTTTCTTGCAGGTTATTCGCTGCTTTCGAAGACAACGCTTTACTCCGGTCGCTTCATCACCATCTTCCCAGCACCGCTTCCCGAACAAAGAAGCCGCTTTTTCGCCGGCGAGGTTGCAGCACTTTTCGGGCTAGCGCTGAAGTCCCGCTTCTTCATGGCGTCTGTTTCGGGAGGGATTTCGTACCTGCAGGGATCGGAGGAATCCAAGTTTTCCACTATTGGCTTTCCGCTCGATCTTGAAGTGGCGATCGCACCGTTTCGATCTTTTGGCGTAGCAGCCAAGATTTTTTCCACTCCCAATTCAAAGAAATCATGGAACGGTTTCCTGCTGTCCATGCGATTCGGCGAGCTGTAGCCGTCACACGGGCGCAGTGAACGCAAAAGCGGCAAACAGCGACACTCATTCAGTATGACGTGATTTTGCTGCCCTTATTCCGTGAACGAGTCGTCTGATTTGGAGGAGAGATGGCTGCGGGTATAAAGCAAAGACCAAGAGATGTCGATGCATACATTGCAGCATCTCCAAAGACGCTGCAGGGCAAGCTCAGACAACTTCGGTCGGCGATCAAAAAAGCCGCACCGGATGCGGATGAAAAGATCAGCTACGGGATACCGTATTATGGCCTAAAAGGTCGGCTTGCCTACTTTCGCTTTCCATCACGCCACATCGGACTGTACATACCCCCTCCGGTCATCCAGAATCACAAGGCGGATTTGTGGACATCACAGAGCGGGTTTTACGGGAACCGGCGACGAACGTGTACTGCAGGCCACTGGATCGACGCAAGGCTTTTCGCTGGTGCTCGCCGGACTGAAGGCACTGCTTGAACACAGGGTGCAATTGAATCTGGCCGCAGACCGTTATCCAAAGGGTATCGAACATCCATGAGGAACGTACAATTGCCTGCAAAAAGGTCATCGAGGAAGAAGTTCATCAACTGCTTGACAAGTTCTTGACACATTCCTGCCATTGAACTGACAATTGTCGACGGCGGGCCGGCTATTATGCCGCCGTCATGATTGCCTGTATCATCAATCCTGCCTCCGCCGGCGGAAAAACCGGCACCCGGGCCCCGGCGCTGATCGAAGCGCTTCGCGGACAGCTTGGGAACGAACTCCGAATCCACGTCACGTGCGTACGCGGCGAAGCCGAAGCGACTGCACTACGGCTCGCCTCCGAGCACTCCATCCGCACGATCATAGCCGTCGGCGGCGACGGTACTGTTCAGGAGGTCGTCAACGGACTCCGCATCAACGGCGCCCCCACGTCCTCCCTTCCCACGCTCGGCATTCTCAGTAGCGGCACCGGACAAGGATTGGCCCAGGGACTCAATCTTCCTCGCGGCCTCCGTGATCAGATCGGCGTCATCGCCGCGGGCAATTCCCGCGCCATGGACCTGGGACACGTTCGCTTCCGGGACCGGCGACGTACGCTGTGCGGACGATTATTCGTCAACGAATGCCAGCTTGGAATCGGCGCCGCAGTCGTGCGCGAAGTTGAATCCGCACCGAAACGAATGAACGGCCGAATGACGTTCGCTCTCGGCGCATTCAGGATGCTGTTCCGTCATCCGAATCAAGACCTGACCATCGCAGTTGACGGTCATGCGATCGAATCGCACCGGGTGCTTGGCGTCGTCATCGGCAACGGTCAGTTCACCGGCGGCGGAATGAATCTGACGCCGGGAGCGAACCCGTTCGACGGAACACTCGACCTTCTCGTCATGAAGGAACAGTCGCTCCCCGTTCGCCTCGCGAACCTTCGCCGCATTTACTCAGCCCGGCATGTGCACACCCCGCATTTTTCGCTCCGACCTGTCCGCTCGCTGACGATTGCCGCCGAAGATTCGGTGGAGATCGAGGCTGACGGCGAATATCTGGGCGTGACGCCGTGCTCGATCGAAGCGGTCCCCGCCGCAGTACGGGTATGCATTCCTCGGGAGGGCACATGAACGCGATGCTTGCCTGGGAATTCCAGTACCGCATTTTCATATCGCTCGGCATCGTGCTTGCCGCTTGCCTTTGCGCCTATGTGTTGACTGATGTGAAGCAGACAGTGTTCGAGCTTCTCCTGGGAGCAGCGGCCCCCCGTTCATTCGGCTTTCTGATCGCCGCTATCGGATGTGCAGTCGCTTCCTTGCTGCGCATGTCCGCGGGGACCGTTCTGCGGTCTCATCGCGTCATGTCGTTCGAAGTCCGGCCCGAAGAGCTCCGCATCGCCCCGCCGTACGACCTCGTACGCAATCCGATCTACCTGGCCGACCTGATTGCCGCCGCGGCTTTTGCCCTCTGCATGCCCCTTCCTGGAGTCGCGTATCCGGTACTCCTCGCTCTTCACTATCGCAATCTCATACTGTTCGAAGAAAAGATGCTAGCACAAGACCACGGAGATGGGTACGAGGCGTATCGATCGACGGTCCCAAGAATGATCCCCACGTGGAGGTCATTCAGGAAGTTCTGCGGCAACTCACATACGCTGCACATCGACCGGGATGGATTCCGCTTCAACGCCCTCTATGTGCTTTTTGTGCCTGGACTGATCGTCGCAAGCGCCACCGGACAGTTTTTCCACGCCGTCCTCGTCGGCCTGCCGGCCGTGGCCGATTGGGCAGCCTGGCATACAAAAAAGGGGTTGCATCCCCACGCAACTTCGGAGGCTCGATCATGAAAACGGCCCTCCCCAAACGCCGCAATGGAGTCTTCCAGGAAGTCCTCTATGCGCAATGCTGGGAGGATCCACAGCTCGATCGGGAAGCGTTCCGGATTTCTCCGTCGGACGTGGTCTTTACGATCACCTCCGGAGGCTGCAATGCTCTCACTCTTCTCCTGGACGATCCGAAGCGGGTGATCTCGCTCGACCTGAATCCGCACCAAAATCATCTGCTTGAGTTGAAGATCGCAGCGCTCCGCGTCCTCCCGTATCCGGAACTCCTCTGTTTCTTCGGCGTTACGCCGTCGCGACACAGGATCGACACCTATCGTTCGCTCCGCCCTCAGCTCTCGGAACAGGCACTCGCGTACTGGGACGTCCGGCCCGGGGATATCCGGCTGGGTATCATCCACTGCGGGCGGTATGAACGGTATATGCGCCTTCTCGGCCGCATGACGCGCATGCTTGTCGGAAGGTCCCTTGTCGAACGGATGTTCACAATCGACGACCGGCATGCTCGGGAGAAACTGTTCGACCATTCCTGGTCGAACCGGAGGTGGAAAGCATTTACGCGGATCTTTCTCAGCCGTCGAGTCATGTCTCTGTTCTTCGATCCGGCATTTTTTGCGCAGTTGGAAGAGCACTTCTCCTTTGGCCATCACTTTGCGGATGTCGTTCGTCGCGCGGTGACAACGTTGCCCCTCCGCGACAGCACGTACCTGTCCTACGCATTACTCGGCAGATATTACGACCTCGACCACCTGCCCGCCTATTTGCGGCGGGAGAATATCAAGACCCTTCGGCAACGGCTTGACCGCATAACGATCGTCAGCGGCGATTGCCGGGAGTATTTTCAATCGCTTCCCGCGGGGAGCATCTCCAGGTTCAATTTCACGAACATTTTTGAGTGGATGCCGGCTCAGGCGTTCACGGACCTCCTGCGCGAAACAGTCCGCGTAGCAGTCGACTCAGCAGTGCTGACCTATCGTAACCTGCTCGTTCCCCGCAGTCATCCGCTGGAACTGGAACCGTGCATTATCGGCCGTGACGATGAGGCCCGGCGGCTCCACTCGCAGGACCTTTCGTTCATCTACAGGTCCTACCGGATCGAAGAAGTGCGGAAAGGCACATGAGCCATGGACTATGAGATCCGGCGCGTGACGACCCGGAGCGACTGGCGCGGATTTCTCGCCCTTCCCCGCAAACTGTATCGCAAGGATCCCCTCTGGATCCCGTCGTTGGACAGCGATGTCCGCAGGACATTGGACAGCCGCAAGAATCCGTACTTCCGGTCCGCGCAGCTCGGCGTATTTCTATGCCTGAAGGACGGAATTCCCGTCGCACGAACCACAGCGGTCGTGAATCCAGCGTATGCACTCCCCGGCGGGCGGCTGCCGGCCATGTTCGGCTACTTTGAAAGCGACAACGATGCTGCGGCCGTTCGTGCGTTGTTCTCAACGGTCGGCGAATGGTGCCGTCAGCGCGGCGCAACCGATCTCCACGGCCCCTTCCATCCTCATCACTATTCGGAACTCGGCCTGCAGGCGGACAAATTCGATGAGCACGTCACCTTCTTTCAGACACATCATCCACAGAAGTATCTCCCCCTGCTTGAGCAGACAGGATTCATCGTCGAACGAATGCTTCACACTCGGCGCAATCCGGATATCCGAGAATGGCTCGATCGGCATCCTGCTCCCCAAGCGCTAGCGCCGCAGCTGCACGTACGGCCAGTGAGACTCTCCGACCTCGCCTCAGAGCTGGAGCGGATCCGTGAGGTATACAACGACGCATTTGCGGACAACTGCTTCTTTCTCCCGGTTTCGTCCGACGAATACCGGTTTGCCGCGCGCGATCTTCGGCTTGTCACGCGTCCGGATTTGAACGTCATCGTTGAACACGGCGAAGAACCGGTCGGCGTGCTGCAATGCGTGCTCGACGTGAATCCCCTTCTCCAACCGATGCGCGGCGGGCGTGCGACGCCGTTCGGAGTGTTCCATTTTCTCACGCATCGGTCGCACATTCGACGACTCATTGTCTATGCTGTAGGGATCAAACGGCACTGGCAGCGCGGACGCGTGCACGCGCTGTTGTTCGACGCCCTCCATCGCATGGCCAGGAATTTCGATGAGCTCGAGACGACCTGGATGTCGCCGGACAACGCGATCGCACTTCATGCGGCAGAGCGGTTCGGAATGACGGAGGACAAGCACTTTGCGATCATGACGCGGCCGGTGACGGTACCTTGACGCTCTCTTGACGCCGCCATGACACATGACCCGTTTGCACCGGGTAGATTGCACGTGTAAACAGTGGACTTTCGACAATGCGACAACCTGCGATATCCGATCCGACCCTCTGGGGCCTCTCTGCCGACGCCGGAGGGACACTGCGCCTGAACGATGTGCCCCTGACTTCGCTGGCGGAAGAGTTTGGAACGCCGCTTCACGTTGTGCATGAGGATCGACTTCTCTCTTTTGCACGCCGTCTCCAATGCACTGCGGAACATGAATACACCGGCCCTGTCGCCGTGCATTTTGCCATGAAGTGCAACGGCGTCCCGGGCATCGTGCGGCTTGTGCGGGAAGCGGGACTGCGCATCGAGGTCATGAGCGAACTTGAATTGCATACGGCGCACAGGGTGGGTTATGCCGGCTGCGACATCATCGTCAACGGCCCGTGCAAGTCCGAAAGTTTCATCCGGGCATGTCTTGAGAGTCATGTTCGGTTCATTGCTGTCGATTCACTGGCGGAGCTTGATGTGCTCGAACGGCTGGCCGCTGAGATGGACCTGCGGCCGGAAGTCCTGCTCCGCGTGAATCCCGATATCGTGCCACGCGGTATGAATGCCGGTTCGGCCACCGGGAGCCGGTCAGGATGCGCTTTCGGCCTCGACCTGAAGGGAGGCGAGGTGCGTTTAGCTCTTGCGCGCTTCCACCGGGCTCCTTCGCTGCTGTTCGCGGGCTACCATCTCCACATCGGTACAGGGATCCGTTCTCCGCAGGAGTATCTCCCGGCGGTGCGGACCCTCGAGATGCTGCTGCGCGAGGCCCGAATGCTTGGTTTCGCTCCGACCACGATCGACATCGGCGGCGGGTTTGCGTCGCGGACTTCCCGGGAATTCACGAGCCTCGAGATGCTGAAGTACCAGGCGTTCGGTCGACTGCCCGCACCTTCTGCGCCCTCGGCAGATCCTTGTGAGTTCATCCGTTTCATCGCTCATGCCGTTCATCATGCATTCGCCGGCGAACGGCTGCCGGAGGTGATCTTCGAACCCGGACGATGCGTGACCGGGCCGCATCAGTTCCTCCTCCTGAAAGTCCATGCGGTGAAGCATCGTCCCGGGGCCGGCACCTGGGCGATCACCGACGGCGGACTCGGCACTGTAACGATGCCGACGTACTACGAGGCGCACGACGTATTGCCGTGCACCGGCGTCTCCCGTCCCCGGAGCGAACACATAACGATCCTCGGACCTGGGTGCTTCGCCGGCGATATCGTGTATCGAAACTTACCGATGCCGTCGCTCGCGCCGGGCGATGTCATCGCGCTCATGGACACCGGCGCATATTTCACGGCGCTTGAATCAAATTTTGGCCATCCACGTCCGGCCATCGTGTCAGTCGGAAGAAACGGAAAAACCCTTTTGCGACGGAGGGAAACTTTCGACGATACGGTGTGCCGCGACGTGATGGCAATCGAATCTCACGAGGTGATGTCATGACGTATACTACACGGACGGAAGGATGCGACTCGCTGCGCGATGCGCTCGTTTCAACGCTCGCTGGTTCCTTTGAACAGCACGGTTTCCGACGATCGGAGGACGTCAACGGATTGCAGTTTGTCCTCAATCTTACGAACGCTGCGGCGCCGACACCGTATCGGCGCCGGTCACAGAGCGTTTTTGTCATATCTGTATTGAGCATACCGGGGCCGCCGGCCGACCTCCGTTCATTTTGTTACGCTTCCCTCGTCCGGTCGCTCTCCAACCTCGCCGTGGCCATCGTGCCGCCCAGACCGGACCATCGGAGGCTCGACGGATGCGAGATCTATTTCACCACGCCCGAAGCCGGTTTCTACCACCTTCCATACGAGGCGAACGCAGTCTTTGAGCGTGTGTTTCCGATCGCAACGGCGCACTATGCCACAAACAACGACCTTGTTCCCGATTTGCCGGAACGATACTGGCACGGTTCGGCGGCGGTGGAAGACGTTCGCCGTCACGGGGCTGTCCTCGACCGCATGGGCGTGCTTCCCCTTCCTTTTCCGCTCGATTCGGTCCTTTCACCCGACGAGTTGCATCATCTGTACAAGATCTTCGGCATGACCGGGTTGAGTTACGGAAATCTCAGCGCGCGAGAACGGGTATCCGAGTTCTCGAACGGAAGCTTTTGGATGACGGCACGGGGCTGCAACAAAGCGCGGCTGCAGGGAGCAGGAAAGGACGTGCTCATGGTGCGCGAATTCGATTTCGACCGCGGCATTGCGCATGTGTCGATGCCTCCCGAAGGTGAGCCGCGGGCTCGAGTCAGCGTGGATGCTGTCGAACACGCGCTGATTTATGAGACGTATCCCGGCGTCGGCGCCATTGTCCACGTTCATGCGTGGATGGACGACATTGTGTGCACGCCGCAGAATTTTCCCTGCGGCACACGGGAACTGGCCGAAGAAGTGTCGCGACTGTTGGACGATACTCCGGACCCCAGTCGCGCCGTTATTGGGCTGAAGAATCATGGCATCACGGTGACGGGTCCGACCCTGGCCGACATCTTCGAGCGATTCCAGGGACGACTGAAGACCACAGTTCCAATGTTCTCGTGATACTTCCGATCTATGATCGCCATGTCCCGATATGCTCTTTTCTTGCTTCGCGGTCAGCCCACGCGTCATTTTCTGACGGTGAGCGGCATTGCGTTGTCGCTCATTCTTATGGGATTTCTGCTCGCGCTGTATCGAGGCGTTGAAGAGGGCTCCATCGCCTACTTCCGCGCAACGGGGGCGGATGCCTGGGTGGTGCAACAACAAACCACCAATCTCCTCCGCGGATTTTCCCTTCTCACAACCGCCCATGGGTCGCTCCTTCGCGAAGTGCCGGGTGTGCAGCAAGCGGCCCCCGTCATATTTCTTCTGACGTCGTTGGAAACCGATCGCGGATCGGCGACCGTGGATCTCGCCGGCTTTGACCCGGCGTCAGGGCTGGGCGGTCCGCCCGTTATTGTCGCAGGTCGAACCGTTGCCAGACAAGGGGAGGTGGTTCTCGACAAGGCATTTGCCGCAAAGTGGCGGTTGCAGGTAGGCAATTCGGTGAAAGTGCAGGATCTTCATCTTCGCGTCGTCGGCATTTCGGGCGGAACGAACATGGTAGTGATACAATATGCGTTCGCCTGTCTGGAGGATGTGCGAAAGCTCTATAATTCTCCCGACCTCGTGTCGGCGTACATCATCCGGGCGAATGGAAAGCACTCCGTTGAAGCGCTGCCTGCAACGATAGCCGACGAAGTGCCGGGAGTATCTGTGTACACGCAGGACGCATTCGTGGCCAACAACCTGCGGGAGATGCGGTCGGGATTCCTGCCGGTGCTCATTGTGCTTTCCGTGATCGGTGCCGTCGCCCTGTCGGCAATCGTGAGCCTGTTGTTGACGCTCACGGTGCTGGAACGAAGGCGCGACTTCGCCGTGCTCAAGGCGATTGGGGCGCCGCCTGGATTTCTGCCGCGCGTTGTACTCGCACAGGCGAACGTCCTGGCCGGAGTATCGTTCGGCGTCGCGGCCGGTGCGGCGATCCCGTTATCCGCCCTCATCGGTTTCGTCGCTCCCGAAGTGGCATCCGTTCTCACGGCCTCGGACGTTGTCCTCGTTCTTGCGGCGCTCAGCGCCGTATCCTTTGTGAGTGCCCTGGTCCCATTGCGCAAGTTGCGCACCATTTACGCGACAGAGGCATTTGTATGACCACAATCGTTTCTCTCTCGCATGTTTCAAAGCTCTACAATCATGGTTCGGGCATTATGGCCCTCAAAGACATCTCGATGACGGTCGCCGCGGGAGAGGTAATCCTGGTTCTTGGCCCGAGCGGGAGCGGGAAAACCACACTGCTCCAGCTCATCGCGGGACTGCTCGAGCCGACGCATGGGCGCGTTGAACTCTTTGGCCGGTCGCCTGCCGACCTTTCCGCCCGTGAACAGCAGGAGCTACGCGCGTATCATGTCGGCTTCGTCTTCCAGAATTTTCGACTTCTCAACGCCCTCACGGCGGCTGAGAATGTGGCGATCGCCTCTGAATTTGCCGGCACTGCACGAAAAGCGGCGCGTGAGCGTTCGCTGCATCTCCTTCGCGAACTGGGTCTCAGCGGACTGTCGGCCAGGTGGCCGGATTCGATGAGCCAAGGGGAACAGCAGCGCGTCGCCATCGCCCGGGCGCTCGTGAACGACGCTCAGCTCATTCTTGCGGATGAACCGACGGCCAGTCTGGAAAGCTCGCAAGGACTGGCAGTGATCGAATTGCTCCATGCATGCGCACGCCGAAGGAATGTCGGCGTTGTCGTGGCAAGTCATGATACACGTCTGATCGCATGTGCCGACCGGGTCTTATACGTGCGCGACGGCACATTGTATGCCCGGGCCCGATGCACCCGATCGGCATGATTCGGCAAAAAGTCTTTGCTGTTCACTCTTCTACCTTCTTGTTGATGTACTGTCATGTACGGCCCACATCCTTCATTCTTGTATGGTCCACCTGTTCCCACTCTATTCTTCCCCATTTCAGGAGGTGTCCCATGAAACCTGTTCGTATGATCTGCGTGTTCGCCGCATCGATCGCCCTTTCGTGCGTATGCGTTGCCGACTCCGATACGCTGACAATTCTCCACATCAACGACACGCATTCCAGCCTCGCTCCGCATGGACCCCGCGGCGTGAACCTCAGAGGCAGCATCGGCGGCATTGCACGCGCAGCGACGTTGGTCGGCATGACGCGCGCGTCGCAGCCAAACGTGCTGTTTCTCCATGCGGGCGACCTGTTCATCGGCGACCCGATGTTCAACGCATACTTTGGCGTACCGGAGTTTCGCATCTTACAGCAACTTGGGCTCGATGCGATGGCCGTCGGCAATCACGAATTCGACCTCACTCCGGTCGCATTGCAGACGTCGCTCGACACATCGTTCGTCAACGGCATCACGTACCCGTTGCTCAGCGCCAATACCTGTCTCGATTCAGCCGGTGTAACGGGTCTGAAGACCTACATCAAACCCCACCTTATCAAGTCCGTGGGAAACATTACCGTGGGCGTGTTTGGACTGACGACTCCCGAGACCAACATTCTGTCGCTTCCTCAACCGGCGGTGATCGATACCGCGCTCCCGACAATCTTGGAAGAAGAGATCACGGCCCTCACAACGGGCGGATGTGACGTTGTGATCCTCCTGTCGCATCTTGGCGCAGCTCTGGACCAGGAGATTGCAGCATCCGTTCCCGGCATCGATGTCATCGTGGGGGGACATGACCATTATGCCTTCGCCACGCCGATCGGCATCCGGAATCCCGCCGGCGACACAACGCGCATTGTGCAGGCCGGCGCATTCTATGAGAACATTGGCCAGCTGCGTCTGACCGTCGATGCCGGCACCGTTCGATTCCTCGACTATGCGTTGATACCCCTCGACGAGAATGTACCGGAGGCAGAAACGATCATTCCGATCGTTGATGAACTGCAGGCAGGAGTCGATCAGATCTTCGGCCCGTATTTTGGCAGCTTTTATTCCGAGGTTGTTCATGTATTCGGCACGCAACAGGATGAGCTGGCGCTCGACCTCACAGCGCGGCACGAGGCCACGACGCCTGTCGGGCTCCTGGTCACCAGCGCGTTTCAGTCGCTCACCGGAACAGACATCGGTCTCACGGTTGGCGGAGCAACAGCCCAGCCGCTTCCAGCCGGGCCCGTCGTGGGAGCGGATGTGTTTTGCATGCTTGGCTATGGGTACAATCTCGACAACGGCCTGGGATACCGGATGGCGACATTCGCTATTTCGGGACTCGATCTGTTGAAAGGGTTGGAATGGGGATTGTCATCCATCGAGCTGAACGACGAGTACTTTCCGATCGGATTCCCGTTGCGGTTTACGTACGACGCATCCCGGCCGCCGTTCGGACGGCTCGATTCTGTCTGGATCGGCGGAGCACTCCTCGATACCGGGGCGGTCTATAGTGTGACCACCAATGAGTTCATTCTCGCCGTGATGAGCGGTTTCGTTGCTCCGCAGCTCGGCATGGAGATCCTGAATCCGTACGTGTTTTCAGACACGACAGAGTATGCCGTGGTCCGGAATTATCTTATGACCGTCGGCGTGTATGACGGCCAGGCTAACGCGGTTCCGTCCACTCTCTCGCTCGAGCAGAACTATCCGAATCCGTTCAATCCGAACACGAAGATCGAATACAGACTGAACGAATCGGGCAACGTGAAGGTGTCGGTGTTCGACTTGCTGGGAAGAGAGGTCGCCGTGCTCATCAACGAAGAGCAGCCGGTCGGCCGATATGCGGTTTCATGGAATGCTGCAGACATGCCGTCGGGGATGTACATATGTCGGCTACAGTCGGGAAACGGATCACTAGTGCGGCGCATGCTTCTGCTGAAGTAGGCACGTTTCGCCATGCGAGGGGCTGCCAACGGCCCCTCGCGGTGCGAAGTTGAGCTTCGAAGCCACATCGCTCCAAGGCCTTGGTCGGACCTGATGTCATGTTCCCACGCCTGAGAATTCTGAAATGCCATGCCCGGGCTTGCGTTCCGGTTTGTTCGGATTTCGTCTTTTCTTCCACAACAAACTTCCGTACAGTCTTCGGCAATCCTTCTCCATGCGGATCAATGAACTGGCGGCCTGATCGGACCTTCTCCTTCCTGGCGATCGATCTGCTGATCGCATCTTTCTGCCTGACGAACATCCCAACGATCGTTGAGCGTGCCGGCATACCGTTCACTGCGGTCCTGGACAACGGCCGCATGGTTGTCGCCGATATACCGCACGAACGACAAGCACACCATCTTGCTGTCGGCGATGAGGTCGTATCGTGGAATGGGCGGAGCGTGGAGAGACCGGAACACCTGGAGCTGCTGGCAGATCTCTCGATGATCGGGGAAACAATTCAGATCGGACTGAACCGCGGTGGCATGCAGACGGAGATACCTGTCGTGCTTGTCCCCTTCTCTTCCACCCTCCGGTTCCCTCTGATCTTCACATTGACCGGACTTGTTATCTTCGCGTTCGCGTTATTTCTTGTGGTTCGCCGCATTCATAACCCCGGCGCGCTGACGCTCCATTGGACTCTCATCGCTGCGGGAGCGCTTCTTCTGCTCACACAGGGCGCGATCCAAGCGTCGGACCCCTGGAGCATCGCGCGCAGAGCCGGACTTTTTCTGGTCTACAACGTCGTCGCCGCCGGCTTTCTTCTCTTTACGACGCAGTTTCCCGTCCACCGGCTCGGCCGGTCACGCTCTGCGTTCGCCCTGATCTTCGCCCCATCCGCGATTTTCACCGTCGCACTCTCGTACTATCATGTGCGTTCGGTGGCGTCGGGCGATGCGGCGGTGTTCCATTCGTTCCAGAACTGGTATGATGCATTCCATTTATACTTTTTCCTTTGCATTGCTGCAAGCCTGTTGATTCTCGCCGTTGGATACTTGGAAGAGCGATCCGCTGAACAGCGCGTGGCGCTCCGATGGATCCTGTGGGGCCTGATCATCGGTTCGTTGCCATTCACGCTCCTTGTTGTGTTGCCTCAGGCGTTCGGATCAAACATGCTGGTGCCCGAAGAGCTTACCACCGTCTTCGTGCTCGCGGTTCCTCTCTGTTTTTCGGTCGCATTTCTTCGGTACCATGTGTTTCGCGTGGAAGTTGAGGTGCATCGTCGCCTTGCAAACGTCCTCATCGGCATTTTGGCGCTTTCCGTCCAACTTCTGACCGTACTAGTGTTCCTGTCGATCCTGCGGGGCGAGGGTGTTTTCGCTGAAACGCTTCCCCTAATCGTCACGACGATCGGTCTGGTCCTGGCGCTCGAACCCTTCCGTACCGATCTCCAACGTCTCCTGGACGAAGCGTTGTATCCCACGCGCACGAGCATGGCGAAGATCCTCAACCGCGCGTCGGCACAGTTTCACGCGGCTGCAGCGGAAGCGGAGCTTGGCCTCGCACTTGTAAAAGAGTTGCATGCGACCCTGCCGGGCACGACGTTCACATGGTATCGGGTGCACCGTAATGCGCTCGAGGCCGCATCGAATGCCGGCGGAACCGCTTTGCCTTCCATCCGCATCGACGACGACCTGACCTCAGCACTTCGATCAGGACGTTTGCTGGCCGCAGAACGCACGACAGCGGCCTCACGGTCGGTAGACCGATCGCGGGCTGCGTGGTTGCGATCGCACGGCTTCGACCTCGCGTGCGGCCTGAACACGGATGCAGGCCAGTCGCTCGGCGCCGTTGCCGGCCTCCTCAAGGAAGGGCGCGATCCGCTGACGCCGGAAGAGGTCGACGCAGTGCTCTCCGTCGTCGCCCGAGCCGTTGAGGCATTTGAACGCTTGTACCTTCAAGATCGTGTCTCACTTGAGCAGCAGGAGCGGAAAAAAAGCGACGAGCTCAGCAGGCTCAAATCACATTTCGTGTCGAGTGTATCGCACGACCTTCGCACGCCGTTGACGTCGATTAAGATGTTCGCCGAAATGATGCGCGAACGCCGCTTAACGCCGGCAAAACGTGCGGAATATGCTGAGATCATCGGACGGGAGAGCGACCGTCTGGCACGCATGGTCAACAATGTGCTCGATTTCGCGAAAATCGAACGGGGAACGCGGGAATACCAATTGACCCCGATCGATCTAAACACGGTCGTGCGTGCGGCCGTGCAAACGATGTCCGGACAGGCGCGCATGCTGAATGGCGTGCTGACCTGCCGTCTCCCCCGCCGGCCGCAGCGTGTGCGCGCCGATGCCGACGCTCTGCAGGATGCGCTTGTGAACCTTATCGTCAACGGATTCAAGTATTCCGGCAAACGCCGACGCGTGCGAATTGAGGCAGCTACTCTTCAGGATCAGGTCATCGTGAGAGTGATTGATGGAGGCATCGGTATACCCGCGGCCGAATTGCCGAAGATCTTCGAACCATTCTATCGGGTCAAGGATCCTCGCTCGGCTCAGGCAGGCGGCGCCGGACTCGGGTTGCCCCTCGTGAAGCACACAGTTGACGCTCACGGAGGCACTGTCGCAGTCGAAAGCACTGTCGGGAAAGGCACAACAGTGACCATTCTCCTGCCTGCGCTTGCTGGCAAACAATAACCTTCTCTGTTGTCTGTGTACTGTCCCAATTCACCGTTTCATAATTCTACCCCCTGAGGTCCCATGCAACGAATTCTCATTATTGAAGACGACGCAACAATTATGCGCGGCCTCAAAGATGCTCTCACCGCAGAGCACTTTGAACCCGTGACGTGTTCCGACGGAACAGAAGGACTCCGCACCGCGCAAAAGCGTTCCTTCGACGCGATCATCCTTGATGTGATGCTGCCGGGTATGAACGGCTTTGATGTCTGCCGGACGCTCCGCGAAGGCAAAAATACAACGCCCATCCTTATGCTCACCGGCAAGGGGGAAGAAGTGGACAAGGTGCTCGGACTCGAGCTCGGCGCAGACGACTATCTCACAAAACCATTTGGCGTCCGCGAACTCATCGCCCGCGTGAAAGCGCTCCTGCGTCGACGGAACGCCGGTGCACAGGATATCCAAGAATGCACGTTCGGAGATGTGTACATAGATTTCAAAAAGCAGGAAGCGCGAAAAGGAAAGAAGACTCTGAGAATGACGGCGAAGGAGTTCGAGCTTCTGAAGTACTTTGTCCTTCATGAAGGCGAAGTTGTGTCGCGCGCCAAGCTCCTTGACGACGTCTGGGGTTACGAAGAAACGCCCACCACACGAACAGTCGATACGTTCATCCTCAACCTTCGGAAGAAGATCGAGACCAAACCTGCCGACCCAAAACACTTGTTGACCGTACACACGGTGGGTTACAAGTTTGTGGTATGAGACATGCCGTCGCTCCGGAGCATCTTGTGGCCGTTGATCTTCCTTAGCGGAATGCCTCAGGGATCGTCGGGCCGGCAGCCGGCAGCATGGAGCCGACTGGAAATGCATTTTCGCGAGGAACTTCCGAACATTTCTTCCCTCTGGGACTCTTCGACAGTCGTTACCGGCCCCCGTCTTCGCATTGCGACAGCAAACATCTGGTCAGGACTGACCTATGAGGGGACGCTCTCCATGGGCAGAATCGAGTCCGACGAACGGCTGGAAGTCCGGCGTGTCCTTCTTGTAGAAGAGCTTCGGCGCCGTGCGCCGGACATCGTGCTGCTCCAGGAGGTCAATCCATCCTCCAGCCTTTCCCGCCGCATCGCAGATGCACTGGGGTACGACGTGGTCGCGCAGCGCGTACAAGGGGGCATGAAGGTGGGACCGATCGGTATTCCGACGAATCTGAACGAAGGGATCGCCATTCTTGCGAGGAAGGAATTGAACCTTCAGCCGGCCGACGTGTGGTTGCTTTCAACCGGATTCGGCGCGATCGGGGACGACGTCTCTTTCCACCTTCGGGAAGAAAATATTGCGCTCGTCGCCCGCATAACGCTCCCCACAGGACGGGCATACATAATCAACACACACCTCATAGCAAATCCGGAAGATACCGAAGCCTCACGCGAGCGCTTGCTTCGAATCTGCACCGACCGCGCGCTCCCATCCGAGGAAACACGAAATCTCCTCGCGCAACTGGCCGACGGGGAACAACGACGCCGTCACATGGTCGAACGACTCCTCGAACGCATGCGGAAAGAGGTCGGCGACGATCCTGTGATTTTGGGAGGAGACCTGAATGCCACTCCTACATCACTGACGGTCAGCCCGATCTTCGCCGCCGGATTCGTCGATGCGATCGCACTTGGAGGAGCGGGAGAACTGCCAACCTGGGACCCGGCCGTTAATACGAATATCCCCTCTTCTCCCGATGCTTCCTTGCCGAACTCCCCCGAGGCCGAGTTTGAGGCCTGGTACGACCTTCAGGCCCGACGCATAGATCACATTTTCCTCTCACGACATTTTGCGAAGGGCATGCGCATCTCGGCGGAACGTTTCCTTGATAGACCGGCGGATTCCATTTTCACCTCCGATCACTTCGGACTCGTCGCCGACCTCGATCTGGGTCAGATTTCAGTATCGAAGGCCGTGGACCGAGCAGTTGCGCCCGGTGTCGATGTCCTGCCCATCATATCGTACGACACCGACGTCGGCCTTGGCCTCGGCGTCAAGTCGTTCTTCCTCAACGAATTGGGTATGAATGAATCGTTTGACGTTCTCCTTTTCAACAGTTCCAAGGGAGAACGATGGTACCGGCTGGTATTTTCCATGCCAGACTTTGAATTGCGGCAGGGAACTGTCTACCCGCTTGCGATCGACGTTACAATCGACTATGACAAATACGTCAAGAACTCGTCGTTCTTTGGAGTGGGCAACTCGTCGCAATTCAAAGACCGCGAAATGTATTCACGAGAACCTTTCGAGATTTCTCTCACGTTTTCGCGCGGACTCAGCACCGCAACGGTCGTGCAAGCGGGGATACGGTACCGATTCATCCGAAATTTCGGTTTCAGCGATACCAGCCGGCTCCGGCAATATCCGCCTCCAAATGACGGGCGCGTTTCGTCCGTCGGACTGTTGGCGTCTTTCCGGCACGATACCCGCGATTCGTACATTAATCCCTCCCGCGGCCTGGTGTTGCAGGGCGAGCTGGAATATGTGCCGGATCCGTCGTGGAGCGATGGGACGGCCGCCCGCATGGGTGCATGGTTTCAGTATTACACCACCCTCCTGTATCCGAAAACAATTCTTGCGGCGCGTTGCGGCGCACAGGCCCTTATGGGCTCCAACTTCCCGGTCCAAACGTTGCTATCGATCGGCGGAAACCAGACCCTGCGCGGATCCCCGCAGGACAGATTCCTCGATCGCATTGCAGGCGTGGCGAACGTCGAACTGCGATTCCCTTTGATCTGGCGGTTCGGTATGGTCGCCGGTCTTGATGCGGGCCGGGTGTGGCAGGATGCGGAAAAGGTGAGCATTGAAGGCTGGCATTCGAACTCCGTCGTCGGTGTGCGGTTTTTCATGGATACTTTCGTCGTGAGGGCCGACCTGGGTTTCGGAAGCGAAACGACCGGGTTCTATCTGAACTTTGGACACCTCTTTTGACACACGCATAGGAAGGAACTATGATCATGAAACTTGCCTTCGCATTTCTGCTGTTCGTCTCTCCCGCACTTCTTTGTCAAGTACACACAGTCGGGCTTCATCAGCTCGATCTGTCCACTATGGATGTCGGCTGGGGTTCTCCAAAGGCGAACGTTTCAGTAGACGGCAACCGGCTTGCCATTGCAGGACGAACGTTTGAACATGGAGTCGGAACGCATGCCTTCAGCCGCATGTTGATCAACCTGAATGCGGCCGGTACACGCTTCCGGTCCCATGTGGGCATCGATGATGAAACACGAAAGCGCGGATCGTCCGAATTTGTCGTTTTGGGAGACAAACGAATTCTCTGGCGTAGCGGCGTGATGAAGGCGGGCGACTCTGCGCGCTCCGCAGATGTCGACCTGAGCGGCATCCGGCTTCTGGGACTTCTCGTCACCGATGGCGGGGACAATATCAATTACGACCATGCTGATTGGTGTGACGCCGTCATAGAAATGAAGGAAAGCCGGACCGCGAAAGAACTTGCGGTTGCTGCACAAGCACAAGATGTTGCACCGTCCATCCTGACGCCTCCAGCGAAGGAGACGCCAAAGATCAACGGACCAACGATCTTTGGGGCGCGACCTGGAAGCCCCTTCCTCTATACTATTCCGGCAACGGGGAACCGCCCGATGACGTATTCGGTCACAGACCTGCCAAAAGGATTGGCATGCGACCCGACAACCGGACACATTTCCGGAACTGTGGGGAATGCAGGGACGTACACAGTGACGCTTGTTGTAACAAACGGCCTCGGAAAGGACGAACGATCTCTAAGAATCGTCATCGGCGACAAGGTCGCTCTCACGCCGCCTCTCGGCTGGAACAGTTGGAATTGCTGGGCCGGTTCGGTGGATGCAGACAAGGTGCGCGCATCCGCCGGGGCCATGGTGGAGAAGGGTCTCCGCGATCACGGATGGATGTACATTAACATCGACGACACGTGGCAGGGCCTTCGCGGAGGATACTTCGGAGCCATTCAGCCAAACCACAAGTTTCCCGATATGAAGTCGCTTTCCGACGAGATTCACTCCCTTGGCCTCAAGCTCGGCATCTATTCTACGCCATGGATCACATCATATGCGCTCTATGCCGGAGGATCGAGCGACAGTCCTGAAGGCGTGTGGACGAAGGATTCGATGGCCAATTCACGCCACTGGAGGCATGGTGCGTATACATTTGAACAACGGGACGCCAAGCAGTGGGCGGAGTGGGGAATCGACTATCTGAAGTACGATTGGAATCCCAACAACGTCGAGGCAGTGGTGCGAATGCAGAAAGCGCTGAGGGAGTCCGGCCGGGATATCGTGTATAGTCTGTCGAATTCTGCACCGTTCGAAAATGCGGACACGTGGGCCCGCACGGCCAACTGCTGGCGCACCACTGGCGATATCATTGACACCTGGGCGAGCATGAGCCGCATCGGGTTTTCGCAGGACAGGTGGCATCCATTTGCGGGTCCTGGACATTGGAATGACCCCGATATGCTTGTCGTCGGCCTGGTCGGCTGGGGTCCGGACCTGCATCCGACACGGCTGACGCCCGACGAACAATACACGCACATCAGCCTCTGGGCCTTGCTGTCCGCTCCACTGCTTCTCGGCTGCGACCTGGCGCGCTTGGATGAGTTCACGCTGGGACTCCTGACGAACGATGAAGTGCTCGGGATTCAGCAGGATGCGCTCGGCCGCCAGGCCCGGCAGATCGAGCACGACGGCGGCACAGAAGTATGGCTGAAGGAGCTTGAGGACGGTTCGTATGCCGCAGGTCTCTTCTTTACCGGGGACGATCTGCGGGACCCCGTCACAGCTTTCAACTGGGACCGGGTGACTCGCAAGAGTGTGACAATGTCGCTGCCCAAGTCCGGAACGCACAAGGCATTCACCGTGCGAGACGTCTGGCGTCAAAAGGACCTCGGGACGTTCGAGGAGACGTTTACGGCGGAGGTTCCGTATCATGGAGTTGTGCTGGTTAGCATCACTCCAGTGAAATAGGAGCGCAATGTGCGGATCGACCGCCCCGTCCTGGCAACTGGATCGAGGTAGATGAACAGCTCAACACATTCGGTGACCGTGGAACCCTGGAAGCGATCCCTTCTCATCGTGTGTGGAATGGCTCTGCTTGCAAGAGCGCTGTACACATGTACGGTATTCGATCTCACGGCCGAACACTATTGGGAATACGGTGAGATCGCCAAGAATCTTCATCTTGGGAAAGGATACTCTCTCTTTTGGCACAATGGCTCCGTGGTCACGCAACTTTCTTCCCCTTCATCAACGTCGTATCCTTCCGCCCATATGCCTCCGGCATACGTCGTGTTTCTTTTCCCCTTTTTCTTCGTCGACAATGTCGTCCTTCGCAACGCGCTTATCGTCGTGTTTCAGTCGCTCATTGCCTGCAGTGCCGTCGTCTTGATGTACAGGTGGATGCTGATGCACTTTCCAGCACGTACCGCCCTCCTTGCTGCACTTCTCGCCGCCCTTCTGCCCGAGTTTGTGTATGCTGCGGGCTCCATGACGCCGACGGTCGTGTTTCATGCAGGATTCCTCGCAACCCTTCCTCTCCTCTACTCTTTTTCGCTTGAAACTTCATCACTGAGAAGAGCAGTCTATGCCGCTTTGGGGTGCGCAGGACTAATCTACCTCCGTTCGGAATTCGCACTCTTTTGCGTCGTGTTCCTGGCATCAGTTCTCGTGCAAAAACACTACCGAAGCGCAGCGGCCTTTTTTGCGGTACTTGCGTTGTCTTTCCTCCCCTGGCAGGTCCGCAACGCAGTCGATCTCCATGCTTTCATTCCCCTTACCACAAACTTCGGACAGAATCTGTACCGTGGTCACAACAGTCTCGAGCTTGGTGCATGGGCGGATGAAGCAATGTGGCGCGAGGCAAGTGCGATCCCGGGCGGGCCACGGTTCGAACTGGAACTGAACCGACTGTATTTGAACCGGGCCATCGACTTCATGCTGAAGCACCCTGTTCAAGAGATCGAGAATTCCTTCGTCAAACTTGCCCATTTCTGGTTGTGGAACCCCTCCGATCTTCGAAGCGGAAGACTTCTGTACCGAATTCCCTGGGTCTTTCTCCTCCTGTTTGCCGCCGTGGGAATCCGCCAAGTTCACTTTTGGCGCGATCATTGGCCCGTCGCGCTGTTCCTTGCAGCATCGACGGCCACGGCTGTCCTCTTTTTTTCCCTCCCCCGCTACCAAACGATGATGAAAATCGCGCTCCTACCGTTCGCTGCGCACGGGATGATGCTCGTCTGGGATCGATTGCGGACAACTTCCTCCAACGCACCGGAACATTGACCCTTCGTTCCATCCACACGCAAGTGTGCTGGAAATCTTCCGTCTCTTCCCGACCTCTTCTCACTGCGGCACCCTCAACGGCAGCGGCAACGTCCGGCAGATGGATATTTCGGAGCTCGGCATGGAAAAGGTCGGTCACACCCGCGGCAGGCAAAAACACAACGGCCCGGTATGCTCTCCGGGCCGGACTTTTCATGAGAGTCTTTGGTATTGTCGATTGAAGATTGACGATTGGCAATTGTGAGATGGCAGTTGGCTCTTGGCAGCTGGCGTTTGGCCGTTGGCACTTGGCAGTTGGCAGTTATCCTCCCCCCTTTTGCCTCTCACCTCTTACCTTCTATGTTCTCTTCAGTATAACAATCGTCGCATCGTCCGCCGCGGGGGTCGTGCCGACAAATGCCGAAAGGTCCGACACGATGCGGGCGTGAACGTCGACTGCGGGCTTTCCAGCCGCTCCGGAAAGAGCCGACTTGAGCCGACATTCCTCAAACTGTTCGTCCTTGGAGTTGATGGCTTCGGTAATGCCGTCGGTATACATCGTCAGAACGTCGCCGGGTTCGATGTTGACCGTTCCCAACTCATATCCCATGTCACGCATCAGTCCGAGCGGCAGACCGCTCGCCTGCAGCTCAAGGAAAGATCCGTCCGACCTCCGTCGGATGAGCGGAAAACAGTGTCCGGCGTTGACATACGAGATCTTGTGCGACACCGTGTCCAGTGCCATTAAGAAGAACGTGATGTACTGCTCCTCCGGACTGTTGTCATGTACCAGGTCGTTCAGTTTCCGGGCAAGCTCGACGAGGCCGATCGAACTTTCCAGATACGCGCGGAACGAGGCATGGAGTGTCGAGACAAGCAGCGCGGCCGGTATGCCTTTCCCCGAGACGTCTGCAATCGCAAACACCACGATGCTCTTCTCGATCGGGACGACGTCGTAAAAATCGCCGCCGATCGCCTTGCTGGGCAGCGCACTGGCGGCAGTCTCGTATCCCGCGATCACCGGGAGCGTCTTGGGAATAAGCCGCTGCTGGATTTGCGCGGCGATCTGAAGCTCTTTGGTGGTCCTCTCATGTTCCAAGGCAGCGCTGTGCAGTCGCGCGTTCTCGATCGCCACGGAGACCTGCTCTGAGAACGCCGCGAGGAACATCTCGTCCGCCCGGTCGAACCCTCCCGACCTGTCGTTGATCACCTGGTATACGCCGATGATTTTTCCCTGATTGTTCTTCATCGGCATGCAGAGCATCGAATTCGTTGTGTACCCCGACCGTGCGTCGAACGACCGGTCGAATCGAGGGTCGCTTTGCACGTTCTTAAGATTGACTGTCTCTCCCGTCAGGGCAACAGCTCCCGCAATGCCGTTCCCCACCGGGAGGCGGATCTCAGCCAGCCCGTCCCCCTTGACAACCTTCGACCACAGTTCGTTGCGCTCTTCGTCGAGAAGGTAGATCGTTCCCCGCTCCGCCTCCAGGTTGCGCGCGGTCAAATCGAGAATGATCGAGAGCAGTTTGTCCAGGTCGAGGGTCGAGTTCAGAATCTTCGAGGACTCGATCAGCAACTCAAGTCGGTCGGCGGTCAGCTTTTGCATCGTAGAAGCCTGTGAAGGAGATTGTCCACGAAGGACCACTAAGAATCACTAAGGTACACGAAGAGAAAAGTGAACGACTGAACAATGTAGAGGACGTTTAGCTGATTAGTCGCTTCCATTCCAGTTTTTTGGTGCTGCCAAAATTGATCAATATTCCAAGCCGTTTGCGAGTAGTTCTTAGGTAATTGAGCATGACTGCATCGTCATCTGAGATGAGTCTTGTCGCAGCCTTGATATCCACTACTATCTCCTCAAAACAGACGAAATCAGCTTCGTGTTTCTTCTTGAGAATACGGCCCCTAAATGGTATGGAGAGTTTTTCGTGTGACTTGAATGGAATTCCTTTTTCAGTGAAGACAATCTCCAGTGCCTCGTGATATACCGCTTCAAGGAATCCGGGACCCAGTTCCGAGTGTACCTCTATTGCTGCGCCAATAATGCGATACACTTCCTCCTTGAACAACAGATCTACGTGATTCACTTTATCACCCCCCTTCTTGAACGAAAGTACTAGCAAATCACATTCGTGGTGCTTAGTTCATATTCGTGGTCCTTCGTGGATTATTTCTTCTACATCGGCCCCCTACGCCTGCAGCACCCGCAGCTGCCACACATCCTGGCTCGAGCTGCGAATGATCGGCCGCAGCGCAAGCTTCCCCGTCGCTCCGATCGAGTGCTCGAGGTACGTCAGCTCCTTGAACTTGTCGGAAACCGTAGGATCAAGAGGGACGTCGAATCCCGTCGACCGCATCATGAGAACGCCCTTCGCCTGGATCGCCAACTCACAATGGAGACGGAGATAACAGAGAAGATCGACGACCACCTCCGGCGTGAACCTCTGCTGCAGCGAATCAAGAAATTGACCGACCGGCGTTTGCGCAACATTACCCTTGAGAATGGTGGCAAGCAGATTGGCGTCGCTGTCGAACCCCGCTCCCAGCCATTCCTGGGTCCGTTTCTCACTCTCCATGAATGCGCCTCCAAGCGCCAGCGGAATGCCCAGGAGGATCACGGCAGTATTGATGATCGGAGTGAAGAAGAAATGATTGAAGAACGAGTGAAGCACCGCCGCAATACCCAGGCCCGGCAGCGCGATGAGCATGTTTTCCGTCGACCTGGCGTCGGCCACGCTCTTGGCTACGATCGCTACCAGCGCCGTCGTTCCACCGTGCATGACGGCCGTCCCGAATCCTCGGACGATCCACACCGCCGGACTAGCGGACGCCAGTTCCATCACATACGTCGTGTTCTCGACGATGGCAAAACCCGCCCCCAGGGCAAAACCGATGATTCCGGCATCGACAAGAAATCCAACCGACTTGCGCCGCAGGAGAACAATGATATACGCGGCCTTCAACGATTCTTCCACCAAAGGAGCCACATACCGAATGTACGTTTCGAGAGCGATGCCGGAAAGGGCCAGGACGGCTTTGTACACCGCCAGCGAAGCAAAGGCTGCGACCGCTCCGACGGCCAGCGACAACAGGACGTCGTTCCGTCTGACCAGCTTGTAACTGTCGAGAACGACAAGACCGCCGAGAAACACCGCGACCGGCAAGATGCTCGCCCCGACCGACAACAGCACCTGCACAGCAGTCGTCATTGGATTCTCAGCGATGCCATGACCTCATCCGTTCGATTGCCCGATTCCGACGCAATCGCATAGCCCACTGAGAACGTTGCATCGAGCGATGAGAACGCAACGAGACGTACATCCGCTTGAACGCCGGCACTGAGGGCGGATGCTCGCAACGCGCTCCTATCGGCGTTCGTCACGATTCCCGACAGAAACGCCGAACAATGGATGAACGAGGCATACAACTTCGGAAGTCCGAATCTGCGAAATCGAATAGGCGGGGCAACCCATTCGACCATCCCTTTGCCGAAATTCCCGCCGCCGACGCCGTCGATGGCGAGACCAGGAAAACTTCCGGTCTCGCGGTACCTCTTGGAATCCCGATAGTCGACATAGTTGTTGCCAAAACCGCCGAAATAGAAGTTTGCGAACGGATCGGACCGGCCGCCGAACGACGTCCCGGCCGCCGAACGGAGCCATATCGATGAATGACCCAGGGGCAAAGGAATGCCGATGTCGAAGCCTCCGTCCAGGAGGGTAAACACCTGCGAACGGACGAACCGGTTGTCCACGTGGGCATACCACGTCGTCCCTTTTTCATCCTCCACTCCCCCCAGGGACTTCCGAAGGAATTTGTATTGAATCCCGCCGCTGATTGTATACATGCGGTCGAAGGAGGCCGCTATGTTCTGAGCCTCGGGCAATCGTTCCAGACCGCCGTAACCCGCAACCGACAGATGTGATTCAAGGATTTCCGGCTCGTTGAAGAGCAACGTCGAGCGTTTTTCCACTTTCGCCCAGTATCCTTTGCGACCCGTCTTCACCGGACCGAACAGGTCGTAGAAATCTGCACCGTTATACGCCGCCGTCACCGTCCATCCCCAGCCGCGATACCGTGTGGCGACATGAAGCCGTTCGTCGGACTTCAAATACGAATGCGATGAATAGGACACGTCGACGTCGATCGTGTTCAAATACAGCCGGTCGGCGAAATTGAATCGCCATCCCGCAGCGACGGCATCTTTGTACCCTTCAGCCATCGGATACGCGGACACGAGCGACACATGCGACATCGGTGAGTACGCGCCGTCGAAGGTGGTGAGGGAATCGAACGGCACTCTCGCCGGAGAACCGACATTCCACTCCTGCAATTCCGGATATCGAACGATCGTCGAATTCCCGAGGAAGGTGATGGCGCCAACGTTCGTCTGTTTCCTGTTCGCAACGAGGGACGGCACGAAGCCTTTTCCGCTGAAGGCGAAGACGATCAAAGAGTCCGTGCCATATGGGATCGGACGGAAGAAGCCCGATTCGCTGTTCGTGACTATGTCCATTTCCTTTGTTGCACGGTCGTACCGATAGACGTTTGACACTCCCGTGAAGTAGGAGGTGCCGTACATCGCGTTTTCACGCGGCGCATATACAAAGGAAGCCGGCACACTGTTTTCAAAATCGAACAGCGACGTCATGACTGCATTTCCTGACAGCAGGCTGTCGATGCTGAATTCCACCAACTGTTGCCTTCCTCTCTCATCGGTCAATGTACCCGACAGATTCTTTCCGTCGGGGGAAATATCGATGTCGAACAGGACTTTCCCGTACGGGAATGAATGGACCTGTTTCCATTCATTGTGTGGAGGGGGAATACGGACTATGGTTGCTATGCCGTTGAAGTGTCGGATCCCCCACAACGACCGGTCCTCGGGTCGGAATACAATGTCACCTACCCGGCCCTCGTGCATGATCTGACCTCGCTTGCCGGTCTTCAGATTGTAGCTTTCCAAATTTCTCCACGAATTGTTGTTCGTTGTGTAGAACAGGGTCGAGGACACCGGATCGTACGCGAGGGATGTGACATCGTAGAGGGCTCCTCCCGTGACCTCGCAGATCGGCCGGACGTTTCCATCCTTCAACGATATGGCTGCGAGATGCGCGACCTGTCCCGGATAATTGACGCCGGCATACAGGACTCCCGCCGAGCTGTCGAGTATGGACCTCGAGACCGATCCGAGTACCTGGTGGGTGATCGGACGTACAGGGGTTACCGACGTCGTACGGATGGAATCCAAATTCATGTTCTGCCATGTGTGTTCGAACGCGATCCACGTCTCCCATTCCTCATCCATGGGACGGCCATAGACCTTTTCAAACTGCGCGGCGTAGTGTGCTTCGCTGCCGTCGACCCTTCGGATCCACTCCATGAATTTTGCCGGTCCGTAGGTGTACACAAGGTACGTCATGAATCTCGTGCCGTAGAGATATGCGTTGGCGCCGACCTGGAAATCGACCTTTGTTCCCTCCGATTCGAGTCCGATCGGGTCGTAAAAGAACGCGGAATCGCGGACCATCGTGCGGAAGACCATTTCATCGTAGGACCCGAGCGCGCGTCCCAGCCCTCCGGCCATCCATGTTTCGATGAAGACTGCGAGTCCTTCGCGATACCATCGCGTGGAATAGGTGCGTGGAGCCGTGTAGTACGAATAGATCATCGAGAGGGGTTGTTCGTGTTTCGGCGAGACCTTCCCAAAGAAGATCGAACGAAAAAATCTGTCGCGGCCGGCTGCCTGGTCGAGGGAGACGATATGCACCAGCTCGTGGTTCATGATCCAGTTGAACCGCTCATTCGACGGGAGCGTTTCGAAGGACATGCTGATGGGGGACATGCCGAGGCTGACGAGGTTTTGGGGGACAACGCCCGCGGCGCCATTGCCGAAATCGTTGAAATCATTGAGCAGAACGGCGATCTGTCCTTCGCACTGATAACCGAACAGCTTTTCGTGGAAGGAAATGGCGTTCTCGAAACATCGGCCCACATGGGGAAGGACATACGAGGCGGCCGCGTCGTAGGAGACGAGGTTCATCCGTTTCGTCTGGAGGGAATACAGCTTCTGTCCCTGCAACGGCGGGGCGAAGACAATCAGCAGGAGCAGCGCGAATCGCGCGCTGGACTTGCGGGTGGGGATGTTACCGAACAGTAGGTTCATGAGCCTCCTTGGCGGCGCGGAGGCCAAAGTTTGTCAATCTTTGCTACGAAAGGCAAGGGTGAAGAGGTATTGGAGATAAGCTAAATCGTTACGTGGTCAAACGGTTATATGGCATTTCCCTGGAAATCCGGGGTTGGAGATACGGAAGAGGGGGTTTTGTGAACCGTGATGCATAATACGCAATGCGTTATTCGTGATGCGGTTTGGCTTCGTTCAACAAAAAGCCCCGGGAGAATTCCCGGGGCTCCTTGTCATACAGCATCCCTTCTTTTCACTTCTCATATCTCGCGTCTCACATCCTCCCGCTCTACTCCGCCCTATTCGCTCCTCAGCGACGATTGCAGCTCGCCGTTCTTCAGCGCATCGCGCAGCGCGGCGCTGCTTAGTGCTTCGCGCACTTCCGCATTTGCCAGCGACTGGCGCATCTCGCTGTTTGCCAGCATCGAGCGGACTTCCGCGTTCGCAAGGGCCTCGCGAACCTCGGCACTCGCCAGCGCTTCGCGCACAGACGAATTGGCAAGGGCTTCGCGAACCTCTGCGTTCTTCAGCGCTTCACGAAGTTCGGCGCTTGCAAGCGCTTCGCGGACCTGGGCGTTCGACAGGGCTTCACGCATGGCCGCGCTGGAAAGGGCTTCGCGGACGGCTGCACTGGACAATGCTTCACGTACTTCGGCATTCTTGAGCGCCTCGCGTACTTCGGCGTTCTTCAACGCTTCACGCGCTTCAGCGTTCTTCAGCGCACTTCTCAACTCCGCGCTTGACAGGGCATCGCGAACAGCTGAGCTCTGCAATGCATCACGCAACGCAGCGCTCGATAGCGCTTCGCGGACTGCCGAGCTTGCGAGGGCATCGCGAACTGCCTGTGAAGCGAGTGCATCACGCATCGCCTGTCCGGCAAGCGCATCTCTCACCGCCGCGCTCGACAACGCATCGCGCACGGCCTGGCTCGCGAGCGCTTCGCGCAATTCCGCGGAAGCCAGGGCCTGCCAGAACGCGGCATTGCTCAGGGCGTTTTGGAATTCCGGATTCCCGATCAGCTTCTGGAACTCATCGTCCTGCAACAGCCGCTGAAAGGATTCATTCTTCAGGACGACATCGCCGGAACCCATTTGCTCAGAACGATACTTTTCGGCCTTCTTCGCGCCGCCGATGGTGCCGGCGCTCTCCTCGCCCGCCGGGGGCGGATAATTCTGGGAGATGACGATGATGACCGCAACGGCGACGGCCGCGATCCCCACCAGCGCAGCATACTTTTTCCTGTCCATGACAGCCTCCTTGAAATGTGAGTACAATGGAACAACAATATATTTCTTGGCTCCCCGTCCCGGCAACGCAGATAATACGCTTGCACGCATATTCGACGGTGGATCGGGAACGTGCAGGGTTGTGATGTCTCGGAAGATCCGTTCAAACGTTTCGGCTTCCTTCCGCAGTTCTGGGGAGGAATCGAGGGCCGCGGCGAGTATTCGCTCATCGCCGGCAGATGCTTTGCCACGCACACGGCGGGCAAGAATGTCTTGAAGCTGATGGTCAATCACGTTCATATCCCGATCGTTCTAGGAGTTTCTTCATCCGCTTCCGGGCCTCAAAGATCCGGGACCTCACGCGTGCCTCGGTTGTCCCCACAAGCTCCGCGATCTCGCGGTATGAGCAATCGTCATAATGAAAGAGCACAAGCGGTGCTCGAAGGTCTGCAGGAAGCCGTGACAGCGCCGTCCGGATGATTCGCTGACGGTCGTTTGATTCCAGTCCGTCGTGGTCGAGGGCGCCGGTGGAAGGCTCGTCCTCGTCAAGTTCCTCGTGATCTCGCCGTTGTCGCGCGGCGTTCAGTGCTGTCCGCACTGCTATCGTATACAACCAAGTGAAGAAACGCTTTCGTTCGTCGTAGCTGCCGAGGTTTTCGAACGCCTTCAGGAAGGCCTGCTGCGTAGCGTCCGCGGCTTCTTCCCGATCCCAAAGGATCCGGTACGTCGCGCTGAATACCTGGGGCGTGTACCGCTCTACCAATTCCCCAAACGCGAGAGTATTGCCGGCCGCACATTTGCGGACGAGCTCAACATCTTCAGCGTCGTTCATGCAATATACACGGGGGGAACCTGAAAGTTGGTAAAATGTATCCAAAACTCTCTCCGTTTATCAACGGGGAGGTTGCTGAAATTCAGAGGAAAATCGCCATTTCGCTCTATTTGAAGGGAAGACACCGTTTCTGTGGGAAAAGGGATCATTCGATTTGAAATACAAGATCAAAACGCGCGAATTTGAACACATCCCGAACATGTCCGTTTAAATTCACCAGCTTCAAGGCCTGGCCCTTTTCTTTCAGCCGCTTTTGCGCCGCCAGCAGCGTTCCCAGCCCCGCCGACGAAATGTACTCGAGATCCTTAAAATCGACGACGGCCGACATCGTCACCGTGGCCAGTACACGCGCCGCTTCTTCAGTCTGCGATGCGTCAAGCCGGCCCGTCAGCACAATTCGGTCCTTCTCCGCCACAGTAATGGTAAACATACTATTCCTTAGTGGATGACTTGAATGAGCGTGACAATGCTCTTCCTGTTGTCATATTCGTAACCGACCTCTGTGAGCATCTCTTTGACAAGATGGATCCCCAGCCCCCCAGGCCGGCGGTCCTCGAGCGGCGCCGTGATCTCCGGCGTTGGACGGGACCAAGGATTGAACTCGTTGGAATCGGGATCGATCAGGTCCACGCGGACCCGGCCAGTGTCCAACACCATCTGCACGTCTACGTTTGGCGATCCCTGCGGATTGTATTTCACCATATTGGTGAAAATCTCCTCTATCCCAAACTCGATGTTCTTGAGCGCAACAGCATGCGGCTTCGCGGGTCGCAGGGCCGAGCGGACGGACGCAATCAGACCCTCCAGGGCCGACAACGACCGGGGAACGCGTACATCAAGCAGCGGACTAGCGATTGAACCCATCAGTCGCTTTTCTTGGAATCGATGAACATAGCGAACACCGAAAGAAGAGTCAAACGGGCGTTTCCAACGCGGGGAAAATGTGGTATCTTATCATGTGAAAAGTGACAAGGGTGAAGTGAAAAATGTGTTGAGAGGACCAAAGCCGACATTCCAGGGTAATTGACGGATACGAGCCGCTTATGGGACGCATATTCGAAAAACGGAAATACAAGATGTTCGCCCGGTACGACCGGATGGCGAAGGCTTTCACCAAGATCGGACGCGAGATCGCCATTGCCGTTCGTACTGGGGGAACCGACCCTGCGCACAATCCGCGCCTTCGCATGGCCGTTCAGAACGCCAAAGGCGTCAATATGCCGAAGGACCGTGTGGAAGCCGCCATTCATCGGGCGGCGGCGAAGGACGCGAGCGGATTTGAAGAAGTGCTGTATGAGGGCTATGCTCCGCACGGCATCGCTGTGATGATCGAGTGTGCGACAGACAACCCCAACCGGACGATCGCCAACCTTCGGCATATTTTCCGTGACGGAGGCGCTTCGATCGGCAATAGCGGTTCGGTGGCCTTTCTGTTCGAACGCAAAGGCGTGACCAAAGTCAAAGCCTCCGCCATCGTCGATCCGGACGCTGTCGAGCTGGAATTGATCGACCACGGTCTCGAGGATTTCGAGAAGATCGACGACGAGTTTGTTCTGACCTCGTCCTTCGAGAATTTTGGCAAATTGCACCGGGCACTGGAAAGCCTGAAAGTCGAGGCCATAAGCTCAGAATTGCACTATCTTCCGACAGTCCGCAAGGAGCTGCCCGAAGACCAGGCGAAACAGGTTCTTGAGTTCATCGAGTCAGTCGAAGCGGACGAGGACGTGCAGGCCGTGCACCATAATCTGCAGTGAAGCGCGGAAATATCTGAGTGAATTTTGGAAAGTAGACAGTACGCAGTAGTCGGTGCGGAGAACGAGAAATGAGGGGTCGACGTGCCGGCGTTTACGCTCCCGAGTTCCCTTTTCCCCCATCCAACAAGGTCGAAAAGAATCCCTCCAGTTCCTTCAGGCGAGTTTCCACGAGGATCGTCACCGAATCGCCGAATGCGTGAAGAATGACAATGGCATTCGCACCCGCATCGGTGGCCATCGCCTGCTTGATCCGGCGGGCCATTCCCTTGTTGACCTTTGATACCTGTTCATAGATCTCGACCAGACCGTTCATGTCCCAGTCCGGCTCTTCGCCGCGAAGCTTGCGAATTGCCTGGGCGGTGAGATACATAGCAACCGAACGGTACGAGGTCTCCAATGGACTCGCAAACGGCAGGTGGAATGCGACATTCGGGCGCAGTCTGTCCATGATTGGACAACCGCTTGTCACCATGATAATACCGATGATCGAACTGAGCGCGCGTTGTACCGTCGTGTCTTTCGCATAGTTGCGCTCGGTCGTCTCTACCATCACTTTGGCGTTCGTATACGACTGCGTCGCTTCGAACTCCTTGATGACGGAACTGAGGTTGACGGCAATAGGACAGTGGGACTCTCTTTGCAGGGGGCAATTAACGCATTTCGAGAATTCCAGGGCCGTCCAGGCGGGGGGCGGAGAGGGAGAGACGTTCAGCAGGCGCAGCGTCGCGCCGTCAAGCCGAATGTGGAATTCCCGCTGATCTCCGTTTTCGAATGTGAAGTGGTATCGAAATTCGAGCTGTGAAGTATCGTTTGTCGTGTCCGACACGGTCGTGTTCAAGCCGCCGGGAGCGTAAATTGGACGACCGTGCGTTTCCCGTCTGCCTCGATCCGGAACTCGCCGCCGTGCGCCTCGACAACCCGTTTGGCGATCGAGAGATTGAAGGCGCCGATCGACACCTGATCTTTGAGCGCTTTCCATTCCGCTTCGGACGCGTTGACGACCTTCTTCACCTCATCGGTCAACACAGAATCGCCCGGATACTCCACACGGACTCCCACCCACGAACCGGCCTGTCCCGAGAGCCCCGATGTGCGGCCATCTACGGTCACTTGGGCTGTCGCCTTGTTCCACGATTGCCACGTGCCGATCTCCAGAACGCAACGGACAACCTGGTTGATCCGGTCCATGTCGCATTTCACCATCGGCACGTCGCTCGCCGAGCGGAAGTCCAGAGTCAAATGCTGGCGTGCCGCAACCGGTCGGAACCGTTCCACCGCAGTCTGCACCAGCGTGTTCAACATCGTATCGTTCTGCTGCGTGAGCAGCGTTCCTTCGGCAAGCTCTCCGATCTGCACCGAACCTTTCAGGATATTGATGACCCCTTCCGTCAATTCCTGCGCCGTGGTCACAAGTTTTTCGTCGTCCGATCGTTTCAGCTCGCCGAAAGACTTCTTCGTGTACTCGAGGATCGTATTGATGCTGTTGAGGTGGCTGAAAACGTCGAAGAGTATCGTGGACCGCCAGAACTCCTTGTAAGTGGCGAGCGACCGTTCCGATATTTGCGCACGTAACAGCGATGTCAGACGAGTGACCAATTCCTGCGCATCGATCGGCTTGACCAGATAGTCCTTTGCCCCCTTCTTCAGACATTCAATCGCCAGGGAAAAATCCGCAAAACTCGTAAGCATGACGACGTCCGTTGCCGGATACTCACGGACGATGGCTTCCAGCGTCTGAAGCCCGTTGAGCCGGGGCATATTGATATCGAGAAGCACGATATCGAACGTCTTTCCTCGGAGCTTTTCCAGCGCGATCTCGCCGTCCTCTGCCACGTCGACGTCGAAGCCTTTTGCCTGCAACCGCGCCTTCGTCGTCAATCGGAGCGTCGATTCGTCGTCAACTACCAGGATACTACTGTCCATGAGCGTCCTCTTATGACTGTGATGTCGACTGCGCGACCGGCAGCGTGAACGTGAATGTCGTCCCCTTGCCGAGAATACTGGAAATGCCGATCGTGCCGCCATGCGCTTCAACGATGAGCTTACAGATCGCTAAACCGAGCCCGGTTCCCTTGTCCTTGACGTGTTTGGCCGACGACGCCTGCCGATAATGCGAGAACAGCAGCGGAATCTCCTCCGCTTTGATGCCGATGCCGGTATCCGCAATGGAGACCGAGACTGCACCTTGCTGTGCGATTCCCGGCAGCTTGCCCGGGAATGTTTGTATTGTGACGGTGCCCCCTTTTGGGGTGAACTTCAGGGCGTTGCTGACAAGGTTGGTAATGACCTGGGAGATCTTTCGCGGGTCAAGACTCACCATCGGTAATCCCTGTCCATATTCCTTTGCCAACTTCACTTCCTTGTTCGAAAAGGAGACGGAAAACCCGCTGACCGACATCTCGATCACCGCTCCAATGTCAACCGTTGCCCGGTCGAGCCGAACCTGCCCGGCCTGGTATTTCGACAGGTCCAGGAGATCATTGACGAGGTCCAGAAGACCCGTGCTCGACAAGAGAGCGCTTTCGATGATCTGGAGGATCTCCGGCCCGCTTGCCTTCCCTTCCTTGCTCAGATCGATGAGGAGCTCAAAGACGCTCTTGATTCCCCCCAACGGGCTCCGCAGGTCATGCACGAGCATGGCCATGAATTTCGCCTTCGTCTCCTCGAGCTCTCGTTCGATCTTGTAAAGTTTGAAGATCGAATTGATGCGGACGAATAGCTCGTCCATGTCGATCGGTTTTGTGAGATACTCGCTCGCACCCAGGAGCAGCCCTTCTTCTATACTCTTTGGGTCGCGTTTTGCGGCCGTCAGAAAAATGACGGGGATCTTCATCGTCTCGGGGTTATGACGCAGACGACGCAGGGTTTCAAATCCGTCCATGTCCGGCATTTGGATATCCAGGAGGATGATATCCGGCTTGTGCTTGACGGCCATTTCGAGACATTCCGCGCCGCTCGAGGCGCGGACGATGTCCATAGATTTCTTTCGGAGGGCGAACTCCAGGAGGTCCAGATTGTCTTCCGTGTCGTCTACGGCCAATACTTTCGGCTGGTCGTTCAGACGGCCGGATGTGCCGGCGTCGGTCATAGGTCGTTCTTCCGTTTCAGAGGACGCGTTTGATGGTTTGAGTGATGGATTCAACGGTCAGGTCGGACTTTCGGATGTAGTCGATCATCTGTCGATTGATCTCGTCCACCTGGTCCGGCGTGAGGTCCTGACCGGAAAGAATGATGATGGGAATCGATTTCCACTGATCGACTTCCCGGAAGCGCCGCAGCAATTCGAAGCCGTCCATTTCCGGCATGCGGAGGTCGAGAAGAATCAGAGCGGGACGGAAGCTCCGGATCTTCTCCATGGCCTCCTTGCCGCTGCCCGCGATCTCGACGTTAAATCCGGCCTGGTGAAGGATCTCCTGCAGGACGGTCCTGTAGTCGGGGTCGTCGTCGATGACAAGAATCTGCTTGTCCTTCGTCTTTACCGCCTTGTTCACCAGCTTGAGTACCGTCGATGCGTCCGCCGGCTTCGGAAGATAGTCCAACGCTCCGAGCGAGAATGCAAGCGGCTTGTTGTCGATCATTGAATGGATAAGGACGGGAATGTCCCGTGTCTTCGGGTTCGCCTTCAGTTCGCGAAGCACCTGCCACCCGTCCTTTTCCGGCATCATGATGTCGAGCGTGATGACATGAGGATTGACTTCCTCCGCCAGTTTCATTCCCTCCGTCGGCGAATACGCCGCGTAGACGGTGTAGCCTTCCGGTACAAGATAATTGCGGAGGATCTCGATGACGTCGGGTTCGTCGTCGATGCACAGCACTTTTTTCTGGCCGTTCGCTGCCGTCGGTTGCACCGGAGTGGGAACGGGCTCTTTCGCCGCCGGCGGGGGCGTCGGGCTGGAAGCTTTGACGGCTGCCGCTACGGCCTGGCCGACCGGTTGGGGAGCCGGGGTCGCTGCAGCGGGCGGCCTCCTTGTGATGTCCGCTTTGTCGCCAGTACTCTTGGGAAGGTCCGGCGGGATCGAGAGCGTAAAGGTCGAGCCGTGTCCGTACTCGCTGGTGGCGACGAGGTCTCCTCCTAACAACAGGGCGAGTCGTCGCGCGATTGGCAGACCGAGGCCGGTCCCTTTGTATTTTCGGGAATGACTGCTGTCGATCTGCTGAAATTCCTCGAAGATCTTTCCGATGTTCTTTGCTTCAATGCCGATTCCGTCATCCTTGACGGAGATGCGCACCATGCCTCCGTCGAGCCATGCTTTGATCTCGATCGCCCCTTGGTCGGTGAACTTCGCCGCATTGCTCAACAAGTTGACGATGATCTGCTTCACCTTGAGCGTATCCGTTTGCAACAGCGGCAGGTTCGGCTGCAGATTCTCTTTGAGCTCGAGGTTCTTCTGACGTATCAGATGCTCTGCAGTGGCCGTCGCCCCCGATACGACGTTCTCCACGGTGTCGGTCTCGACGCTGACGTGCATCCGTCCCGACTCGATCTTCGAGAAGTCGAGGATGTCATTGATGAGCTGCAACAGGTGCTTGCCGTTCTTATGCACCTTCTCCATCGCCTTCTTCTGGTCCGCAGTCAGCGGGTCGCCGCGGTCGCTCAGGAGGATCGACGTGAATCCGATGATGGAATTGAGCGGCGTCCGGAGCTCGTGCGACATGTTTGACAGGAAGTCGGACTTGACCTGGTAGGCCCGTTCGAGCTCGCTGTTCTTCTGATTCAATTCCGCATGTTTCGAAGTCAGTTCCCGCGTCAGCGCCTGGGTCGCTTCGAAGTTCAGGGCGTTCGTGATGGCGACGCCGACTTGCGGGGCCGCGCTGAACACGAGGCTCTTCGTGAATTCATCGAAAGGTTTGGTCGCGCCGAGGATGAGGACGCCGACCAGATTGTCCTGGAACATGACCGGGGACGCGTAGATATACCGGGGCACAATGGTATTCAGACCCGTATCGACAGGAAATTGCACGAGGTCCGGTAGCTCCGTGACCTCGATCGCTTTCTTCAGACGCGCACATTCACCGGGGATTCCCTCCCCGACGGCGAACGAAGAGATCGCCGTCCGGTCGGCGCGCAGAGCGAACCCGCCGCGGATCGTCATCCGGTTGGTCTCGCGGTCGAACAAATAGAACGCACCGTTGACGGCCTGCACCTGCTGGCACAGGAGGTCCAGCGTCTTCGACAGCACGCCGTTCATCGTTTCGTTCTCGTTCAGTGCCGTCATGAGGTCGGAATAGGCCCGTATCTTTGTATAGTTCTCCCGGAGCATTGTTGACATCAGGTTGAAATCGTCCGCCAATTCGCCAAATTCGTCCGTGCGGTTGATCGCAAGCGGAATGAACTTCGACTCCATGATATTACGGGTCCCATCCTTCAACTGGCCAAGCGGTTTCGTGATCGACCATGTCAGATAGAACCCGAGTGCGATGGCAAATACGGCGAACAGGACATTGACCTTGGTGATGAAGCCGCTGAGTCCGGCGCCGAGATTCGTCGCACTTTCGATCATTATTGCCTGAGACGACAATCGCTTCTGGAACAGCAACGTCATCTGTGCGCGTGCGTGGAAAAGGTACTTGCTATCCGCCTCAATGGCCCGTACTTCGCGTTCGATGGCGATGACGGAGTCTCGCGACATGTTCCCTTCATAGATGCGGACCTTCGGATCGGCAACATACTCCACCCAGGCAAAAAAGAGATTGCGGACTTGACTCAGCGACTCGACGGTGAGAGAATCGGACGACCATTTCTTGAGGGTTGCAATATCCGAGTCGAAGTTCTGCCATCCTTGCACGAATGCATTCTTGGCGTCTTTGTCTCCCGTGGAAAGGTACAGCGAAAGGTACTCGGGAATCTCGACCACGTTATTCCGGACCCGTTCGAGCGAATTCAGCGCTTCGAGGTCGTTTGCAGCCGTCGTGTAGCTGAATTCCATCTGGTTCAAGACCCTCGTCGCCAAATAGGTCATGGCCACCAGGACGACGAGGAGGATCCCGAAATTTCCCAGGACCTTTAGATACACACGTGATCGTATCTGCATGTTCTTATCCCTCGCGGCAATTATTCTCCAATGTATCTGCGAATGAGCCCAATGAGCTCTTCGGGGTCCATCGGTTTTGTATAGTGTTCAACGCACCCGATCGAACGTGTTATGTCCTTGTCTTCACCGCGCGCCTGTGCAGTGAATGCAATGATGGGGATTGCCGTCGTCTCCGGGTCGGCTTTGAGTATCTTGGTGGCTGTGAACCCGTCCATGACCGGCATTTGCATGTCCATCAGGATCAGTAACGGCTTCTTTGCCCGGGCGATATCCACCGCTTCCTGACCGTTCTCGGCCAGCAAAAGCTCCAGGTCCAGACCGCTCCGATCGACAACGAACACCATCAGGTCCCTGTTGTCCTCATCATCTTCCGCCAACAGAATTTGCTTCGGCATACCATCCTCGCTGATGCGCCCGAACGACCACGGGCATTGTCTGAACTACATGTTGGAAATATAGTTTCGAAGTTTTGACAGCTTTTCATTGATCACGGCGTTCAGCTCATCGAAGTCCACCGGCGTTTTCACGACCCCCTCGATCTCCCGCAGCTCAGACGACGTGAGCGTCACCGCTTCCTGGGCGTCGCACACAAGCAACACGGGTACGAAAGAGAATTTAGAGTTCGCACGAAGGAGCTGCAGGAACATCACACCGCTCACCGCCCGCCCGGGAAATTGCGTTTCCGTGACGATGATCGTCGGACTGACGCGCTCGATCTTCTCGAGCGCCTCTTCCGGGGTGCTCGCCGCCACAACGGCAAAGCCCGAGGACTTGAGACGCGTCGCCATGTCCCGCCGAACCGGGTCCGAACCGGCGACGAGCAGCAGCGTTCCGCGAAACTGGTCGGTGACGAGGTCGAGCAAGAAGCGGGACTCGTATTCCAGGTATTCCGACAACGACACCTGATACACCTTGCGGAGCCATTCCATCGTCGACGATGAACTGCGGATGAGCTTCCGTTTTGCGAGCATCTCCTTGACTGCCCTGCCGTACATCTCCAGCTTGACCTCGCGGGTCACGGACGTTATCACGTCGTTGTCCAGATTGAGCGAACGCGCCAACTGATGGAGCTCTTCCTGCACCGCTTCCTTGGGCGCGCCCAAACTCCATGACTTTCGTAACGTCTCCCGAAATTGGGCAACCGTGTTCTCCAGTTGCTTCTTGAGGATCTCGTCGCGCGTACGGCGTTCGGACACAAGGGCCTGTGAAAGCTCGGCGATCTGCCGGCTCATCTCGTCCATCTTGTATTTTAGGTCTTCCCCTCCTGCGGCAGGTTGCGGGGAAGCGCCTGCCGGCGCGTGTGACTGAGATGCCGGCGTCACTGCCCGGTTGACTGCCGGCGGATGAACCGGTTCCGCAGTTTGCACGGGCGTCTCAATCTTGCGCGGGGCGGGGATCTCGACACTTGGAGACGGCCCTGACGTTCGCGGAGGCACGGTTGAAATCGGAGTGACCGCCGGTTTGGAGGACGCTGGACTGGCGGCGGGTGGAGAGGCCGGCACCGGAGCCGGGCTCCGCGGTACTTCGACGGATTTTGGCTGCGACGATGTCGGCGGAGAGTTTTGAGGCGTCGGAGGTGCGGGCGCGGCGGCCGGCGTCTGCTGGGACTTCAATTGCTGTTCGAAGATCTTGATGCGTTCCTCGAACGCAGAGATGTACGGATTGGCCGGGTCAATCGCCCGTGCCTTGTCCACCTGCACACGAGCCTTGTCGAACTGCCGGTCCTTGAGGAACTTGTCTGCGGCAATGAGGCACTCTTTCGCCGCGGCCTTTGCCCGCGCGATCTCTCCTGCCTGCTGTTGTATGTCGGAACGGACTACCATGCGGTCCGAACACGAAATACCGTCCCGGGTGCTGCAGCAGGACCCAATGCAAAAAGGTTCTCGCCACACACGCAACGACGAAAACGTAACGAGAAACTATTCTTAAGACCAGCTCTAGTCTTCATCGGACGTCACGCTGACCACTTCCTCAACAGTTGTGAGACCTTCTCTCAAGAGCTTCAACGCTGCCTGACGGAGCGATAGCATACCGTCCTTCAGCGCCTGCTCCCGCAATTTGTCCTCGTCGATATACGATTCGGAATGTATGATGACCTTGCGGATGTCCTTCGTAAAATAGAGAGCTTCATGGATGGCCACACGGCCGCGATATCCGCCGATGCAGTCGGAACAACCGACGGGTACGAAATACGAGCCGGAGCCGATCTCCTCTTTTGTCAGGCCGAGGGCGTTCAATTCGTCGTACTCGGATGCCGGGAGCGGTGCCTTGCATTTCGGACACAGCTTTCGCACGAGGCGCTGCGCCACGACGAGATTGATCGCATAGGCGATGAGGAACGTCTCGATCCCCATTTTCATCAGGCGCGCAATGACGCTCACAGCGTCGTTCGTATGGAGCGTCGACAGCGTGAGATGGCCTGTGTTCGCGAGCTTGATGGCGATTTCCGCGGTGATCCGGTCGCGCATTTCACCCACCATGACCACGTCGGGATCGTGGCGGAGGATCGAGCGGAGAGCCCCTTCAAAATCGAGCTTTGGATTGAGCTTGATCTGACGCGCGCCATCGATGAAGTATTCGACGGGATCCTCGACAGTGAGGATGTTGAGCGAGGGGTCCATGATCGCGCGCAGCGCCGCGACGAGGGTCGTGCTCTTCCCACTGCCCGTCGGGCCGGTGACGATGATGATGCCGTGGGGTTTGCCGATCGCCTTGCGCAGGCACTTTTCCGCATACGCGCCAAAACCCAGATCTTCAATACGTATCGACAGGTTCGGTTCCTGAAGAATACGTATGACGATCGATTCGTACTTGCTCTTCAGTTCTTTCCCGACCGTCGGCAGCACAGACACGCGGAATCGGATCGTCTTCCCGTCGATGGTCATTTGCGCGAAGCCGTCCTGGGCCATGCTTCGTTCGAAACGGTCAAGACCTTTGGCGCGGTCCTTCAGCACGGCGGACACCGCTTCCGTTCGTGCTTCCGTGTACCGCAGCCACATCGTGAGCCTTCCGTCAATGCGAAGATGGAACTCCGTGATCTTCTCGCCGCGCGGGATGACGTGTATGTCGCTTGCCCCCATGCGAACGCCGTCGACAAGGATGTTCTCGATGAGCGAGATCAGACCGCTCCGGCTGATCTCCTGCTCGATCTCTTTTTCAAATCCTTCGTCTTCCTCATCCTCCATCTCTTCGAGAGGACCGGAGGTATACTGGCCCTGGGTCGCCGTGGGGCGCGACACGACGACCTTACGCCAGAGGTCCTGCCATTGGCTCGGCGGAACGAAACAGATTTCGAACGACTTATAGCCGGTGCCTTTGGCAACCTCATAGACCTCCCGGCGCGTCGGGTCCGGCGATACGAGGAGCAGACGATTGACGTTCGCGGGATCGACGCCGTAGGGTATCACTTGTGCGTCCGCCGCGCGGTCCTGCAGATGTGGAGGAAGATATTCGAGCATCGCCCGTATGAATGCGATGCGTTCATCGTCGATTGTCTCCCCCATCAGGTCAAGCGAACGAAAGGCGTAGAACTGCGCAACTTCGCGGTAGAGCTTGTCCGCATCGACCTTGAACTGGTCGGCCAGGATCCTCGCCAGACGCCGCGGCGACGGGGCGGGGTCGTGTGCCATCACGGCCATTGCCTCGTCGAGCACACCCTGCGTGACAATGCCGCGCTCGACCAGGATCGTGGCCAGGTCGCGCCGAATGGCTTTCGGAACGATGGGTTGTTGTTCCATGGTCAACTGGCGCCGATCTTGTTGACGTCGATGCCTGCGGTCTCGGAGGACAGCAGCGTCAGGAACACGAGCGATCCCATGATGATCACGGTCACGCCCAGCTCGATGATGCTGACAAGGTTCTTCATTGCAAAGCTGTTCTCCGTTTCGTAGTAGTCGGCGAGCTGTTGCGCCGTCACCTTGACGGAACCGGTCTCCGCCGCAGTGCGGAACCGCGACAGCGCCATTTCCGGAATGAAGTCCGTCGCCGTCAGCGCCTTGCCCAGTTCGACGCCCTGCGTCAGCATCATCGGCGCGGACACGACCCTGATCTGCCTCGCGAACCAACTGTTGCCGCTGGCGTCCGCCGCCACCTGAATGGCTTCAATGTTCTCTCCCGCCGACGTGTAGATGATGCCCAGAACGCGTGTGAAGATCTCGATCGACGTGTTCCTCAGGATGTTCCCGACATACGGCACGCGGACGATGTACTTGTCGAACGCCAGTCTTCCATTGACCGTCGAGAGCCAGGCGTAAAACGAGCCAACGGCCGCAACCATCACAACAATCATCCAGCCGTAATTCACTTTGACAAAATCGCTGGCCTCGAGCGTGAATTTCGTGACCGGAGGGATCTTGTCCATCATCGGTCCGAGCATTTCCATCATCTGCGGCACAAGGTAGAGCGCATAGAAGATGATCGCCCCCATGAGCGTAAGCGAGGTGACAGCGGGCATGAGGAGCGCTGATTTGAGCCCTTTGGAGAACTCCGCGCGGCGTTCGACGAGCTGCGCCACGCTCCGGAAGATCGCCGCAACGTCGCCGCTTTTTGTTGCGATCCCAAGCAGCAGAGCCGTATGAAAGCCCAGCACGCCCGATTGACGCATAAAGGCCTCGCGTGAATCAAGTCCGTTCCGGAGGTCGTTGATGATATCCTTGATGGCCTGGTTCAGCGTCTTGTTGCTGATGTTGTCGGACATCAGGACCAGGACATCGTTGAATGACAGCTTCTGTTCGAGCAACTTGGCGCTCTGGCTTACAAAGCCCACAATATCCGCGGCTGGAGCGGAAAAATTGAACTTGAACGGGGTATAGACCGACTGGACCTGGTAGCCGATACGTTTGAGCGCCGCCACAACCTCGGCACGGGAATACGCGCTCTGCGTGCCCGTGATCATCTTCTCGCCGCGGCGCGCTTTGTACACATACAGCCGCTTCTTGTCCACGCGCAGCAGTTCGCCGCCGTTGCGCTGGACCCAATCCTTGGCCTTCCCCCTCGCCTCGAAGTAGGTCGAGGCCATGACGTACTTCACCAGAGGCCGACCGGCACGGTCCTGCGCAGAGATACGGTATTCAACTCTGGTGGCTATGCGAGCCATGAGGAGCGATGTCTAGGATTGGCTGAGCACGAAAAACTCAAATCGCGTCTATACGCGTTCATACGCGGTAAAATCTTTTCGACGCGGAACTCAATTGCGTTGCTGGTTCCACCAGCGTTCGAGTACTTCGTGAGGGTCGGTCTTCGCTGAGCTCTTCTTCCACTTGTCGAAGAACAACACATCCGAGCTCAGCGGCGGCGGGTCGGGTGGATCGATCTGCACCCGCTGCGGCATGGGGATCGCGTCTCCGACGATGATCCCTTCCCCCTGCCGCAAGAGGGAGATCGCGGCTTCCAGTCCGCTGAAGGATTCGGGGACGAGCCGCTTAATGTACATCTGGTCATTCGGGTTCAACAATCGCAGGAGCACGAAATTGCTGCACTGCGACAGGATCGTTTCGGAGATTTCCGCCGGCCGCTGGCTGACGATCATACATGAGACGCCGTACTTCCGTCCTTCTTTCGCAATGCGTTCCACCGTCTTGCGCGCAGCTACGGATCCTTCCGCCGATAACGAGAGATAGTTGTGCGCTTCCTCGAACACGAGCAGGATCGGAAGCTCCGAACGGTTCGGGTTCCAGAAATTGAAGTCGAAGGTCAACCGCGCAAGGAGCGCGACGATCGTCTTCAGAATGTCCGACGGCACGCCGCTCAGGTCCATGATCGTCACGCGGGACTTGCCGCTCAGGCCGAACAGCATCATCAGCAGGGATACAGCCGATTCGGTCTCCGCGAACAGTTTCGGCTTGAACATGAACGCATACCGCGAATCGTTCATCTTGGTGTCGACGCGGGCGACAAGCCGGGTTAGTTTACCGAAAAACGGTCCCTCCCGTCCGCCCCCCGTGCCCGTCGATTTTTCCGTATCCAGAAAATGGAGCCGGCCCCGGATATACGCGAGGTCGAAATTCACCGGCGAGTCGATGGTCAGGACTTCCGCCAATCGGGGGTTCTTCTCCTTCTTCGAAGCTGCAATCAGATCCTGGAGCAGCGACATCTGAATCGAAGCGTTCTCGTCGTTCGGGTCTATGAACATCTCCCTGATCTCGTCGAAATTCAACAGCCAATACGGCAATTCCAGCGACGAGATCTCACAATATTGGCCCGACTCTGGAAATGCCTGCCTGTACTCGTTGTGAAGGTCCAAAATGACGACATGCGTTTCCGGAAGGGATGTCACTTTTTGCAGAACGGAGGCGACCGTGTGTGACTTGCCCGAACCACTGCTCCCAAGGATTGCGATATGCTTCCCAAAGAACTTGTTCGGATTCAGGTAGGCTCGTTCGTTTTCGAACATGGACAGATTGCCGATCGAAAAATTGAACTGCTGGAACGCCGAAAACGCCCCCCGGATGTCCTTGTCCTCGAGCAGATACACCGGCATATCCACGCTGGGAAGGACGGAGACACCCGGTTCGTATTTGCCCTTACGAATGGTGCCGATCAATGTCGTCACAATGCGATACGAACCGACTTCACCGTTCAGCCCAGGCAATCTGCGGGATTCCGACACAATGCCGATGACATACGACTGACCGATCGGCACAAGTACGTATGTCCCGATCTGGCCGACAAAGTACGTCTTCTCTCCGATCTTCCGGGTCAGAGAACCGATGTCTGGATCGAGCATAATCTGGACTGTCGTGCTCGTAACATCGACAACGTTGCCAATTTTCTTCTCTTCCCAGGACGCCATGGGGGGTGTCTAAAGAGTGGTATCGTAGATTAATGGACGGCTACCGCCTGAAACGATGTAACCTAACGAAAAACAACGGAAAGAGCCAGAGTTGCGCTCTCTGGCTCAAGTAGCGGTTTCAGTACGACGAGTATGGAACCCATTTGGAAGAGGAAACGCCTTACTCCAGGATATCGGCAAGTGTATAGGGGTCGGTATAGACTTTTTGGATCGTCCACTGGTTCCACTGGGCGTATTTGCCTCTGCCGTTGACCCCCTTGATGATCTCCGCCCGTTTCGTAACGGTGATCCATCCCATGGTGTTTGAGCCCATTTTCCCGGTGGACACGACCATGCACCGAGTCGGATTTCCTCCGCCGTCCGTTGCGAGCACTGTGATTTCGTAATCCAGCTTGCCGCCGTTACATGTCTTGTTCGTCTTTGTCCAGCCGTCGAAATCGCTCGGCGTCGCCATATAGTACGTGGAAAGGTAGCACCCGGTCATGGCGATCAGATCCGCCTGAAGCTGCTGGGCCCGTATGTCCGCAGTCCGGAGCGCTCGAGCATCCGCGTTGAACGACTGGACGGCAAAGAAACCGAAGACGAGCGTGAATCCGCCGACAAAGATGACCGATGAATTCCTCATAACGACAAATTTGCAGGAAAGATTGTGAAGTCTCTCGATGCCGTGAGTATACGATCGTCAACTGTCACGGGTGAATCCACGGTGATGTTGACCTTGATGCCGCGCACGGACGAAGGAACGGTCGTGGCATTTCCCGAAGCATCCTGGTATGAGAATTCCAATGAGACTATCCTTTGAACGGTGGTGTTGCCCACGCCATTGACTGTCCGGACCAGTTCGTACCGCGTAACTGGTTCTCCTGCCAATGTTGTAGACACCGCTGTAAGATAGTATCGCACGGTCTCGATGCTGCCGTTATTGTCCACGTCGGCGTAGTACTGCAGCTCATTAGATTGGGCGACGAGGATCGCGGAGGTGAGATAGTTGTATCCGATGTTTCGAAGGTCCCATTCCAGAACCGACATCGCAACGTTCAGGTTCTTCTCCAGGTTTGTTACTTGTCCCTTTTCCACCATGACGTCATTCAGCGAAATGGACGTGGCAAGGATGATGCCCACCATTGCGGCTTTGAAAACATACGACCCTATGATATCGAGGATTGCGCCCACGCTAGTATGTCTTTGTCACGCTGATGGTGATGGCGCGCGTCAGATACAGCGGATGCGACACCTGGACTTGCATGGTTTTCAAATATTGTTTGCTGGTCGTCGACGCGTCGGGACTGGACTGCGTGGAATAGAACACTTTGCACGTCAAAGCATACCCTGAAACCGTTGTCGTAGAGGCGGTCCGCTTGTATCCGTTGAAGTCGTCGAAGTCGTCATAATAGACCTTCGATCGGTACGGAAGCGTGTCCGGGATCGGTACGGAAGTCTCGCCCATGTCCCGGCCGAGCGACGAGTAATACGTGAACGCTGTGACCGCCTGATACGATACTGTGTCTGCGTTCTCATCGAACTTCCGGAGGCGTGCTTCGGAGATCAACTCCATCGCCAGGTCCGCCGCCTGAAGACGAGCGATACCTTCCAGCTTCGTCGTCTGACTGTTGATCACAAGTCTATTGGCATTGATGACCGCTATGGTCACGATGACAATAAGACCGGCCGAGATAATAGTTTGGCCCATGGATTATCGCGTGTGATTTCCCTCTCCCTTAAGGCTTTGTTCGTGTTTGTGAGGGAAGAAATTGTGTACGGGCAAGTTCCTGGAAGAGATTCTCCTTCAACATCACTCCGCCGGCGCCTGCCTCCCGTGCCTTTCTTCGCAATGTAAGACTGTCCTGATCGGTGACGAGAACGATCTTCGCTTCGGGATGCACCTTCTTTAATTGCCGGGTCACATCCAATCCGTCCATGCCTTTGAGGGACAAGTCCATGAGAACCCAGTCCGGCTTGTACGTGGAATACAGTTGCAGGGCGGTCTTACCGTCGCCGGCCTCAGCGACGTCCGCGTGACCGAGCGCAAGAATCGACTTGATCATTCCCCGGAGGGACGGATTCGTGTCAACGACCAACACCTTCACGCGGACTTCTCCTGTGGATGATTCGAATTGGACCCTTTAATAACGTGAGAATAGACAGGGGCTTCAATGGGGGCGATTCCTCATCCTCGTAGGTGGCAGCCCCTACCGAGTCCCTGGATCACGTGATGCGGGTCACAACCGGGACTTGTTCTCGAGCGCAAAGCGGAGAACGGCGTTATTCCCCCGCAAGCCGAGTTTCCCGGCGATGTTTGATCGGTGATTTTCTACTGTTTTCGGGCTTATGAAGAGGTCTTCCGCGATTTCCCGGGTCGTTTTATTCCCGGCAATGAGCTTCAGAATATTCCGTTCGGTCGGCGTGAGTGCCGAAAGTCCGACCTGGATCGACTTCTGTTGTTGCTTGTTTTGGTCGCGTCGGACCCAATACTCGCCGAGGGACGGGGTGTAGTAATGTCTCCCGGCCGACACGGTCTGAAGGCACGACGTGATCTCGCTGACGACGCTGTCTTTCAGCAAATACCCCATGACGCCAATGTCCATCGCGCGATTGAAGAACTCCTCGTTGTCGTGCATCGTCAAAATGACGACCGCAATGGACAGTCCGCGGCGGCGGATCTCTGCAGCCACCTCAAGGCCGTTGCGTTTCGGCATATCGACATCGAGTATGGCGATGGTCGGCTTGTGCTCATGGACGGCGATGAGCGCTTCCGAGCCGTTCCCCGCCTCGATGAGTCTGGCTCGGGGGAATTGCTCCTCCAGAATCTGCACCAAACCTCTCCGAAAGACCGGGTGGTCGTCTGCAACCAGAATGGTCTGCCGTTTGGTTAATCCTGAGGTCACGGAATTTTTTGTGAGTCCATTTAGATGTGCGACGCAGACACGCCGGTCACCGGGGTCCGCATTAAAGGGACTGTACACATGAAAGCAGAGGGGCGCCAGGACTTCGGCATCAGCACGTCCGGCAGCATGCACTCCATTCTACAGGGCTAGCGGCGGCTTAGGAATGCTCACCGGTATCCGTACAGCTACGGTCGTCCCACCTCCCGGAACGGATGCGATCTTATACATCCCGTCCATCATGCGGACACGCTCGATGATCCCCGAAAGGCCGAATCCGTAAGCCGGCTTGCCCCCCGCCGTAACGCCGTGTTCGAATCCCTTGCCGTCGTCCTGCACTCGTAAGACGACGGTCTCTTCGTCCTTCGTAATGATGACCGATGCCCGCGTTGCGGCGGAATGCTTGACGACGTTGTTCAATGCTTCCTGAAGTATCCGGAAAAGCCCGATTTCCGCCTCACGCGGCAACAGGCCGTCGACGTTGGTAATTTCCGTTTCAAACGTGATCGATGTCGCCGGTTGGATGGTGCGAACAGTCGAACGAAGCGTTTCCGTGAGCCCGAGCCGGTCAAGCTGGAACGGACGCAAATTGTACGCGATGGAGCGAACGTTCTTGAGCGCATTCGTCAGGGCGTCGGCCACTTGCACGATCTCTTTCCGGGCTTCGGAGTCCTCCGGCAAGTAGTGGGCTGCGAGCAGCGCACGATTCTTTGCAACGATGAGCTCCTGGCCAAGTCCGTCATGCAGTTCCCCGGCGATCCGCTGACGTTCTTCTTCCTGGCTCTCGATGAGCTGACGGGATGTGTCCTCCTGGTGCTCCTTCTGGACCCGGATGCTGCGAAGGCGCGATGAAACGACGAGCATACCCATACTCATGAGAGCGACCACGATGAGGAGTCGAAACCACCACGTTTCCCAGTAAGGAGCATCAAACGTGATCGTTACCTCGGCTCCGTCTTCGTTCCAAATGCCGTCGTTGTTCGCTGCCACAACTTGAAACTTGTACGTTCCCGGAGTGACATGGGAAAAGTAGGCAGCCCGACGGTCGCCCGCCTGGACCCAATCCCGATTGAATCCTGCAAGCCTGTACCGGAACTGGATCTTCTGTGGCGCAACAAAACTGAGGGCTGCGTACTGGATTGCGACATCCTGCACATCATAGTGCACATCGATCGGTCGTGAGTGATCCGTCTCGATGCCGTCCAGAGTGATGCGTTCGATGTGCACCGGGGGAGGAAGTACGTTTGCCCGAATTTCCGCGAGATGTACCCGCGCAACGCCGTGGGTCGTCGGAATCCAAACGTCTCCATCTTCGGTGCGGAGGTTTGTAGGAAGGAATCCACCGTTCGTTTCAAGAGTCTCCAGTCCGTCATCCAGCCCGTAGAAAATGCTTGTCACCCGCGAAAGCCGTCCGTCGAAGACCGCGCGGAGTTCTGCAACGGGGCTCTTCCAGATGCCGCGATTGCATCCCATCCACAGGAAACCATTCCGGTCCTGAACGATGTGCGAGACCACATTGTCATACAGGCCTTCATTCGATGTTATCGGCACGAATCGCTCACCATCCGACCCAACGATGCCCGAACCGTATGTTCCGATCCACAGTGTCCCGGCAGAGTCCTTTGTGATCACACGTACGGCGGCGGCCGGCATGCCTGTACCGTTTCCGAAAGTCATCACGGAATCGTTTTGAAGAAGAGCGAGACCACGATTTGTCCCGATCCACAGGCGGCCGGGCGCTTCTTCGTACAGTGCTCGCACTTCATTGCCGGGGAGTCCGTGGGCGGTGGTCCATGCACGAACGGAGCCGGCGGAGTACCGAATGAGCCCCGCGTCAATCGTTCCGAACCAGATGGCGCCGTCGGCGGATTCCAATGCGGCCACCACGACATCGGCCGGAAAACCAGTCGTGCGTGAATGACGGCGCACGGTGGCCCCAGGCCGCCGCGGATCAAGTTCGAACACACCGGAACCCCACGTGCCGATCCAGAGCATACCGCGTCGGTCTTCGAGCACGCTCCAGACGCAGTGCTCCTCCATCAGGTCGGAAACAGGATGCCTCATGGGCGTTCCGTTGACATTCAACACTCCTACACCGCCGCAATTCAATCCGACCCAGATCACTCCGCCGGCACCCCGCGAGAGCGATGTGATGTTTTGTACGGGTCCGAGCACGGAGTGCATTGTAAATGTCGCCCGCCGGAAGCGCATCAGCCCTTCGGTGTTCGACCCGAACCAGATATTGTTTTCCCTGTCGATGAAGTTCGTTCGTAAAGTCCACCCATTGTTCCATTGCGGCGTTCCCATGCTATAGAACCGGCCCTGATGGTATCGCAGCAGGCCCGTGATGGAAGCCAGAAAACGCTCGGGGCGGGTGCGGTCAACAACTTCGTCAAATGCGTACGAATCGTGCAGCCGCTCCTCAGGATACCGCTCGGCGGCCTCCCCGACAATCCGAAAGATCCTTCGGTCGCTTGTCGTACACCAGACGACATCCGCGATGTCACGGGACATTGCGACGACGTTAACCGAGGAATCTATCACCGACAATGTGTACGTCGTGACAGCCGCTCCCTGGAGATGCGCAAGAGCACCTGTACCGCCGATCCACAAACTTCCATCTAAGTCGCTCCAGAGGCACGTCACTCCCGGCCTGGAAAATTGCGGCTGCAACGGCGTATGCAGAAGTGTGTACCCTCCCTTGCCGTCATTGACAACCCTGAAAAGACCCCCGCGTTGCATTCCCACCCATATGGTTCCTGTGGAATCCATCGACAACGTACCCACTGGACCCTCGAAATCACGCCCGCCTTCGAATTGGATCGGCGTGAAGAGCCCTTTCTTAAAGAGAAGGAGACCCGATGCTTCGGTGCCGATCCAAAGCGAGCTGTCCTTCCCTTCGAGCAGGCTGAGGACGCGGTAGGTCTGCAACTCGCCGATGCTCACCTTCGAAAGCACTTTGAACTGAACGCCGTCAAAACGCACAAGCCCCCCATATGTGCCGAGCCAGAGGTATCCTTCGGCGTTTTGAAGGATCGCGTTCACACTTGTTTGTGGAAGTCCGTTGTTGACCGTCCAAGAATACGAAAGGAAGGGATCGCCGGCCGACGAATAAGCTACCTGGCCTTGACTCCGGAAGGAGAAAAGAAGGGATATCGCGGCTATGAGGGGGAGTGTTCGAAGCACGAAGGTAATGTGGATTTCCCGGTGGATGGTCACATTAGCGAGGAATTAGGCCGAAAGCAATCCGAGTGATACTTCGCACAATGCTCAGGGACGCGCACTGCCGTATTTGACCAGAACCGGCTCAAGCATCTCGCTCCAAACGGTATAGCCGGCAGGCGGGTGATATATTTCATGCGGTGAAGAAATCCGACCAGGTTGTCTCCGGAGATCCCACGATTCAGGATCATCGGACGCTGGAGGAGTTCGTTCCAGGCGACGCCTTGGGTGATCGAATTTCCCAGCATCACAACGTCCGCTTTTTGCGCGGGGTAGATGTCCCAGAAGGACGTCAGTCGGGCGTAGGCTGCGTTCTTGAGGTAGAGGGAATCCAAAGCCGTCGGCGACGGCGTTTGTGCGGACAACATTCCCGGGCCGAGCAGAGTAAAAAGTGCGATGGAAAAGATTCTGGACATTTTCGACGTCGTCTCCGGTGAGAAAGACAAAGGTACAAAAAAAAGCCCCCCGGTTTTTTGCAGACCGGAGGGCAGGATACTCACGCACCTACTTTGATTGAAGAATACCGCCAAGCCCGCCCTCGGCCGAGACCGGCCTCGGGCGAGGCCGGGGAACCCCACGACCTAAGAAGATCGTATCATGCCAAGGCGCCAAGGAATACTGGATAAAGGTCAAGATCCATGTGCGTTACGATGCAGCTTGAACTTTCAGGAGTTCATCCTCGATCGCCTGTTTTAAAGCATCTCTGGGGAGCGCGCCGACGGCCATTTTTGGCTCGCCCGCGGCCGGAACGAACAGCATCGACGGAATGCTTCTGATGCCAAAGACCCCGGCAACTTCCTGTTCGTCGTCAACATTCACTTTGTAGACGTGGATCTTCCCTTCATACTCTTTGGAGAGCTCATCGAGAATGGGACCGACCATGCGGCAGGGACCGCACCATGGAGCCCAGAAATCGATGACCGCCGGGAGGTCGCCCTGGTATTTCCATTCTTTGTTCTTCTCGTAATCGAAGACTTTCTGAATGAACTGTTCACGATTGAGATGGATCGACATGTGGTACTCCTTGATGGTAATTCGTTTCAATATCCTAGGTTTTGCTGCTCATTCTCTCGTGCACGCATTCAGCGGGATTCTCAAGTATGATGCATGAAGGGTGGAAAGGATTCGCCGGCTATATTAATTTCGGGAATCCTTCCGTATCCTTTCATCATCCAACTCATGAAGTCATCCGGCACCACATACGACACACGCGAAGATCTTGCGCTCATCTCCCGTGCCCGGGGCGGTGACTCGCAGGCTTTTGAAAGTCTCGTGAGACGTTATCAGGACCTGGTCTTCAAATTCGCCTTCAAGCTCTCCCGCAACAGGGAAATGGCTGAGGAGCTCTATCAGGACACGTTCGTCAACGTTTTCCGTAAGCTGAACCAGTTCGACGGCAAATCAAAGTTCTCGACCTGGCTCTACCGGATCGTGGCGAACAACTATCTGATGAAAACCCGGAAGTCGAAGCTTTCGCGCGCTTCAGTCAGTATCGACGCGCCAGAAGGATTCACCGACAATCCGGGCCGGGACGATGAAGGGCACATAGTGCAAACGCTTCCCGCGTGGCGCTCGACGCCTTTGGACGGCGTACTGCAGCACGAGATGCGCGCCACTCTCGACCGTGCGATAGCAAAACTGCCGACGGATTATCGTATGGTGTTCCTGCTGAGGGACGTCGAGGAACGGTCGGCGGAAGAAACAGCCAAGATCCTGAAATTGAGCGTCCCCGCCGTGAAATCGCGGCTTCATCGCGCCCGGGCGTTCCTGCGCAACCAACTTGACGGATACATGAGATCATGAAGAAGAAACTCATCAAATGCTCCCAGGTCGCGAAGCACATTTGCGACAATCTGGACTCTCAGCTCGACACCGCCCGCTGCCGCGCGATCAAGAAGCACATCCGGGAATGCCCGAATTGTTACGCATACCTCGACAGCGTAAAGAAGACCGTGCATTTGTATCGCATTGAACAGACACCAAAGCTTCCTGAACGATCAAAGCGCAAACTACTGGCAGTGTTGAAAATGAAATAGGGGACAGATGCAGGAAAACAGTTGCACCTTTCCACTATTCCAACATTCCATTTCCGGATCTCCCTCTCTCAATGTTCTCAGGACTCTTCTCCGGTGAAAGCGAGCTTCCCCGGAAGATCGTTTGGATATACCGACTGCGTTTGACCACGTTGATCGGCGCACTCCTGTCCCATGTTATCTGGCTTGCCGGCATCCTGACTGTCACGCCGGGCATGATGCTGTTCGCCTTTTTTGCCCTTGGCTATGCCGGATTGACGCTGGCTTTTTGGCGGTGTCCTCAGTGCGGCAAGTATCCTGGGAATGCGGTCCGTCCCGATTATTGCGAACGGTGCGGCGAAGCGATCTTCGGACTCGACACCACGGCGGAACAAAACACGGGTATCGAGGTGGAGCTTCGACCGCGACGATCGATCTTGATGATCGTCCTTGTCCGCTTTCTCGCAGGCACCGCTTTACTCGTGTTGTTCATCATCCTTGCCGCGCACGGACAAATACCCGAAAGCACATTTCTTTGGATCGTGTTCGGTACTGCCGCCATAACCGCATGGATCGAATGGCGGTTGTGGAGGTGTCCGAACTGCAGAGGATATCTTCCGCGCGGCATCTGGCCGGGGATGACGTGCAAGAAGTGCGGCAGTGGTTTATGGGGATGAAAGCGAAGATCGCGGAGAGTATGGAGTAATCAGTTGACCGTTTAACCAATCACCCCACTTCATAAATCCGAAATATCCCTTACCTTAGCTTCATGGCTTTACGCCCTCCATCCGGCCCTCCGGGAAAGCGGCCCCCCGTGCCGCCCGGCATGCGTCCGCCAGTCCCGCCCGGAATGCGTCCTCCTGCGGTACCCGGCCAGAAACCGCCGGCCCCGGGAGGGGGCCAGTTCTCGTCGGCCCGATACGCCCCCAAGTTGCAAAAGCCGGCTCCGAAGGCGAAGCAGAAAATGACCAGCAATATGGTCTTTCGAATTTTCTTCTTTTTCGGGTTCGCATTGACCGCGGTTGTCCTCGGACCAAACTACGAGATTAACGGCCCGGAGGTGTCCTTTGGCCTCATCGGATTGATGTTCATCGGAGTCGTGCTCGTTGACTGGGTCCTGTGGCGATGCACAAACTGCGGTCGGTACATGGGCGTTTCTCCCTGGCCCGGCCAACGCTGTAAACACTGCCGCGTAAAGTTTTTCTGAGAAGATTCACGTATCTTCATGCGCCAACCGTCCACCTGGAGATCGAGATGGATCAACCTGCACTACAACCTGAGCATCCGGGCTTCGACTGGAATTGGGTAGGATTGACGCTCGTACTCTTCTTGTTCCTGTATTTCTTGCCGATCTATCTCGTCGGAGGTCTCCTAAGCGGCGTCTTGCCGCCGGAGATCGGAAATCTCTTCGTGGGTATCTGGTCTTTCGCCGGAGTCGTCATCGTTGCCGGAGTGGCCGGCTTCCTCTCGCCCGGAGTGACGATCCGAGAACCCGCAGTTGCCGGCGTTTTTCTCATGGTTGGCTGGTTTTTTGTGTTTCATTTTTCCTCACCGCACGTACGCGGCGCACAGACGTTGATGCCAATGATAGTGACGGCCGTCATCGTCGGTCTGCTCAGCCTCTTTGGTGCCTGGATCGGCGAGAAGCTACAGTCGGGACGGAAGCAGGGACCATCCCAATCTCCCACCAACCTGCGCTAATCGGGTTCGCCTCCACCCATGCATCGATCTCCCGGCGACCGGGTCCGGTACAATCTTCTGTTTGAGACTGTCGGCGACGACACGTTCGAGCGATTACGTCCTTTGCTCATCGAAAGGCGCTGGCCGGCCGGGACGACGATCCTGGGACGCAACACGGTTCCGGACGGCATCAATCTCATTGCCGAGGGGCGCGTCAAGCTCAGCGCTGACCGCAGCGGAGAACAAACTCTCCTCGCCATCCGCCACATCGGCGATTTCTTCGGGGAACTGGAACTTCTCGACGGACGTCACAGCTCATCCGATGTTATCGCTCTGGACAACGTCGTTACGTATGAGCTTCCCCGGACCGCCTTTGTGGAACTCCTGACCGAACATCCCGATGTCGCCCAGCGATTGCTGCAGGTCCTTAGTGTGCGATTGCGGGCGCTCAGTCATCATCACGTCCATCAGATCGGACGCATTGCCACCGCCGATGCCGCCGAAGTACTTAAGCTTCGCCGCCTGATCGACGCAGCCCGCAACGTCAATTCCACGCTCGATCTCGACCTCCTCCTCCAGATCATCCTCGACGCCGCGCTGAAAACGGTCGACGCCGAGGGAGGCACGCTGTATATTCTCGATGAGGCGAAACATGAGCTTTGGTCGAAGATTCTCCGCGGCTCCAAGCTCGTCGAGATCCGTCTTCCGGTAGGCCGCGGCATTGCCGGCACCGTCGCCGCCTCGGGCGAGAGCCTTCGCATCGACGACGCGTATCTCGACCCGCGCTTCAATCCGGAATTCGATGCACGCTCGGGCTACCGCACACGGTCTATCCTGTGTCTGCCGGTAAGGAACAAAGACGGCCGCACGATCGGCGTACTCCAGCTTCTCAATAAGCGGGAAGGAGTGTTTACGCAGGAAGACGAAGAGCTCATTTCCGCATTATCCGTCCACAGCGCGCTCGCGCTCGAAAATGCGCGCTTTTATGCACTCGAGCGCCAGTCGATCGCGCTCGAGAAGGAACTGTCAGCCGCCCGCAATGTGCAAATGAGCCTGCTTCCCCAGGCTCCCCCAAATATTGAAGGATACGATATCGTCGGCCGGACGACGTCGGCGCAATGGGTCGGCGGCGACTATTTCGACTTCATCGCCATCGATGAGTTTCGCACGGCCTTGTGTTTGGGAGATGTCACGGGAAAAGGATTGCCGGCGGCGCTGCTCATGGCGAACCTTCAGGCGATCCTCCGCAGTAACCAGCTGGTCGGGGCGACTCCCCGCAGGATACTCCAAAGGACGAACAGACTTCTTCGTCAAAGCATTTCCGAAGGAAAATTCGTGACCCTGTTCTACGGCATCATCGACGCGTCCAAGCATTGGCTCGTGTATTCGAGCGCGGGACATGAACAGCCGATCCTTGTGACATCCTCGGGAGAGCTTCGCAGATTGACCATGGGGGGGACCATTCTCGGCATCCTCGACGACCTCTTCTTTGAAGAGGAGGCTGTGCCGATGTCCCCGGGCGATACCGTTGTAGTTTTTTCGGACGGCGTGACTGAGGCGGTGGATGCGGCGGGCGAACTGTATGGACAGGAACGTCTGGAAGAATGCGTGCTCCGCAATAGAAGCCTTACTGCGACCCACCTCGCCGATGCCATCGAAAGGTCTGTTCGCGCGTTTTGCGGCGATCTGCCGTTGCGGGACGATCTAACGCTCCTCATCGCGCGCCGGAACTAGTGCCGTTTCCAATAATTAACCTTGCATTCCACTTGATTTAAAGCATTGGAAACGTGCACTAGTGCTCGCTCCCACACAAACTTTAATAGTGGGAGCGGCACTAGAAACCTGCGCCGGAACTGCGAAAGAGACCTTTTTTTGGCAATGCCTGAAGGCCCTTCCGACTGCTTCATTCTCCTCCTGATTTCCCTTGCATCAAACGACCTCCTTTTCCTATTTTTGCGTCGCTCAATTCACGCCCCACACAACCTACTGGAGTTGAAGGCATGACCCTCCGCCGCGCTGTTCGCATTTTCCTCGGAATCCTGGCCGTCATCGTGGCTCTCGTGCTCGGATTCATGATGTATGTGGTCCTCGCGTGGGACAGCCCCTCCGACCGGCGATTGCCGGTCATGGCCGTTTCCCATGAACCGTCGGCCGTCGCACGCGGCGAATTCCTCTTCAAGTACGGACTCGGATGCTGGGAATGTCACAGCTCTGTCGCCGACCCCAACAGCCCCCCCTCGGGTGGAAAGCCGTTCGACCTGCGCAAGATCGGACCAGGATTCGGAATGTTCTATACTCCGAATATCACGCCCGACAGTGCGACCGGTATCGGCGGATGGACGGACGGCGAGATCGTACGCGCGGTGCGCGAAGGCGTTTCGAAGAATGGCCGCAAACTTTTTCCACTCATGCCTGTCGCCAATTTCCATGGTATGAGCGACGACGATGCGCTGGCCATCGTGGCGTATCTTCGGTCGATCCCTCCCGTATCGAACGCGATACCCGAGCATGATCTTACATTTGTGACGAAGGCGTTCTTCACGGTCGGTATTCTGAAACCGGCACCCGAGATCGCTACTCCAATCATTACGCCGCCGAGAGGCGTCACTCCCGAATGGGGAAAATATGTCTCTTCGAACGCCGGATTGTGCTCTGACTGCCACTCGGTGCGCAACCTGATGGATGGGTCATTCTATCCAGACAGCGGTTTCGCCGGCAGTTCGATCAATTTTGGCGAAGCCGAAGGAGACGGTATCTGGACCTATGCGTCGAACCTTACGCCGGACAAAGAAACGGGCATCGGGGCATGGACAGAGAACGATTTTCTCCAAGCGGTACAATACGGTGTCAGGCCCGATGGAAGGACGCTCGTGCCCCATATGCCGTATCCGCTCTTCGCATTCTGGGACAGCATGGACGTCAAGGCCGTCTACGCATATCTGAAGACATTGCCGGCCATTCCGAGGCCGGAAGCGGCGCACACATACAGCCAGGCGATCACAACGGGTTCAGGAGCGGCGCGGGGAAAGGATATCTATGGCAGCGCCTGCCTTCGGTGTCATGGTGCGGAAGGAAAAGGGACGGGATTCACGAACGTGAAGCTTGCCGAGGTTGCCGGCAGCCTAAATGAACAAGAACTTCTGACGTTCATTCGGGGGGGAAACCTGGGACTGCGGATGCCTCCGTTTGAGAAGACATTCTCGGAAGATCAGTTGAAGGATGTTATCGCGTTTATAAGGACGTGGGAAACGAAGCAGTAACTGGGGGGGTGATCGGGGAGTCTGCCCTCTCCACTCCTACCCCGAGCGCCGCTTGTCGGCGGGGATCTCTTTTCGCAGTTCGGCAACCACGGATTCCTGGAACAATCCTTTTTCATCCCGGGCCGCGGAATGCACTTCCGCGACTCCTGTCGAGTCGATGATGCGACGCACATTCCACGGACGCACGCCGCCTCCGGCGAGGATCTCGACTCTCTCACGGGCCCGCAGGACCAGCTCGCGGAGCATATACTTGCCCGCAAACGCGTTCGCTTTTCCCCCCGACGTCAGGATCCTTGCAACGCCGCACTCTATCACGTTCTCCAGCGCATGCAAGAGGTCGGGTGTCTCGTCGAACGCCCGGTGAAACGTCACCGGCAGTGGAGCCGCAGCGCGGACGAACTCTATTGTCTGTGCAGTATCGATGGCCCCGTCGGCCTTGAGGAAACCCGCCACAATGCCGTCAGATTTCCACGATTTGAATTTTTCGACGTCGGCCAGCATAAGCTGAAACTCGGCGGGCGAATACACAAAACCTCCCTCCCGCGGCCGAACCATGCAATAGATCGGGATACGCATCGCCTTCCGGAGCGACTGCACGAGCTTCTCCTCAGGCGTCAATCCTCCGACATCCAACCGCGAACAGACCTCCAGCCGATCCGCACCTGCACGCACGGCTGCAAGCCCTTCGGAGATGCCGTCAATCGCTATTTCCAGAAGTATGTTCATCACTCCATTTTGTCGATCATGTTGCCGCTGTTCGCATCCTGAAGCACAAAAGTGGACCGCTGAGGTTGCATGAACACTTCCAGGATCGCGCCCGATCGTTCGTCCTTCACGCTGACCGTTCCTTCCTGTTCACTTTCGTTCACGACCATGTACAGCGTGCATGACGCGAACTTCGTCGTCCGGATAAGCGCCCGCAACGGATTGGCACGAACGGTATGGTCCGGACGTACTCCCGCCAGGTTCATGGAATACCGGTAGAGTGCGGTTGTCGGTTCCTCTTCCACCGCAAGTTCCAGCGGCAGAGGGCACCATACGACCTTCCCGCTCCCCGCCTTTCTTTCCCCGGGCAGAATGTCCGTCGGCTCATACACCATCACCCGCGCCTCTTTTTCTCCTTCCACCGTCGACATGTGGAGCCGTTCGATCTTTTCATTGCGAAACGTTAACTCGTGCCTTCTTGCATCGATCACTACATATTCATCGGACGCCACGGGTCGCAGGCCGGTACGCTTTCCGAACATCGACGACCTTTCCGCCGGCATCCAATGGGCGTCCCTGTCGATGACGCCAGTGACGATGAGGGTCGAACCGCTGCGGACGAGCGCAATCAGCCGGTCCCACGCGGCGGTGTCGAAGTATTGCACCGACGGCACAACGATGATCGGGGGTGCTTCCGTGATCCGGTCGAGCCGGTATTCGGACACCGACCGTACCGCTGTGCCGCATGATTCGTGCAACACTCGTACTGCGCGTTGTGTCGCTTCCGTCGCATAATTGCGGACGGAGAACATATGTGAATGGGGCAGAACGAGAAGTACTTGCTCGCGCTGCCGGCCGACAAAGACATGTTGGTGTTTCCGCAGAAAAGATGCAGTGCGCCGGAACACGCCCAGCTCCGGCTTCTCGCTTCCGTCCACGCGCAAAAATCCGATTGCAGCCTCGTTTTCCGAATCCATGTAGGGATTTGTGTTCCAAATCCACTGTATAAATCCTGCCCCACCCCCTCCGACAGCAATCACAAGTTTGCGTTCAAGAAGCTCTGCAGTATCCTGGTCCGACCTCCACGCCGTTCCGTCCGGACGTTCATAGAACATGATCCCCGTCTCTTCCACCAGGTTCGCTTTTCCAGGCGCTTTCGTAACGATGCCGTCCCAAAGAAGATTGTCGTTGTACCACCAATTGTGGAGACAGGTAAAGTCAACGGCATCTGCGTAGAATTGCGGGCCGGGCCGCTCATACGTTCCGCCTTCATCCTGTCCGACGGTAACGAGTTGATGCGTTCCGCCGTTCGCTTTCACGCAGGCGGTCATGGCCTGTACCCAGTCGGCAAATGCTTCCTGCGCAAAGATGCGATAATCCACTGCCTTCAACGGCCGCCGATCGCCGAAAATATTCGCATCGTTGAATTCTTCGGGTAAAGGCAGGGAGAGAGGTTCCGTGGACGTGGAACGCCACAACTCCTGGAGCATGGCCGCACGGGCGTCATCGGACGGGGCCGGATACGTCTTCTTCAGCCATTCCGCCCATGCGGCCCGTTCATGCTGGTCGTAATTGGGACGCGTGCTCCAGAGCCTTCCGGGGGACGAGAACGAAGGCTCGTTGATGAAATCCCACACGATGTCCTTGACGTCGTTGTATCGTCGGACGATCGCACCGATGAATTCCTTTTGTGCCTCGAGGGCCCGCGGGTCGAAGTACGGGTTCACGCCTCCCCAGCGCTCCGGCAGGAATGCAAAGAACGTGAAGATGACGGGAATGTCGAATGCACGTGCCGTATGGATGAAGGCATCGAGACCCCGGAGCGACGCCTCGTTCATCCGGCCGACATCAAGCATAAAATTTTTCCATCCGGTCCAGACGCCCGTACGCACGACGTTGACGCCCGCCTTTTTCATGGCGGAAAAGTCGTCGTACCACGCCCCCGGATTCGGTTCCAGCAGAAATTTCCTGTGGACGTCCGACGACATGTAGGTCGTCCCCGTGACGACGAACGGCATTCCGTCGCGCAACAGAAAGTCCTCATTGGCGGTCAACGCGGACCCGGCGGCGAGAAGAGCCCGGTCTTCTCTCCAGAACCCGGAGCGGGCGACGACCGATCTCTTCCCTCCTTCCGAGAGCGACGACAGTTCGCATCGAAGCTCGAGCCGGTGGAATCCGCTGCTCAAGCGGGCGAACTTCGCGCCCGACAGCGCCGCCTCACCGGACATTGTGGTGCCAGATCCCTGCAGTCGAACGTCGACATCTCCAACCTTTTTGCCGTCCGCGCCGAACACGCCGACTGCGACGCGATCGGGCAAGATCTCTTCCAGCGATCCACCCGGCCTTCGGATGTGCACCTTGACGGACGCAACCTCGCCACGACGGTAACATGCGAACAACGGCGCCACAGAAGCCTCGAGGGAACCTTGCAGCGCAATGTGGGCGAGTGTGCGGATTGCATCGGAAGTCATCGTCCCTTCGTACGGTGCGAAGACCCAGCGACCACCGAAGAAACGTCCGAGCAGTCTGTCGACTGCAACTGCCGCCGCAGCGACTTCGTGTCCGTCATCATCGACGGCATGGACAAGCGGAATAACACGCGCGTCGCGCTGTCCGGCGGATCCGTCCTCGTCCGCATAGTCGCGCGTCGACGACAGCCGATATGTGAGCGCTGCAACATTTTGCACCTTGCAGCCTTGCTCCAGCACTTTGAGCGATCCGTCGGGAAGAGCGGACTTCAATGAACGTCCGGATACCGCGGCTTGTGCCTGGGTGATCCCCAGGATCTTGTGGTATGCCGTCGATTCCACTTCCTTCTTCCATTTTCCATTCGCCTTCGCACACGGTATACGGAATGGAACCCCGCCGAGCGACAAGAGATTTCCTCCCCGCTCCAGAAATCCCAGGATTTCCTTCCATGCGTCCCGCGGAAAGGCAGAGCCATACGGAAGCACGAGCAGATGGAAAGAAGAAGTCGGCAAGTCGGAACCGAGCTTTTCTGCCGGCAGGAACGTGACGTCGAGTCCCTGAAGTGCTGCGGAAAGATCGTCGCGCGACACGTCAAGACCATCTGCGGCGGGAAAACCGTTGTCCCAGAACACCGCCACTTTTCTGGACGAGGGTGGGAGGAATGCAAAAAGATCGGAGCCGGCCACCGTCGTTGCGGCTGCGGCAAGTCCTGCGGAGGTAAGAAATGAACGGCGGGTCAGAGTGGTCATGGTGATGGGAGGGGATGTGTTTTTTGGTTCGTCCCTGTGGAGCAAGGTCGGATCTTATGAAAAGATTGTTCCACGAATCTACACGAATCTTTACGAATTGACACGAATGGTGAATGAACGGAGCAAGATAAGGAGAGGAAGAGGAAGATGACAATCGGTGGCATTTCGAAAAAGGGTTGACGACATTCCTTTTGGTCGTCGTTCATCTAACAACACCTCCCGTAATGAACCAGCAGTGGTCTCCGGCACCGCACCCATGAAGGCCCCTCTGCTTGAGGTTGCAGGCGTATTCCTCCGACTCGGAGCGATCGGTTTCGGCGGTCCGGCCGCTCACATCGCGATGATGGAAGATGAAGTGATCGGAAAACGTTCCTGGCTCACGCGGGAATCGTTCCTGAAGCTGGTCGGTGCCACAAACATTATCCCCGGCCCGAATTCCACGGAGATGGCCATTCACATCGGCTTTCTTCGCGCCGGCTGGCTTGGACTGATCGTCGCCGGGGCGTCGTTCATTCTGCCAGCGGTCCTCGTCACCGGAGTGATCGCCTGGTCGTACGGCCAGTACGGTGCGCTTCCTTCTGTCGAACCATTCCTGCGCGGTACAAAACCGGCAGTCCTTGCAATCATCGCCGCGGCGGCGTATCGTTTCGGAAAAACCGCGTTCACGACGCCGGTCTTGTGGGGAGTCGGCGCAGGCGTTCTCGGCGCATCACTCGCAGGAGTTGGAGAGATCGTCTGTCTGGCAACCGGCGGTCTCGCTGGAACGGCATGGACGATGTGGAACAAACGACGGACCGGCGTTCAAGGATCGGGCGCAATGCTCTGGATGGCCGCACCCACACTCGCCGCCGCAACGGGGTCCGGGATCACGCTTGCCGGTCTAGGGCTGTCGTTCCTGAAGATCGGCGCGGTGCTCTATGGCAGCGGGTACGTTCTCGTGGCATTCCTGCAGGGGGAGTTCGTTGACAACCGTGGATGGTTGACACAACAACAACTCCTCGATGCAATTGCGGTGGGCCAATTCACCCCCGGGCCCGTGCTGTCGACGGCGACATTCGTCGGCTTCCAGATCCTCGGCATACCGGGGGCAATCGTCGCGACCGCCGCCATCTTCCTCCCTTCATTTGTGTATGTCGCGCTGCTCAATCCAATATTGCCGCGTCTTCAGCGGAATCCGTACTTTACGTCGTTCCTCGACGCGGTGACGGCCTCATCCGTGGCGCTCATTATGGCCGTAACGGTCAGATTGTCTCTTGCAGCGATCGCATCCTGGACATCCGCACTTCTTACACTCGTTGCTTTGGCATGCATCGTGCGTTTCAATGTGAACTCTGTCTGGATCGTCCTTGGAGGGGCCGTCGCAGGCTGGGCAATCTTGTAGTCAGTTTCGGCATGATGCTGACAAGAGTAGTGATGAGTCAAAGCATGTAACGCCAAGTTGCCAAGGAAGCCAAGATCGCCAAGAAGTATACAATTTCGTGATCAAAATGAAACCTCCTTCGCACTTTGACATCGACTCTACGGACCTTCTACGACAGGCGCTTGAACGGCTGCAGTCGGAATATGCCGGACTTCCTTCCGTCGACCGTCCGACCCGCGACACAAAGGCTATCGCGGAGGTCTTACTTGAAGTCGCCTCCAGAATGGGCCGTGAGTTTCCGTACTTTCATCCGCTGTATGCGGGACAGATGCTCAAGCCGCCGCATCCGGTTGCCCGTCTTGCATATGCACTCTCCATGTGGATCAATCCGAACAACCATGCGCTCGACGGGGGACGTGCGAGTTCAGTGATGGAGGCTGAAGCAGTCGCTCAGCTTGCCAGGTTGGCGGGATATTCGTCGCACCTTGGACATTTGACGTCCGGCGGAACAATGGCAAACCTCGAAGCGCTGTGGATTGCCGGACAACTTACGAACAAGTCCGTCATCCTCGCCTCCGACCAGGCGCATTACACGCAAGGGAGGATCAGCGCCGTTCTCGGGCTTCCGTTCGAACCCGTCGCTTCGGACAGGAACGGTCGGTTGGACATGGTTGAATTGGAAAAACGGCTTGCGAAAGGAGATGTGGGAACGGTCGTCGCAACGCTCGGGACCACCGCGACCGGATCGGTCGACCCGCTTCCCGACATCCTCAAACTCCGGAGCGATTATCGCTTCCGGTTGCACGTCGATGCCGCCTACGGCGGGTATTTCACGTTGGCCGACAATCTTGAATCCGCCGCACGATCGGCTTTTGACCTTATGGGCGCGGCGGATTCAATCGTCATCGACCCGCACAAGCACGGGCTTCAGCCGTACGGCTGCGGTTGCGTTCTTTTCCGAGATCCGGCAGTCGGCACGTTGTACAAGCACGATTCACCGTACACCTACTTCACATCGAGGGAATTGCACCTGGGGGAAATCAGCCTTGAGTGTTCCCGTCCGGGAGCCGCAGCGGTCGCGCTGTGGGCGACGCAGCGCCTCCTTCCGCTTGAGAAAGGCGGGACATTTGGCGCGGGACTCACTGCAGGTCGATCGGCCGCCATTGCGCTGCATCGGCGCATGGAGGCTGACAAACGCTTCGTCACGCCATTCGCGCCGGAGCTGGATATTCTCACGTGGACAGTGCGAGCAAAGAGCTGCTCTGAGGCTTCCACAAAATCCCGCCGCGTTTTCGAAGCTGCGGCTCGTACCGGACTGCATCTTGCCCTTGCCGAGCTTCCTGCAGCAATGTTCGAGCATGCCGGCATGCTAAAGGACCGGGCGACAGTGACATCACTCCGCTCCGTTCTGATGAAACCGGAGCATCTTGCATGGGAAGAAAGGATTTGGAGAAAGATCGATGAGGCAATGAACGCTTGATTACTCATTGGCAGCCGTTCTTTGAACTAAGCCGTTCACGCAGCGTTCTACCGCACGACTACTTCATCTACGAAAAGCCAGGCTTTACCGCCGTTTCCTTTATGCCAAGGCGGACACGTGCCAATATTCCGGACGGATACACGGACGAATCGGGCCTTTTCGTTCTGTAAGGCGGCGGTCACATCTTTAATGAAAGCAGTCTCCGTCTTCGGTGAGACATCAGTCGGCGAATCGTACACTGTCCGATAATCCACTCCGTTTTCCGATACTTCATATTTCACCCGCATCGGATAGAAGATCCAGGCATTGTTGTCGTGCAGAAAGTTTGCCGCAATTGAATTGACCGGCCTTATCACACCCAGGTCGATCACCGCCTCGAGGTCGGTCCCCTCGAATCCCTGCCAGCCGCCGACCCGAAAATCCACCACTCCGCGGACGCCATCAACCAAAGCCTGCTTGCCGCTCGCTGCATACTGCGGGCTGTAACCAGAAACAGACACGACTGTTCCCACTCTTTCGTGCTTTCGGAACTCGGCCGCCACTGTCCCGCTCGCTTTCCCTCCGGATACAAATGCACGCGCTTTCAATGTCGAGGTCGCGCGGACAACTACTGTAGTACCGGCAGTTGATCGCTCATCAGGTTCGCTTCCGTCCAGCGTGTACCGAACGACGGCACCTGGAGTTCTGCTCGTCACTGAGACCAAGAGAGAATCTTCGAAAGATGTCGGGGCGGGGGACACGACCGGAGTCAACGCGATCGCTTCACGCACCGGACTCGGCGGGACCTCGTCCGGAGCCGACGCCCACACCTCATTCTGCCGCTCCCCCATCGTCACAAGGATCTCCCCTCCCGCCAGCAGTTCATCGTGAGTGAACCAGGAACGGTTCAGTGGTTTTCCATTCCACCGTACTGATTGGATGAAAGGACGTCCTTTCCCTCCTCCCGAAGCGGACATCACCAGATCCTTCCCCCGTCTCGTGTTCCAGACCCTGAATCCTTCAAACAGAGGAGCACCGAAGACATACACGGGTTGACCGGGATTCACCGGATAGAACCCGAGCGCGCTGAGAACGTACCACGCGGACATTTGTCCGCAGTCCTCATTGCCGATCAGGCCGTCGGGCCACTCCGAGTAGAACTCGTTCATGATGCGTCGGACCATCTTTTGGGTCTTCCACGGTTCCCCTGCATACGCATACAGATACGCAATGTGATGACTCGGCTCGTTGCCGTGGGCGTATTGTCCGATGAGGCCCGTGATGTCGAGTTGATGCCTTCCCTCCAGCGTCGATGATGTTGTGAACATTTCGTCGAGCTTCTTCACGAATCCTTCGCGACCGCCGTGCAATTCCATCATTCCGGGAACGTCGTGCGGCGCGAAGAAGAGATATTGCCATGCGTTCGCCTCGGTATAATCGACCGTCACTGCAAGCGGACGAAACGGCTCAGCCCATCCGCCGTTCCGCTTCGGCCGCATGAATCCCGTCGACGGGTCGAAGAGATTCCGGTAATTCTGCGCACGACGCGCGTATTCGCGGCGCACATCCTCCTTTCCCATCAGACGTGCGAACTCGCTGATGCACCAATCGTCGTACGCGTATTCCAACGTCTTGGAAACCGATTCGGATTCCTTTTCCGAAGGAACATACCCGGAGACACGGCAGAAGTTCAGCCCGAAATGGTCCTTTTGAGCGCTCGCTTGCACGGCCTCGAAGGCAAGGTTCACGTCATATCCTCTGATCCCCTTTGCGTAGGCGTCGACAATAACGGGGACCGCATGATACCCTATCATGCACCATGTTTCGTTCGCAGCCAATTCCCACACCGGCAGAGTTCCGCTCTCTTTATATATAGAGAGGAACGTCTTGACGAAATCGTTGGTCCTGTCCGGTTCGAGGATAGTAAACAGCGGATGTGCGGCACGGAACGTATCCCAGAGGGAAAAAACAGAATATCGCACCCATCCTTCTGCCGTATGGATCTTTCCGTCCATTCCACGATAACGTCCATCCACGTCGGAAAAGACGTTCGGCGCGATCATCGTATGATAGAGGGCCGTAAAGAATGTGCGTCTTTGCGCGGGAGATCCGCCTGTTATCTCGATGCGCGATAACGCCTTTTCCCACTCCTCCCGCGCGGTCTCTTTCACTTTGTCAAAGTCCCAGTGGTCGACCTCTGCCGCAAGGTTCTTCCATGCACCTTTGATGTCCACAGACGACAGGCCGACTTTCACCAAAAGAGGTAAGCCGCTTCTCATATCGAACCGGAGAGCGACCTTTTGTGAATCGGACCCGCGAATCGCGCTTTGCACCATCGGCTGTGAAAATCGGGCCACAAAGTACACGACCTGATCCTTGGCCCATCCTGTGGAACGCCGCCAGCCGGCGATCTCACGGCCGCTGATGATGCGAATGACAGCATCGGTCGTTACGTCGTCCCCGATGCCGTGCGTTAAATCGACGGTGACGTTCGCGTTGTCCGTCTTGGGGAATGTATATCTGTGCATGCCGACTCGACGACCGGCCGTGAGTTCGGCACGGATATGAAAGTCTTCCAGGGTCACCGAATAATAACCGGGCGACGCCGATTCCGTTGCGTGTCGAAAGCGTGACCGGTACCCCCTGCCTCCAGGTCCCGCAGAATCGAATTGGATCGGTCCGGTATATGGAGCAAAAAGAATGTCACCGTAATCGCCGACTCCTGTCCCGCTGAGATGCGTGTGACTGAACCCGAGGATCGTCGAATCGGAGAAATGGTAACCGCCGCACGCATCCCACCCTTTCGTGCGAGTGTCGGGACTCAGCTGGACCATGCCGAACGGAACCGTTGCGCCGGGGAACGTGTGTCCATGACCGCCGGTTCCAATGAAAGGATCGACGAGGTCAACGTTGCGCAACGACTGGGCATCGACCGAAGAAATTATCAGAAGTGAGAAAGCAATGAGCAGAAGGGAGTGCATGATAAAAGGAAGAGAATATTGGTGGGCTTAACTTACAGAATCGTCAAGGCAATTTCATTCATTGGAGAACCTTCTCAGAACATTCACGCATCACACGGAAAGATGATCAAGTTCGCTGTCACCGGAATAACCGGATTCTGTCCCATCTATTCAATCTTCAACATTTCTACAAGAAAGAGGATACCTGCATGAAACTCAATCTCGGTTCACCAGACCGTGTCATCCGCATAGTTTTCGCGATTGTCGTGGCGCTGCTGTATGCTCTCGGCGAGATCTCCGGAACCGCCGCGCTCGTGCTCGGTCTGCTTGCGGTGGTATTCTTCGCGACTGCTGTTGTCGGATTCTGTCCTATATATGCGGCGTTGAAACTTTCGACGAAAAAGGCGGCTCTCAAGTAATCGGCAGTACGGAGGCGAATTCTGCTGCGGATACTCCCGCCGCAGCAGAATTTCCCGTGATTCCTCAGTACATTCAAGCCGCAACACTGCATGGACTCGTTCTTCGATTTAACCATTTAACCATTTAACGTTCTAACCACCTGTCATGCCCTCCGAAAAGAACATTCATCTTAGCCAGGTCGCGGGCGTTACTCTTGTCGGCCGATCGTTGAAATCGAATCACTGGGTCGTCCTGGACGGAGAACCTGAATTTGGCGGCAGTCTTGCGGGAACGACGCCGAAAGAACTGTTATTGATTGCGCTTGCAGGATGCACTGCAAATGACGTCATTCCCATCCTCAAAAAGAAGCGCTCTCCCGTAAGGCATTTCGAGATCAACGTCAAGGCGCACGACAGGGATGAATACCCAAAGATCTTCACAGACGTTCATGTGGAGTATGTTGTCTACGGCGACGGGATCAATCCCGCCGACGTTGAGCGGGCCATCGAGCTATCGACCACAAAGTATTGCTCTGTCAGCGCCATCGTCGGCGCAAGCGTAAAGATCACGCATTCGTACAGGATCGAGCCTGCGGCGGCGTCGCCAAAATGAAATCCGGCCACACGATGAAAGAATGGTGCCCACGAATCTTCACGAATTCGCACCAATACTACATCTGACATTCCCATTCGCGTACATTCGCGGTTTGTTTCTCCATTCGGAGCAATGCATATCCCCTAAAATCGTCCCAAAACTTTTTGTATCTTCAGGGCGTCGAACTCTTTCAATTGACCGCAAGGAGATTCCCCTGACCACGACGCCTCAGCTCGACCAGCTCTGCATCAATACCCTCCGCTTCCTCGCCGTCGACGCCGTCCAAAAAGCAAAGTCCGGCCACCCCGGCATGCCGATGGGCGCCGCCGCAATGGCGTATGTTCTCTGGACGCGTCACCTGCGCCACAATCCGGCCAATCCGCGTTGGGCGGGCCGGGACCGGTTCATTCTATCGGCCGGACACGGCTCCATGCTCCTGTACGGCCTCCTTCACCTGACCGGGTACGACCTTTCGCTCGATGAACTGAAGAACTTCCGACAGTGGAGGAGCAAGACGCCGGGACATCCTGAATATCATCTGACACCCGGTGTCGAAACGACGACGGGGCCGTTGGGACAGGGATTCGCGAACGGCGTCGGCATGGCAATCGCCCAGCGAGCTCTTGCGGCGAGATACAACAAGCCGGGATATCCCCTGCTCGATTATCACGTGTATGCGATCGTCAGCGACGGCGACCTGATGGAAGGCGTGGCCTCCGAAGCAGCCTCCCTTGCCGGACATCTCAAGCTTGGCAATCTCGTCTATCTCTACGACGACAACAAGATCAGCATCGACGGGCCGACAAGTCTCGCGTTCACGGAAGAAGTGGGGCGCCGGTTCACGGCATACGGTTGGCTCGTTCGAACAGTCGAGAATGGCAACGATACGGATTTGCTCCATCGGGCCATCATGGAGGCGCGTCAGCAGTCCGACCGGCCTTCCCTCATCATGGTACGAACGCACATCGGATTCGGCAGCCCGAACAAGCAGGACACATCCGAAGCCCACGGTTCACCGCTGGGTGAGGACGAAGTAAAGTTGACAAAAGAGAAGCTCGGTTGGGACCCAGGGAAATCGTTCGTCATTCCCGACGAAGCCCTCGCCCATTTCCGAAGGTCCGTCGAAAAAGGGGCGGAACTGGAGTCGGCATGGAACGCAGACTTCGAGGCGTACAGGACGGGTTTCCCCGACCTGGCAAGCGAATTCGAAGCGGCGGGGCGGGGAGAATTTGGCGACGCATGGCGGAACGCGTTGCCGACGTTCACGGATCCGATGGCGACGCGTGAAGCATCGGGCAAGGTCCTGACCGCCATTGCCCCGCATTTGCCCACGTTGATCGGCGGCTCCGCAGACCTGACGCCGTCCAACAACACGCTCGTGAAAGGATTCGGAAATTTTCAGGCAACCGCGCCGGACGGCCGGTACATCAGGTTCGGCGTTCGCGAACATGCGATGGGGTCGATCCTCAACGGCCTCGCGTTGACCGAAGGAATTATTCCGTACGGCGGCACGTTTCTTATTTTCTCCGAGTACATGCGCCCTCCCATCCGGTTGGCAGCCCTCATGGGCGTTCGTCCCATTTACGTGTACACGCACGACAGCATCGGATTGGGCGAAGACGGACCGACACACCAGCCCGTCGAACAGCTTGCGTCGTTGCGCTCCATTCCGAACATGACGCTCATTCGTCCGGCAGATGCGAATGAAGTCGTGGTCGCTTGGCGCATGGCCATCGAGCACCGATCCGGTCCGGTTGCACTGGCGTTGACGCGTCAGAGAGTCCCGCTCATCGACCGGACGAAATATGCTCCTG